>CAMLEO010000057.1 GCA_946478975.1 uncultured Steroidobacter sp.
GGCACGCATATCCGAAATGGTCTTGCGGTAATCCTTCGAGCCGAAGATCGCCGAGCCGGCGACGAATGTATCGGCCCCTGCGGCGGCGATTTCGCCGATGTTATCGACCTTCACGCCGCCATCGATCTCCAACCGAATCTCACGTCCGCTGGCGCGAATCATCTCGCGCACTTTGCTCAGCTTGCCAAGCGCGGAGGGAATGAACTTCTGCCCGCCGAAGCCCGGGTTCACCGACATCAGCAGCACCATGTCGATCTTGTCGAGCACGTAATCGAGCACGTTGAGCGGCGTCGCCGGATTCAGCACCAGGCCGGGGTGGCAGCCGTGCTCGCGAATCAAACCGATGGTGCGATCGATGTGCTCGCTCGCTTCGGGATGAAAGCTGATCCAGGTCGCGCCGGCCGCGGCGAAGTCGGGGATGATGCGATCGACCGGCTTCACCATCAGATGCACATCGATGGGCGCGGTGATGCCATGCTTGCGCAGCGCCTCGCACACCAGCGGGCCGATGGTGAGATTCGGCACGTAATGATTGTCCATCACGTCGAAGTGCACGCTGTCGGCGCCGGCATCGAGCACTGCCCTCACCTCTTCGCCCAGGCGCGCGAAATCAGCAGACAAAATCGATGGAGCGATCCAGGGCTGCATGACGTGTGTACCCCTCTAACTTCAAGCCGTAACCAATTAACGCATGCCGCGAGCTTCGCGCACTACTTCGTACGCGGCACGCACTTGCCGGGTCTTCTCTTCGGCGACTTTCATCATCGACTCGGGCAGGCCGCGCGCCACCAGCTTGTCCGGATGATTCTGATTCATGAGCCGTCGATACGCCTTCGTCACCTCGGCATCCGACGCATCTCGCGTCACACCCAGCACTTCATACGCCTGCGCCAGTTTATCTATTGTGGGCCGCGCTTCCGGCGGCTGGCGTGAAGACTGCTGCATTCGCAGCAGCGCTTCCATCTGCACGACTTCATACGCGGAAACCCCGAGCGATGCGGCGACTCGCGCCAGCACCTGGCGCGCGGCGTTATGCAATGAGCCGCTCCACAACGCGGTCTGCATCTGGATCTGAATGAACATGCGCACGACATCGGGCCGATCGACGCACTGGCGTCGCAGGCGGCGCAGAGTCGTTTCGAGCGGGAATTCGCGGGCCTTGCCCTCCGTGAACATTTCGATCGCGAGTTGCACTTCGCGCTCCCCGAGTTGGAACTCGCTCATCATCGCGCGCGCGGCGCGGATTTCATCTTCGGAAACGCGGCCGTCCGCCTTGGCGATGTGGCCCATGACCAGGAACGTCGCGCGGAAGAATGCTTCCTGCACGCCCATCTGCGGCTGATCGCTGTCGTCATCCGTATCGGCGCCGCCGAGCCGACCGGCGATACCGCTCTCCGCCTGTACGTCGAATATGTGCCCGATGAAGGTGCCGAACAACGCACCCACGGGACCCAAGGTGATCACGCCGACCAGCGCGCCCAGTGCTTTACCTTGCCAGAACATCGATTGCTTGAAGCCCACATCACCCGCTGCGACAATTCCCCGCTATGGTAACAGCGTCCTCCCCCCCCATGCTCGAATCGCGCCTGAGCGGCCTGCAGCGCATCCACCAAGGCAAGGTGCGCGACATTTACGCGATCGACGAGCGTCGCATGCTCATCGTCACCACCGACCGCCTGAGCGCGTTCGACGTGGTGCTGCCCGATCCCATTCCCGGCAAGGGCGCGGTGCTGACGCAGATTTCGCGCTTCTGGTTCGAGCGCACCAAGCACATCATCGGCAACCACATCCTCGATACGCCGCTCGAAGAGGTCGTTACAGACGCGCGCGAGCGTGAGGCCATCGCCGATCGCAGCATGATCGTAAAGCGCCTGCGTGCGCTCCCAATCGAAGCCGTGGCGCGCGGTTATCTGATCGGCTCGGGCTGGAAGGACTACCAGCAGACCGGCGCAGTCTGCGGCATCACCCTGCCGACCGGCTTGAAACAAGCGGACCGTCTGCCGGAACCGTTGTTCACACCGGCGACTAAGGCGGAGCTGGGCGCGCACGATGAAAACATCGATTACGAACGCACCGTGGCTCTCATCGGCCGCGGGCTGGCGGAGCAAGTGCGCGCCACCGCGCTGGCCTTGTATCAATTCGCCGCCGAGCATGCGCGTGCACGCGGCATCATCATTGCCGACACCAAGTTCGAATTCGGCATCGACGACGCCGGTCATCTCACATTGATCGACGAAGCACTGACGCCCGACTCCTCGCGCTTCTGGCCCACCGACACCTATCGCTCGGGCATCAGCCCGCCGAGCTTCGACAAGCAGTTCGTGCGCGACTACCTGGAAACGTTGACCTGGGACAAGCGCGCGCCCGGACCGAAGCTGCCCGAAGAGATCATTCGCAAGACGGCGGAAAAATACGCCGAAGCCGCGCGTCGCCTGACGACCTGAGCTGGGAGCCAGGCGCACCGCCATGCCAAGAACGATCGCACTGATCTATCTGGCGGTGGGCTTGGTGTGGATCTTCGTCAGCGACCGCTGGCTGGAATGGCTGCACCTGCCGCCCTCGACCATGCAGGCGCTGCAGACCAGTAAGGGCTGGCTGTCGATTCTCGGCTCCGCGATCTTTCTGTACGTCCTGCTCCGGCGTTACAAGACGCGCGACGAAGCGTCGATGTCTGCGTTGCTGGAATCACAACGCGAAGTGCAGCAGATGAATGCGGAGCTGGAGAAGCGTGTCGCCGAACGCACGCGCCAGCTGCAAGCCGCGAATCGCGAGCTCGAATCGTTTGCTTACGCCGTATCTCACGACCTGCGCGCGCCGCTGCGCAGCCTGTCCGGCTTCAGCCAGATCCTGCAGGAAACAGCGAGCACTCAGCTCGACGAAAAATCCCTGCACTATCTCCGGCGCATTCACGATGCCAGCCAGCGCATGTCGGGATTGATCGAAGCATTGCTAGGCCTGTCACGCATCAGCACCGCGGAACTGGTGTTGAAGCCGGTGAATCTCACTCAAGTCTGCACCGACGCCGCAGCCGCTCTGCAAGCTAAGTTTCCTGGCCATCCGGTGCAGTTGGAGATCGCCCCGAACCTGCTGGTCGAAGGCGATGCCCGACTGCTGCGCATCGCCATGGATTGCCTGTTGGGCAACGCCTGGAAGTTCACCATTCACGCGCAGCCGCCGAAAGTCACAGTCGGCGTGCAAACCGGCGTGACCGGCGGGCCGATTTATTACGTGCGCGACAACGGCGTCGGCTTCGACATGGCGTACGCAAACAAGCTGTTCGTTCCGTTCCAACGCCTGCATCCGGACGCGGAATTCCAAGGCAGCGGCATCGGACTGGTTACGGCGCAAAGAATCATCGCACGTCACAACGGCCGCATCTGGGCCGACGCGCAGGTCAACGAAGGCGCAACGTTTTATTTCACGATCGGCGCGCCGCTGGCGTCGACTGCCATGCCTTGATGATGTCGTGAATCGCGTTCACGCCGTCGGTCAGCGCCGCCGGCCCCGGCTGCAGAATGATGGATGATTTGATTTCGTGCAGCTGACCGGTCGCCACCGCCGGCACCGCCTCCCACCCCGCTCGCGCCGCCACGCTCTTGGGCTGAAATTTCTTGCCGCACCACGAGCCGAGAATGATATCGGGCGCCCGCCGCACCACTTCCATCGGATCGGCGACGATGCGATTGCGAGCCAGCGATTCGCGCGAGTGCTCTTCGAAACAATCGTCGCCGCCGGCCACGCCCACCAGCTCGGACACCCAGCGAATGCCGGAGATCATCGGTTCGTCCCACTCTTCGAAATACACCCGCGGCCGTACTGAAAACTGCGCCGCCGAGGCGCGAATGCGCTCGATGTTTGCAGACAACGTGGCACACAGGCGCGCGGCCTGCGCTTCGCAGCCGACCATGCCGCCGAGCACCGCGATCATGCCGAAGATGCCTGCGATGTCACGATGATTGAAGATGTGAACGTTCAGTCCCCGGCGCACCAGGTCGGCGGCGATGTCGGCTTGCAGGTCGGAAAATCCCAGCACCAGGTCGGGATTCAGCTCCAGGATGCGATCGATCTTGGCGCTGGTGAACGCGGACACCTTGGGTTTTTCGCGCCGCGCCCGCGGCGGACGCACAGTGAACCCGGAAATACCGACGATGCGCCAGTCCTGTTCCAGCAGGTACAGCGTCTCGGTCGTTTCCTCGGTGAGGCAGACGATGCGGCTCGGGAACGCGTTCATGTTGGGTAAGCTTGCTCCACCACTGCACGCATGTCAGGCTGAGCCCGCATGATCGCACCGCTGCTAGCGCGCCTGGAACAATGGCTGTTCGAGCCGCCCGAATCCATCATCGGCCGGCCGCTGTGGAAACTCACGCGCATCCTGCGATTCCCGTATGCATTGGTGCGGGACATCTTTCGCGGCGATCTCACACTGCGCGCCATGAGCCTCGTGTACACGACGCTGCTGTCGGTCGTCCCCATCATTGCGCTGTCGTTCTCGGTGCTCAAAGGGCTGGGCTATCACCGCGAGCTCGAGCCGATACTGTACAGCTTCCTCGAACCGCTCGGCGATCGCGGCTACGAGCTCACGGCGGAGATCATGGGCTTCGTCGACAACGTCAAAGGCGGCGTACTCGGCTCGCTCGGCTTGATGTTCCTGCTGTACACGTTGATCTCGACCGTCGAAAAAGTCGAAGAGAGTTTCAACTTCGTGTGGCGTGTCGAGAAGCCGCGCAGCTTTGGCCGGCGTTTCAGCGAATACATCAGCGTGATGGTGGTCGGCCCGGCGGTGATCGTTGCAGCGCTCGGTTTGATTGCGGCGCTGGAAAGCACCAGCTTCATACAATCGCTGTCGCACTATCGTCCGTTCGACACCATCTTGCTGGTGCTGAGCGCGGTCATGCCGTATCTGCTCGTGTCCGCCGTGTTCACGTTCATGTATGGCTTCGTGCCGAACACGAAAGTACGCTTGCGAGCGGCGCTCATCGGCGGCGTCTCTGCCGGCGCGGCCTGGGCGTTCAGTGGCATGGTGTTCGCGCGCTTCGTGTCAGGCTCGACCGGCACGATGGTGATCTATGCCGGCTTTGCCATCGTCATCGTGGCACTGATCTGGCTGTATGTTTCCTGGCTGATTTTGTTGCTGGGCGCGCAGCTCGCGTTCTATGTGCAGAATCCGCAGTACCTGCGCCCCGGCCGCGGCCTGATCACATTGAATCCGAGCCTGCGGGAGCGAGTCGCGCTGTCCATCATGTATCTCATTGTGAACGACTATCGAACCGCGCAGCATCGCTGGACGACCAATCGAATCGCCGAGCATCTCGATCTGCCAGGCGCGGCGTTGACGCCGATCGTCGATGCGTTGGAACGACGCAAGCTATTGCTCGCCGCTGAAGACGACACCTGGGTGCCGGCGCGAGATCCGCACGCGATTGAGCTCGCCGATGTTTTGGATGCGGTCCGGCACGACACGACCGGCCCGCGCTTGAGTCGGATTAGAGATGTTGCCCCGGCGGTGGAAGCCGCACGAATCGCCGAACAGGCGTTACAGGACAGTCTGAAAGGCAAGACGGTGGCAGAACTGGTCGAACAGGGCCAGCCCCACAAACATTGAGTTACTCGCCCGCGATAGTCATTTTTTCCAGCAGCACCGAGCCGGTGCGAATGCCGCCGCGCGCGTCGACGTCATTGCCGATTGCAACGATCTCGCGATACATATCTTTCAAATTACCGGCGATGGTGATTTCGTTCACCGGGTAGGCGATGGCACCGTTCTCGATCCAGAAGCCGGCGGCGCCGCGCGAGTAGTCGCCGGTGACGCCGTTGATCCCCTGCCCCATCAGCTCGGTGACCATCAGGCCGCGATTCATTTTTTTGAGCAGCGCCTGAAAATCGTCCTGGCCCGAGGAAACGATCAGGTTGTGAACGCCGCCGGCGTTGCCAGTGGTGCGCAATCCCAGCTTCCGAGCGGAGTACGTGCTGAGCACGTAACCAGTGAGCACACCATCCTTGATGAGCTCACGATCGCGCGTGACCACACCTTCGCTGTCGAACGGCGAGCTCGCGAGCGCCTTGGGAATGTGCGGACGTTCGGAAATCTGCAGCCATGAAGGAAAGATTTGCTGGCCGGCGGCGTCGAGCAGGAACGAAGCGCGGCGATACTGACTGCCACCGCGAATTGCACCGAGGAAATGTCCCATCAGCCCGCGAGCCAGCTCAGGAACAAACAACACCGGCGCAGTTGCTGTCGGCAGCTTGCGAGCATTGAGTCGACGCAAGGCGCGGGCGGCCGCTTGCTTGCCGATCGACTCACCGTTTTCCATCTCTCGCCAATCGCGCACCGAGCTGTACCAATAGTCTCGCTGCATCTCCGCGCTTTCCTGAGCGACGACGACGCAGCTCAAGCTGTGCATGCTGCTCGGAAAGCCGGCGAGGAATCCGAGGGAGTTGCCGAACACGCGCAGGCCTTGGTGAGTCGAGAGCGTCGCGCCTTCGGAGTTGGTGATGCGTTTGTCGGCGCCGAGCGCAGCGGCTTCGCACGCGACTGCGAGATCGCGAGCGGCATCGGGCTCGATGCTCCAGGGATGCGACAAATCCAGATCCGGAATGTCTCGCGCCAGGTCCTCCGGGTCGGGCAGGCCGGCGCATTCATCTTCGGCGGTGAACCCGGCGATGCTGAAAGCCTTCGCGACCGTTTCCTTGATCGCCTGCGGCCGCAGGTCGCCAGTGCTCGCCGAGCCTTTGCGCTTGCCGCGATATACGGTGATGCCCATGCCGCGATCGCGCTGGTACTCCAGGGTTTCGACCTCACCCAGGCGCGCCGTCACAGACAGGCCGGTATCGACGCTGATGCCGACTTCGGACTCGGTGGCGCCCAATTTACGGGCCTCCTCGATGGCCAAGGCCACCAGGTCCTGTAAGTCTTGCTGAGAGTGGCTGAGCTGATTCGAGGATGCGGGGGTGAGCTGGGCCATCGGCGTAGTGTATCAGCTGGTATGATTTCGCATTGGCCACCCGTCATCCCACCTTTACATGACCGACGATTTCGACGGCCCGGACCAGGAGTTCGGGGACAACCGTCCCAGTAAAAGCGCGCGCAAACGGCACAGCGACGATCTGCAGGCGCTGGGCGAAGCTCTGATCGAGCTGTCGCCCGCCGAGCTCGACGCTTTGCCCCTGCCCGAGCAACTGCGCGACGCAGTGGATCTGGCGAAGCGCATTACGGCGCACGGCGGGCTGTATCGGCAGAAGCAGCTGATCGGCAAGCTGATGCGCAAGATCGACGCTGAGCCGATTCGCGAGGCGATGAACGCGAGGCGCGACCGGGAACGCGTCGAAGCGCTGCGTTTTCACCGCATCGAGCAGTGGCGCGACCGGCTGCTGGCCGAGGGCGTCGAGGCTGTGGCGAGGCTCCAAACCGAGTTTCCGAACATCGATGGCGCGGCGATTCGTTCGCTCACTGAGCGAGCGCGCAAGGAACAACAAACGTCATCGCAAAAAATCACACCCGCCGGGCGCGAGCTGTTTCGCTTGCTCCGCGAGTCCATGTAACAGCGCCTCCCGCGCACTAGATTGGTACAATCTGCGTCATGAAACCCTTGGTCGGCATCATCATGGGCTCGAAGTCCGATTGGGAGACTTTGCAGCCGGCGGCGGACACGCTGCAGCGTTTGGGCATCGCGTTCGAAACGCGCGTGGTCTCGGCTCACCGTACGCCCGACTTGTTGTTTGAATACGCCGAAACGGCGCGGGGCCGCGGTTTGGAAGTCATCATTGCGGGCGCCGGCGGCGCCGCTCATTTGCCGGGCATGACGGCCGCTAAAACCAGCCTGCCGGTGCTGGGCGTGCCGGTGCAGTCGAAGATGCTGAGCGGCATCGATTCATTGCTTTCCATCGTGCAAATGCCCGCGGGCATTCCGGTCGGCACGCTGGCGATCGGCAGCGCCGGTGCGACCAACGCCGCGCTGCTCGCCGCCTCCATCCTGGCGAACAAATACGAACCGGTGCGTGAAGCGCTCGACCGCTTCCGTTCGGAACAAACGGCGACCGTGCTCGCCAATCCCGACCCTTCAGTCACTCCCGTCGCCCGCCCATGAAGATCGGCATCATCGGAGCGGGCCAGCTGGGACGCATGCTGGCCCTGGCGGGATATCCGTTGGGATTGCGTTTCGTGTTCCTGGATCAGAGCACGGATGCACCGGGCGCGCAGGTCGGTCGCATCATTCAAGGTGCATTCGACGACGGCGAGAAACTCGCCGAGCTCGCGAAAGAAGTCGACGTGGTCACGTTCGATGTCGAGAACGTTCCCGTGGGCGCGGTCGAGCCGATTGCCGCGCAAAAGCCTTTCCTGCCGCCAGTCAAAGCGCTCGGCGCTTCGCAGGATCGCCTGCACGAGAAAACATTATTTCGCCAGTTGAAGATTCCGACGCCGCCGTTCATGGCGGTGGATTCGGTCGAAGACCTGCGCGCAGCGGTGGCGCAGATCGGCTTGCCCGGCGTGTTGAAAACGCGCCGCCTGGGCTATGACGGCCGCGGTCAGTTTTATCTGCGCAAGCCTGGCGACGTGGAAACGGCCTGGCAGACGCTCGGCACGGTACCGCTGATTTATGAAGGTTTTGTAACGTTCACGCGCGAAGTCTCGCTGATCGGCGTGCGCAGCACGCGTGGCGAAACTTTGTTTTATCCGCTGTCCGCGAACACGCATTCCGAAGGCATTCTGCGCTACTCGGTCGCGCCCTATCGCAGCGCTGCGCTCCAGAAGCAGGCCGAAACATACATGCGCAAGCTGCTCAAATACTTGGATTACGCCGGCGTGCTGACGATCGAGTTCTTCGTCCAGGGCGGCAAGCTGATTGCAAACGAAATGGCGCCGCGGGTCCACAACTCGGGCCACTGGACCATCGAGGGCGCGCAGACCAGCCAGTTCGAAAATCACGTCCGCGCCATCCTGGGGCTGCCGCTGGGCAGTACCCGCCCGAATGGCCATTCCGCGATGATGAACTTCATCGGTAGCATCCCCGAGCTCGGGAACATTCTGCGAGTGTCGGGCGTACACTTTCACAGCTACGGTAAAGAACCGCGGCCCAACCGCAAGCTGGGACATTGCACGATCAACGCTCCTTCTCCGGCTGCCCGGGACCGAGCCTTGCGGCAGCTGCTCCGGCTCAAGATGTAAGTCAGCGGACGCTCCAGATTCTGTCGTATCGAGAGCGTCTGGTGAAATCGAGCGTGGTTTTTGTGTCCGGTCGCGGTTGCCCGTAAACTTTCGCCAACCCGCGGCGCGGGCCACTGCCTGAGCACTGCCCGCCCAGTAGGTCACCAAACCGCATGTATCTCGAACTGTTCAAGCTGCACGAACTGCCGTTTCGGCTCACGCCGGACCCGCAATTCCTGTACCTGTCCAAACACCATGCGCGCGCCAAGGCGTACATGGAGTCCACTATCTGGTTCACCGACGGCTTCGTCGTCATCACCGGTGAGATCGGCTCCGGCAAAACCACCTTGATCGAGACCTTCCTCAAGGAGCTCGAAAAAGACGTGGTGGTGGCGCAGATCAACCAGACCCAGGTCACTGCGATCGAATTCCTGCAGACGCTGCTGGTGCAGTTCGGTTTCTCGCCGTTCAAGATGAAAAAGGCCGAGCTGCTGGCGACGCTGAATGAGTTTCTGGTCGAGCAATACGCCAACGGCCGGCGCGTCCTGCTGATCGTCGACGAGGCGCAGAACCTTTCCAACAAAGTGCTGGAAGAGATCCGCATGCTGTCGGGCGTCGAGACCACCAAGGAGAAGGTCCTGCGCATCATTCTCGCCGGGCAGCCGGAGCTGAATGACAAGCTCAATTCGCCGAACCTGGTGCAGCTCGCACAACGCATTCGCCTGCGCTTCCATCTCACTGCGCTGTCCAAGACGGACATGGCGGCTTACATCCAGCATCGCCTGGAAGTCGCCGGCTCGCAGGGCCGCGAGATTTTCGATCCCGAAACGTTTTCTTTGATCTATCGCTACACCGGCGGCATTCCCCGCCTGGTGAACACGCTCGCCGATACGTCCATGATGGCGGCGTTCGCGCAGGATCGCCCGAATGTCAGCGTCGACGACGTGAAAGCGGCGATCGAAGAGTTGCAGTGGGTGGAATACGCCGAGCGCTCGGTGAAGTTACAAGCGCTGCACGGACTGCCGGGCAGCATGAACGCCGGCAGCTTCAGCGGCATGAATGGCGGCAGCCATCACCACAGCGGCAACGGCACCAGCGAGCCTTCGACCGACCGGCGCATCGTGCTCGGCCGCATCCTGGTCGGCTTCAACGGCCAGACCATCGCGGAGCGCGAGCTCACGCCCGGACGTTTCATCATCGGCCGCACGCCGGACAACGATCTGCAGATCGACAGCAAATACATCAGCCGTCATCACGCACAGATCATCACGTCGATTCATACCTCGGTGCTGGAAGATCTCAACAGCACCAACGGCATTTACGTGCGCTCCAAGCGCGTCCGCCGCCGCATGCTCAACGACGGCGACGTGGTGCAGATCGGTCAGCACGAGATCATGTATTTCGACGAGCGCACCAACCGCAGCCGGACCGCGTTCCACGAAATCGACGACGACGCGCAGCTGATGCCGGACCCGCTGATGGGCGGCGACCGCGGCCATGCCGCGACGCTCGCTCAAGACGACAATCAACCATTGGAAGAGCGGGAAGACGAAGAGGAAGACGAGCGCGAGCTCAGGGGGCCGTAACGGCCCTCTCGCGACTTTGATCAAACTTTGTCGTCGAGCGAACGGCTGTCGTACTCAGCCTGCTTGGTTCGATAATCTTTTCGGCGCAGCCATAGCACCAGCCCACCCATCAGGCTCAGAGCGCCGATGGCAAGAAACACGCTGGGCCACACTTGCAGCTGCACCAGCCACGCCGCCGCCAGCAGCACAGCGCCGAGCAGCATGTACAGATAAGGCAGGACTTCGTAGACCGGGCGTGAGATCCACATAGGCCTGCAATCCTAGCATTAAGCTGCAGTACCGCCCACGGTCAGGCCATCCACTCGCAGCGTCGGCTGCCCGACACCGACCGGCACATCCTGCCCTTCCTTGCCGCACGTGCCGACGCCTTCGTCGAGCTTCAGATCGTTGCCGACCATCGACACGCGACGCATGACTTCGGGGCCGTTGCCGATCAGCGTCGCGCCACGCACCGGCGCGCCGAGCTTGCCGTTTTCGATCAAGTACGCTTCGCTGGCCGAGAACACGAACTTGCCCGAAGTGATATCGACCTGGCCGCCGCCGAAATTCCGGCAATACAGGCCTTTCTGCACCGAGCCGATGATCTCCTGCGGATCGTGCTTGCCGGCGAGCATGTATGTATTCGTCATGCGCGGCATGGTCATGTGTGCGAACGATTCGCGACGACCGTTGCCCGTCGCCGCAACACCCATCAGCCGCGCGTTCAGCTTGTCTTGCATATATCCGCGCAGGATGCCGTTCTCGATCAGCGTCGTGCACTGAGTCGGTACGCCTTCGTCGTCGATGTTCAACGAACCGCGGCGCGAGCCGAGCGTGCCGTCATCGACGATCGTGCAATGTTCCGAGGCGACCTTCTCGCCGATCTTGCCCGAGAACGCCGACGTGCCTTTGCGATTGAAGTCGCCTTCGAGGCCGTGACCGACCGCTTCGTGCAGCAGCACACCCGGCCAACCTGGACCGAGCACCACAGTCATCGTGCCCGCCGGCGCCGGCACCGCATCGAGATTCACCAGCGCGCCACGCACCGCTTCGTGCACCAGCTCTTTCCAGCGATCTTTCTCGATGAACTTGGCGAAGCCATAACGTCCGCCCGTGCCCGCGTAACCCTGCTCGCGACGACCGTCTTTCTCGACGATCACAGAAACATTCATGCGCACCAGCGGCCGCACATCGGCCGCAACAGTGCCGTCGCTCGACATCACCAATATCACTTCGTGCGTGCCCGACAGGCTCGCCATCACTTGCGTTACGTGCGGATCCAGGCGACGCGCCTCCCGATCGATCTTTTCGAGCAGCTGCACTTTGTCAGTGTCGCTCAGTCCTTCGAGCGGGTCGAGCGGCAGATACAACTGATGACCTGCAGTCGAGCGCCATGCTTGCATCGAAGTGCTCGCGCCGCTGCGTGCGATCGCTCGCGCAGCCATCGACGCTTCGGTCAGTGCCGGCAACAAAATCTCATCGGAATACGCGAAGCCCGTTTTCTCGCCCGCGAGCGCGCGCACGCCGACGCCCTGCTCGATGCTGTGCGAGCCGTCCTTGACGATGCTGTCCTCCAGCGACCACGACTCCTCGCGGCTCAGCTGAAAATACAGATCGGCGTAATCGACGCTGTAGCCCATGACGCTGCCGAGCACGTTGGCGAGCCGGTCCTCGTCGAGCCCGGATGGCGCGAGGATCGCCCGACGCGCCACTTCCAGTGGCTGCGAGGCATTGAAGGCAGCGGGCAATTCCAGGTGGAGGCGGTCTCTGACGGCGGCTTGGACTGTGCTCATGGATGCGATTATGACGTGGACGGCGGCACAACGGAAAAGCGCCGATGCGACAGCGCCGGGAAGCGTTCACGGAGTTCTTGTTGCACAGTGCGGTCGATTTCCGCCACTGCAAGGCCAGGGCCGGGCTGGCCGACGCGGGAAAGTACTTGGCCCCACGGATCCACGATCAGCGAGTCTCCCCAGGTCTCCCGCCCGTTCGGATGGATGCCGCTTTGAGCCGGGGCCAGTACGTAACACAGATTCTCAACCGCCCGGGCCCGCAGCAACAATTCCCAATGTGCCTTACCGGTGGGGGCGGTAAACGCTGAAGGCAGGCTAAGGATTTCCGCCCCCTGCTCCTGCAGCGCCCGAAATAATTCAGGAAATCTCACGTCGTAGCAGATGCCCATACCGACGCGGCCGATGGCTGTAGGAACGACCGTGGCATTGTTACCGGGCACGACTGTCGCCGATTCGCGATAACTCTCCTCGCGGTTGGGGATATCGACGTCGAACAGGTGAATCTTGTCGTACCGTCCCACGCAGCGGCCGCGCTCGTCGAACACCAGCGACGCCGCTGCGACCCGCTGAGGCTCGCCCTCGACGCGCAGTGGAATCGTGCCGCCGATGATCCAAAGACCCAACTCGCGTGCGCAGTGGCCTAGAAACGCCTGAATGGGGCCCTCGCCCGGCGCTTCTGCGACTTCGACTTTATCGACGTCGCGATGGCCCATGATGGCGAAATTTTCCGGCAAGACCGCGAGCGTCGCGCCTTCCACGCGAGCGCGCTCGAGCAAGGTACGTGCGGCGGCCAGATTGGCTTCGACCTCGGGCGCCGAGGTCATTTGCAGGACAGCTGCGCGAGTCAAACTCGTTGTATTAGTCACCCGATGCTTCCGCCTTGGCGGCGGCCGCGTCGACGCGTTCCACCACCGGATCGTCCCAAGGACCGGTGATGCGATAGTACCCGCGCGTGATGCCCTTGAGGGGCTCTTTGAAAACTTGAGAAAACAGCAGCACAGCCGCGCCGACAACGGGCCCGCCGGCAAGCGCACCAGCCACGGGCAACGACGCACCGAGATTTCCCGTCACGACCGCTGTTTGATCGTAATCGCGCGTCCCCAACCCGGTGCGTCCGGCGATGCCGATCTCGGCCGCGGGTCCGCGAAGTAACAAATTGCTCGTATAAGCATTGCCGTCGCGCAATTCGAAATCGCCGTGCACAGTATCGAACGCGAGACCTTTCTCGGTGAGATCGCTGAAGTCCAGCGCCAGCCGGCGAGGCAGCGCGCCGACGCTGAACAAACCGAGCACGCGGCCCGCACCCGGCTGCAAATTCACCAGCTGCCCGGTCTCCGCATCGACGCTGATACCGCCCGACGCATGTTCGAGCATGCTGGCGTTGTAGCTGCCCGGCCAGGACAAGTTCGCTTTGATGGCGCCGCGCTTCGCTTCGATGAATGGCGTGTAGTTGAGCCCTTTCAACGTCGCGGCGACGTCTTTGCTTTCGAGACTCGCGGTGAGCGATGAATGCTGGCCGTCGACAGTGTTCAACCATTCGCCTTGCGCGTCGGCGCGTGCCGATTCGCCGAGCACGGTGACGTTGTCGAAACGAATTCCCTGCGGCACTCGGCTCGCCTTCAAATCCACCGCGCCGATCACGCGCTGCCCGAGACTCAGGCTGCCGACATACACCTGCAGATTGGGAAAGTTGCGAGGATCGGTCGGGGTGTTGTCATCTTTGCTGGCGGGCTGATCCGGTTGCTCGGCTTTATCCAGCACCAGGCGTTCCATCGTCGCGCGCAGCGGCTGCGCTCCAGTGAATGTTTGTGGAATCAGCACCTGGCCGGTCGCGGCATTGCCGCTCACATCGACTCGCCATCCGCTTTGAGTTGCTTGCAGCACGCCGCGCAGATCGGGGAAGCGATAACCAAACATCTGGAACTCGCCGACGCGCACATTCGCGGCCTGCAAGTAATCCGAGAGCGTCGCCTTGTCGTCGTCGCTTTGATCGGTGGTCGCATTGGCCGGCTGATCGCCGCGCAACGCCAACCAATCATCGAGCACGAACCGCTTCACGGTGCCTTCCACGCGCAAGCCACGATGGCTCGGCAACGCCGGTGACACGGCATCCGCGCGCACGCCGCCACGATCGAGCGACCAACCGTCGTCCCTTGTTTTCATGCGAATCAACGCGCGCACATCGCCGAAAGCAGTGCGCGTCAGGATCTGTTCGTCATCGGCATCCAACGTGACTTGCAGCGCTCGCAGATCGCCCGCGCCTTTGCCCAGCGGCTCGGGGAGTTGAATTCCCAAACCTCGCAGATCCGAATCGATGCGCACGGTGCGATGTCTTGCAGCCTCGGTCTCGGCGCTGTCGATG
Source organism: uncultured Steroidobacter sp. (assembly GCA_946478975.1). The sequence continues at coordinate 14,863 of CAMLEO010000057.1, forward strand.
CGCATGCTCATGTGCCAGTCGGTATCGCCGCTCAACTTCACCGCCGCCGGCAGAGCAAACATTTTCTGCAGGTCGTCGGCATTGGCATGACCTTCGGCACTCAAGTCCGCCGCCAGCGCATTCTGCTGCTTGATGGTCACATTCAGCGGACCGCCGAGCCAGGTGCCTCGCAGATTGCCCGAGGCGACCAGCGAGTTCTTGATCGTGAGATCGCCCGTGAGCTCGCGCACCGGCGCGTTCACTTTCTGCAGAGCCACGGTCGCATTCGCCAAGCGGGTGGTGATATCGATCTTGCGGTCGTCGAGATTCTTGAGCGGCAAGTCGAGTTTGATGTCGGCGATCATCGGCCCTTTGCCGCCGAGCCGCGCGAATGTGTCGCCAAGCCTCGGGCCGATCGGACTGCGCTTGACGAAAGCGAGCCCCGCGTCGACATCGCCGCCGGCGCTCGCCTTGATCAGCAAATCGTTTTGTCTGAAGTCGGCGATGTCGGCGATCGCCTGGTGCATGCGCAGGCCGCCCACCATCGCCGAGGTCGCGTTGATGTGCATGCCCTGGTTGCGAAACTCGACCACCGCCTTGAGCTCGCGCGCCGGCTCCCAGCCCGGCTGATAATCGAACACCGCGTTGTCCACCTCCCCGCGCGCCAGGAACAAGCCTTCGTTCTTGCGGAACGGGAACGAGCGCATCGGACCTTTGTATGTAAACTCCGCGCTGCTGATGCTGCCTTCGACGAACGCGCGATCGAACCATTCGAGCGTCTTCGGTCCCATGCGATCGGCGGGCAGATATTTGGAAGTGGAAGCGACGCGCAGGCCTTCACCTTGCGCGAACAGATCGAGAATCGGCGAGCTGCCATCGCTCGGCAGCTGCAGATTCATGCGAGCGACAGCGCGACCATCATCGCCCTGCAGGCGCAGCTGATCGGTCGCAATCATCAGTCCCTTGTCGTCGCGTTCCCAGGTGAGCGCGCCGTCGACGCTCGACGCCGTCAGCACATCACGAAACATTCGCGGCAATGTGAATTCGACATTCTTCGAGGCCAGCCGCAGCTCACCCGACTCCTCGCTGGCCCGCAACTGGCCGCTGAGACCGGTGAGCCCCGGCGTCTGCAACACCGGCTGGAAGCCGATCGACTCCAGCTTGGTCGCAAGCGTGTACTTGGGCCTGGCGTCCGCCGTCTCACGCAGCAGCGAAAATTTCGTATCGACCAGCGCGCCCTTCGCTCGCATGGCTCGCACTCGCGCGGCGCCTTCGCTTTCCGGCAGATAACTCAGCCAGGGCCAGATGTTTTCGAGCACCAGGCGATCGGCCTGGCCGCTGATGTTCAATCCGCCCTGCTCGTTGCGGCTGAACAGCGCGGAGATTTCTTTCGCCTGCCACTGCGAGTCGGAGCGCCTGGCGTCGAGATTCGACAGCGTCACCGACCATTGATTGTCCGTTCTCTGCGCGCGCACAGCGAACGCCAGGTGCTCATAACTCAGCACCTGCGGCGGCTTCGGCGCATCGTCGTCGGTTGTCTCTTCAGTCGTTTCGGTTACGACTTCTTCGGTCTTGGTCGTGGCGGGCTCGCCCGACGGCGGCTGTTCGAGCGGCTGTGCTTCGGGCAACGGTATGGTCCACACCGGCAGCTCGGTGATGAGCTGTCGTACGTCGACGATTCCGGAGACTTGCATCAACTCGGCGCCGCGCAGAATGCCGTTCACGGTTACTGCACCATGGCCTGTTTCAGGCGCCGGCCACGAGTCCGGCAGCAGATCGGCCCAGCCTGCGAGGTCGAGCTTGTTGCCCTGAACGGTGAATGCAGAAATCAGCCGTTCCGAATGTTCGAACTTGCCGTCGGTGCTGCCGGAGAATTTCAACTCATCGCCGAGCGCCGGCGGCAGCGACGCTGTGCCGGTGACTCGCAGCGAATCGCTGCTGCGCGTGAGATCGAAACTCACGCCCTCGAGCGACCACGGCCCACGCCCGGTGATCTCATCGCGAAAGCTCACCACCGCGCTTTGCACGACGAAACGTCCGGTCGGCATTTGATCGAGCGCGATCGGCTTGTCTCGTTCCGGCAGCGCGCTTTGGCCGAGCAGCTGGATCTTGCCTTCCTTGGTACGGATCAAAGCGATCTGCGGTCCTTCGAGCGCGAACCGGCCGCCAGTCAGGCGGCCGTTGGCAATCGAGTTCCACAAGTCGAAGCCGATGCTGCCGCGCTTGGCGCTGAACAACGTGCGAGTGCGATCCGGTGTGCGCACCACGGCGTCGTCGAACACCAGTTCCGGACCATACAAACGCAAGCGCGCGCTCAAGGTCCGGAATTCGACGATGAGCCCGCTGCGCTGGCTGATCCAGTCCTGCAGCTGTACGCGATACTCGGGCACGCGCCCGACGATGAAACCAAAAGTGGCGAACAACAGCGCAATCACCACCGCCAACGCGATCAGGCTGCCGAGCAGCCATTTGAGAATTTTGCGTGGGCGGGGGGACATGGAGCTCAACGGGCCGTTACATCAACACCACATCGTACTGATCCTGCTGGTACAGCGCCTCGGTCTGAAGACGGATGGGCTTGCCGGTGTGCACTTCCAGCTCGGCCAGCGCCGCCGACTCCTCATCGAGCAGCCGCTCGATCACATCCTGATGCGCGAGCACCATCAGCTCCTGGAACTGGAACTGGCGCGACTGTCGCAGAATCTCGCGGAAGATCTCGTAACAAACTGTTTCGGTCGTCTTGACGAAGCCGCGGCCCTCGCAGGTGGGACAAGCTGAACACAACATATGTTCGAGACTTTCGCGCGTGCGCTTGCGCGTCATCTCCACCAGGCCGAGCGGCGACACCGACGAAATGTGATTCTTGGCGTGATCGGCGCTGAGCGCCTTCTCCAACGCCTGCAGCACCTGCTTGCGGTGCTCCTCTTCTTCCATGTCGATGAAGTCGATGATGATGATGCCGCCCAAGTTGCGCAGTCGCAGTTGCCGGGCGATCGCCACCGCCGCTTCCAGGTTGGTGCGGAAAATGGTTTCTTCCAGTGAGCGCTGGCCCACGTAGGCGCCGGTGTTCACATCGATGGTGGTCATCGACTCGGTCTGGTCGAAGATCAGATAGCCGCCGGACTTCAGCGGCACCTTGCGCTCCAGCGACTTCTGGATTTCATCCTCGACCGCGTACAGATCGAAGATCGGCCGGTCGCCGCGATACAGGTCGATGCGCTCGACCATCTCGGGCATGAACGTGCGCGCGAAGTCGATCATGCGCTGATGCGTCTCGGCGTGATCGACGCTGACATGCTCGATTCCGCTTCCAACCACATCGCGCATCACTCGTACCGGCAGCGGCAGATCCTCGTGCACCAGGTTGCCCGGGCGGGTCGCGGCGGCTTTCTCGCTGAGCACGGTCCACAGCTTCTGAAGAAACAGCATGTCGGCGCGCAACGCCTCAGGCGTCGCGCCCTCAGCAGCTGTACGCACGATATAACCCCCGGGTTCATCGGGACGGACGAACAAACTCGCGGCTTCGCGCAAACGCTGCCGCTCAGCCTCATCTTCGATGCGCGCGGAGATTCCGATGCCGCGACCCTTGGGCATGTAGACCAAATATCGCGATGGAAGTGTGATGAATGTCGTAAGTCGCGCACCCTTGGTGCCGAGCGGGTCTTTCAACACCTGCACCAGGATCTCGCCGCCTTCGCTGACCAATGTCTGAATGTCCGGCGTGCGCCCTTCATCGACCGGCATGTCGGGATTGCCGTTCTCGCCGACTGCCGGATGCACGATGTCGGAGGCGTGCAGGAACGCCGTGCGTTCGAGCCCGATATCGACGAACGCCGCCTGCATGCCGGGCAGCACTCGCGACACGCGTCCCTTGTAAATATTGCTGATGAGCCCGCGACGATTGGCGCGCTCCAGAAAAATTTCCTGCAGCACGCCGTTTTCCACCAGGGCGGCGCGTGCTTCGCGCGGGCTGATGTTGATGAGAATCTCCGCCGTCATCCCTGCTCTCCCATTGTTATTTTTTGTGTGGCCAGCAGCTGCGCGGTCTCGAACAACGGCAGTCCCATGATGCCGGAGTAGCTGCCGGAGATACGGCTGATGAAAATGGCGGCGCGCCCTTGCACGGCGTAGCCGCCGGCCTTGTCGGCCGGCTCGCCGGTGCGCCAGTAGCCTCGCATTTCCGCCATCGACAGGTTCCGAAACGTGACCTCGCTGACGTTCAGACGAACGTCGCTGCCCGCCGCGCTTCGCAAAGCCACGGCGGTAAGGACCTGATGCGTGCGGCCCGACAAGAGTTGCAGCATGCGCACGCATTCAGCTTCGTCCGCCGGTTTGCCGAGGATGTGGTCGTCCACCACCACGGTGGTGTCCGATCCCAGCACCGGCAAACGTTCCGGCTCGGTCAGTCGGCGCCATAAGGTGTCGGCCTTCAACGCGGCCAGCCGCGTGACGTAGGTTTCCGGCGTTTCGGCGCTGGTCACGGACTCGTCGACGGCCACCGGAGCAACCCGGTGCGCAATTCCGATCTGGGTCAGCAAGGCGCTGCGCCGGGGCGATGCCGACGCCAGGTAGATCAACGGCTTGGCGGTAGAACTTAGGTGGTCTGACATGCGCCGAAGGATACCCTGAAGGCGCCTCGGTCACATTCTTCGAGTCAGCAAATTAATAGCGACTGAATCTCACATCGGATGGGCTCGGGATCGGGCATCCTGCCACGACCCGAGCGCGACCAACGAAAGGCGCGACTTTCGCTGGCCGCTCGCCGCCGCAGGCGGCGGGGTACATCCATGTACCCATTCTGCTTAAAACTGTTGATTGTCGAGAAACACGTCGAGGTCGGCTTCCGAATAGAACACCAGCGACACTCGCTCCACCGCGTCGGTCCTCGACAGCGCCTGGCTGATCGCGGACGACGCAACGGCCGCGGCTCGGTGCTTTGGATAACCGTACGCGCCGGTCGAGATCGCCGGAAACGCCACCGAGCCGAGCGCATGCTCGGCGGCAATCCTGATGGATTTCTTGTAGCAGGACGCGAGCAGCTCCTCTGCGGGCTCGTCGCGTCCCCACACCGGTCCGACGGTATGAATCACATACTTCGCGGGAAGCTTGCCAGCCGTCGTCAGCACCGCTTCGCCGGCGGGCAGGCCATGCGGATACAGCGTCTCGCGAATTTCCTGGCAGGCACGCAGGATCTCCTCGCCGCCGCGGCGATGAATCGCCCCATCGACGCCGCCGCCGCCGAGCAAGGTCGAGTTGGCAGCGTTTACGACCGCATCGACCGGCAGGCCGGTGATGTCGCCGGTGCGAACTTCGACTCGGCCTTCGAGAAATTCATGTCGGAGCACGCGGTTCTGCTCGCCCTCACCATGCACCCAGCGCAACGCCGCCGCGGGCTCCTCGAAGATGCGCATCTTGATGTTGGAGCCGACCGCCTCGCTGATCAGGATCAGCACGTGGCCGGCGGCGGCGAGATTGCCAGGCTTCATCACGGCGGCCCAGCGCACCTCGCCGGGCGGCGCCAGGTGCATGAGGAAATCGCGGAACCGTTGGATCTCGCTGTAGTCCCAGTTGCCATGCGCCTCGCGATAATCCGCGATGGCGTTCATGCCCGGCACGTAACGCGGGTCCGCAACGGCGCGATTCAACAACTCGATCAAGGATTCGGCGGTGAGTTCGCCCCAGACTTTGATCCGAACCAGCTGGTCGCGGGCGTCGATTGAGTAGCTGGACTCCATGACTGTCGCCATACCCTTCGATCCTGTCCTGTTGCCCTGGGTCACAACGCAAGGCCAAACGCGCTGGCCTGTTCCCTTAGCGATCCGAGCCGTGTGCGAATTGAATCCGACGAGGCGCCCGATCCGACTTCGTATACGGTGCCTTGCCCGAAGTGACGTATCATAACCTCGTTAACGCAGGTTACACCCACCTCAGGCGCAGGCAGGTGCTGAGGGGATTATCTTAGGACGAATTTGACATTGAATGCACCGATGCAAAGTCAACTGATGCGCTCGACGCAGTGCGGAGATTGTTTGCTGACGATGACAGCTTGAGCGGCACACGGATGCGGGCCAAACACCACCCTAGACGCGCTCCTCGCCCCGTAAGTTACGGGCAGCGGGCGTTTCCGCCCATCCCGGGCTATCGCTTCATACAGACCATCGCGCGCTCGCCGAAGTCCGAGGTGCACGTCGCGCTGTCGGAAGAGTTGGGTCACAACGTCGCGGTGAAAGTCCTGCGCACCGGCCCGATGTCGAGCCTGGAAGTCGGCGAGGAAGAGCGCTTCGAGCGGGAGCGCGAGCTCCTGATGCGCATCAAACATCCGGCCATCGTCGACGTGTACGACTGGGGGCACGGCGAGGATTTTCGTTACATCGTCACCGAATACTTCCCGAGCGGCAGCCTCGAACTGCGCATTCGCAACCTGATGACGATCAAGGACAGCGTCGACATCTTCCTGCAGATCGCGGCGGCGCTGCAGGCCATTCACGGCCCGGGCCTGTGTCATCGCGACTTGAAGCCCGCGAACGTGATGATGCGTCCGGACGGCCGCATCGTACTCATCGACTTCGGTCTGGCGAAAACCATCGACACTGCTTCGCCGACCAGCGCCGGCGAAGTCCGCGGCTCGCCCTATTACATCAGCCCGGAACAGGCCGAGGGCGCGGCGGTGGATCAACGCAGCGACATCTACAGCCTCGGCATCATGTTCTACGAGATGTTGACCGGGCAGCGGCCGTACAAGGGCAGCACTGTCATCGGCATCATCCAGGCGCACCGGAACGATCCCATCCCGGTCTTGCCCGAACCGCTCGGCCGCTTTCAGCGCTTGATCGACGGCATGCTCGCGAAGGAACCGCAGGACCGCTTTCCGACCGTCGCATCGGCCGTCGCCGAGCTCGCGCGACTGAAAGTTTAAGGCTGTCGCCGGCAGTAGCAGCCCGTATCCAGCCAATTGAGAATTGGACGGGCTCGCGGCGCTTGCAGCGCCGTCACACCCAGCACTTTCTCAACCGCCGTCGTGCAGAGATTGCCGGAGGTCACCGGGCCGGCGTAGACGAGTCGCGCGCCTTCCATCGCGAGCAAGGTGGGCGTCGAAGGCAGCTCGCTGCGTACGATTGGGTCCACATCTTCGATATCGCGCACCGTGAGTGGAACATCGCCGCGAGCGGACTCCAGAATTCGCAGCGAAGCCTGGGTGCACGGGCACTCGCGATCCACGATGACGATCAGTCGTGAGCCGCTCTCATTGCTTCGAGCCAGCCACTCAGATACGTGTTGGGTGAATTGCTCGCTCACACCCGCCGGTGCATACAACGTGTCGAGCGATGCGCGCCATTTGGTGAGAGCAAACAGCAGCAGAGGAGCAAGCAGTGTCAGCAGGATGAGCGTCCGGTCATAGACGCCCGGCTTCATCGCAGCCACCACCAGTCGAACTTCGAGGGCCAGATCAGTTCCAGCACGAAGATGGCGACTGCATACATCGCGACATTCTTCGCCCAGGCGCGGCGCGTCCAGCGCAGCGAGTCGGGATAGCGCGTGAGTTGCAGCCACAGGGTCACGACGAGCAGCACGGTCGCCAGGCCGACTTGCACGGCGATCCCGAAATTGATTCTTGGCAGAACCGCCGCCGGACTGGCGAACAAGTAATGTCCGAGCGATATCCAGTTGCCCAGCACGAATCCATGCACGAGCGAAAAACTGCGCTCGACTTTGCCGTTGTAGATGTAATCGACTGCTCGATGCGCGAGCAATGCCAGCGGGATCAACAGCGACGCAGTGATCTCCGCCCGCAGCCACGCCGGCTCCGGGTACTGATCGAAGAAATAATAGTTATCGAAGAAATGCAGCGCGGCGCCGTACAGCGTCAGCCAGATCAGTGCTTTGTAGAGTTTGATTGGAGTTTTCACGTCTATGCCACGCGTCATAGTTCGCAGTCATGCTAGGCTATGCCACATGGCATAGTCAATTCATGGATCTGCTCGATAAAGGATCTGGGCTCGCTATGAAAATCCCAACGCGCAGCAAGATGGTCGCGGGCGCGGCGGACCTGATCCGTCGGCGCGGCGTGAATGCGACCAGCGTGCGAGAAGTCGTGAGGCACACTGATACGCCTCGCGGCTCGATCGGTCATCACTTTCCGCGAGGCAAGCAGCAATTGGTCGAGGACGCTGTGACTTATGCGGGCCAGGAAGTGAGCGGCCCGCTCGAACAACTAGTAAACGAGCGCGGCGCCGTCGCAGGCCTGCACGCCTTCATCGACCTCTGGCGCCACGTTTTGGAAAGCTCGAAGTACGAGGCGGGATGTCCGGTGCTGGCGGTCGCCGTCGAACAATATTTGAGCGACGACGGCACGCCGAACATGAAGGTGCAGCAGCGCCTGCTGGAGCTGGCGCATGAAATCTTCGACCACTGGCAGCACATCCTCAGCGCGTCACTGCGCAAGGAAGGTGTTACGCCCGCACGCGCTCGAAGGCTTGCTGCGCTCGTCGTTTCATCGGTGGAAGGAACGGTCGCGCTCTGCCGTGCGTCGCGCAGCTCGCAGCCGCTCAACGATGTTCAACAGGAACTGGAGCTGGCGCTGTCGAGCGCCATTACTCACGCCCGATGATCAGGCGCGATGATAAGGGTGACCTTTGATGATGGTCACCGCACGATACAAAGCTTCGGCAAGCACGACGCGAGCCAGTGCGTGCGGCAGTGTCAGTCCTGACAAGGACCATTTGAAATCGGCACGCGCATCGACTTCGGGCGCGAGCCCTTCCGGCCCGCCGATGCAGAACACCACATCGCGGCCTTCCTGCGAGCGAGCTTGAATGAACTGCGCCAGCTGCTCGCTGGAAAGATTGCGCCCGCCGACCTGCATGGCGACGACGTAAGCGCCGGAAGGAATGGCGGCGAGCATCTTCTCGCCTTCTTTAGCGATCGCCTGGGTCGCAGGTCCAGCAGTGCGCTGGCCCAGCGCGATTTCTTTCAGCTCCAGCCGGTAGTCGCGGGTGAGGCGCCCCGCGTACTCCTCGAAGCCCGAGTCAACCCACTCCGGCAGCTTGGTGCCGGCAGCGAGAACCAGCAGTCTCAAGCACTCTGCTCAGCCGCTTCGCGGCGCGCAGCGCTCACATCCCACAGGCTTTCCAGGCGATAGAACTCGCGCACCTTCGGCAGCATGATGTGCACGATCACGTCCTGCAGGTCCACCAGCACCCACTCGCCGTCGCGCTCGCCTTCCACGCCCATGGGGCGGAAGCCGGCCTTCTTCGCGAACTCCACCACGCGATCGGCGATCGAGCGCACGTGACGATCGGAGTTGCCGCTGGCGATGATCATGGTGTCGGTGATGTCGGTGAGCTTCTTCACCGCCAGCACCTTGACGTTGACCGCCTTCATTTCATCGAGCGCGTTCTCCACGACCTGCACCACTTCCACCGGCTTTACGACCGGCGGCGTCGTGCTCTTCACGGCGGCTTTTTTCTTCGCCGGCGCCGGGCCCTTGCTCGCGAGCTTCTTGCGCGCAGTGCTCAGCTTCGTGACCTTGTTGTCCTTGACCCGCGCCGGGGCCTTGGCTGCAGAAGATTGTCGTTTGGATTTCGCTCGCTTGACGGCCATGCTCACCTCTTGGCTTGCTCACGTTTGTAACAGCCGGTCTGCTCGATGATCTCCCGGACCGAATCGGGCATCAGATACCGCGGATCGCGTCCCATCGCGATCAGCTTGCGTACTTCCGTGGACGAAATTTCCAGCTGCGTCACTGCGTGAATATAGATACATCCAGCGCGCTGCTCGTGCAGGTCGTTGATGCGGCCGGTGCCGCGATCGACCAGCAACTCCCCGAGCGGCCCCATGCTCGGCGCGCGCCAGCCGGGGCGATGCGCCACGACCAGGTGCGCCAGCTCCAGCAGTTCACGCCACTGGTGCCATTTGGGCAAGCCCAAAAACGCGTCCATGCCGACGATCAGGCACAACGAGTGGTCGGGAAAGTCCGCTCGCAGCGTCCGCATGGTATCGACGGAATAAGACAACCCTTCGCGCCGGATCTCACGATCGTCGACGGTGAAGCCCTGCTGACCTTCGGTCGCGGCCTTCACCATCGCGAGGCGCTGCTCGGCGGCGGCAATGGTCGTTTCCCGGTGCGGCGGATTGCCGGCCGGCATGAAGCGCACTTCATTCAGCCGCAGCGACTGCAACAACTCGAACGCGGTGCGCAGGTGACCGAAGTGGATGGGATCGAAGGTGCCGCCGAAAATTCCGATGGTCGTCATGACAGAACTCAGGCGGCGCGGGCGAGCTTCACGCCGGCAAGCCCCGCCACGATGCGCTCGAACTCCAGCCACGCATCGCTGCGAATCACGCCTTTGATCATGCGATCGGCGCGTTCGGCGCTGAGTAACAACTCGCGCACCGTCGCCGGACGCAAACGCGACAGCGCATGTTTCATCGCCGGCTGACGATTGCGCCAGACATACAACGCGTTCATGGCGCTGTCGGCGCTCTGCCCTTTACGCATCAAATACTGGCAGCGAGCGATCCACTGCAGATCTTTGTTGAGCGCCCAGAGCACGATCGGCGGCTCGACATCTTCGCCGCGCAACCCTTCCAACACGCGCAGCGCTCGGGCCGCCTGGCCTTTCATCGCCGCGTCACCGACTTGCAAGACATCGAAACGCGCGCTGTCGGCGACGGCGTCGACGATCGTATCCGCGGTTACGGGACCGGGCGGCAATAACAGCGCCAGCTTTTCCACTTCCTGATGAGCCGCCAGCAGATTGCCTTCGACGCGTTCGGCCAGCAGCGCCGCCGCATCTGCATCGGCTTTGAGATTTTGTTTGGCGAGCCGTTCGCGGATCCACGCCGGCAGCCGCGCCAGTTCGACCGGCCAGACCTGCACGACCACGCCATGCTTTTCGATCGCGCTCACCCAGCGCGAGTTTTGCACCCGGCCGTCCATCTTGCCGGTGACGATCAGCACCAGCACGTCGGGCGAGCCTTGGGAGGTGAGCTCGATGATGGCATCCGCGCCCTGCTCGCCCGGCGTCGGATTGGTCATGCGGATCTCGATGATCTTGCGCTCGGCGAACAGCGACATCGAGCGGCTGCCGGCGATCAGCTCATCCCAGTCGAAGCCGCGCTCGACCACGTGCAGCTCACGCTCGGTGAATCCCTGCGCACGGGCCTTGGCCCGAATGGCATCGGCCGCTTCGTTGACCAATAGCGGTTCGTCACCGGAGACCAGGTACACCGGTGCCAGCTGACGCGACAGAGTGGCCGCGAGATTGTCGCCGGAAAGTTTCACTACAGATTGCCGGGACGGGACATGCGTGAAGTGGCGGCGAACACGGCAGGGGCGGTCGGGAACACTCGCGATTCGTGAAGGGCGATGCACTCATGCTAAGTGCGCGTGGATTATGGCCCAACCGGCCGGGCCGTGCCAGTTCGATGCACGGAAACAACACCGGCTTCGGCCCGCGCCTGAAATCCTCGTAACCTGCTTGGCAAAGGTCCGGTCCTCCGTTAGCTTACTTAGCTGATCCGCACCGCATTGCCACGCATGTCCATTTTCGATCTGGCCCGACGACCGCCCACGTGGCTACGAGTTGCACTCGTCGCCCTGGTGCTGGCGTTCGCGCTGGATTCGGTGGCGCACGTCGTCCATCGCCACGATGACGACGTCAAAACAACGCTCTCGGCGCACGGTCCGGCGTGCGGCTACTGTGCCGCCTTCACCGGCCTGATCGATGTTCCCAAGCATCACTACGCGCCGCTCACCACGATTCTGGTCTCCGGTTATGTCGCGCCGATCGCGCAATTTCCGGTTTCGATTCGCACCCGCCTGAACGCGCAGCCGCGCGCCCCGCCTCGATAACTCGCAGCTCGATGTTTCATTGACCTCGTCGTGACTGGCGAGGCGTCGCTCGTTGCTTGCACCCGCCATTGATTCGGTCGGGCCAGCAGCGAGATCACTGCAGTTATTCAGGAAATGTTTGTCATGCGTGCTTCTCATTCGTTGCGCGTCGCCGTGGCCGCGATGCTGGTCAGTCAGGCCGCCGTTCATACCGTTTACGCCCAGGAATCCAAACCCGAGACCGTGGTCGTCACCTCGACCGCGCTCCATGAAAATCCACTGGAGGTGGCACAGCCCACCAGTGTGCTCGCCGGTGACGATCTGCGTCGCCAGATCGCGGGGAGCATTGGCGAGACTTTGTCGAGCCAGCCCGGCGTCAGCTCCACTTACTTCGGACCGAGCGCGAGCCGGCCGGTGATCCGCGGCCTGGCCGGCGATCGCGTGCAGGTGTTGCAGGACGGGCTCTCGTCGCTGGATGTTTCCAGTCTCAGCCAGGACCACGCGGTGACGCTCGAAACGGTCGTGTCCCAGCAGATCGAAGTCATCAAAGGTCCGGCGGCGCTGCTCTATGGCAGCGGCGCGTCAGGCGGATTGGTGAACGTCGTCAGCAGCCGCGTGCCGAACGAGGTGCCGGAAAAGCTGATCACGGGCGCAGCTGAAGTTCGAGGCGACACCGCTAGCAACGAACGCACCGGCGCGTTCAGCCTCGATGCCGGCGCAGACAAGTTTGCTCTGCATGCCGACTACTTCGATCGTGAGACCGACGACGTGGAGATCCCCGGCTTCGCGCAGTCGGACGCACTGCGCCGTCAGCTCATTGAAGCGGGTGAAACACCGGATGGCATTCGCGGGCACATTCCCAACACGTCCGGCGAAGCTCACGGCGGCGCGTTCGGCGGTTCGTATATCGGCGACGACGTGCTCGGGGGTCTGTCGTGGAGTACTTATAAAACCACGTACGGCATCCCGGGCGAGGAGACCGCGTTCATCGATATGAAACAGGACCGTATCGACGGCAAGGCCGAGCTCGACCTGGACGGCGCGATCAACAAGCTGCGCCTCACCGGCGCGTACAACGATTACACCCACACCGAATTCGAAGCGCCGGGCGTGCCGGGCACGGTGTTCAATCAAGACGCGTACGAGCTGCGCTTCACTGCCGATCACAAGCTGGACAACGGCTGGCGCGGCACGACCGGCTTGCAGTACGTGAACATCGATTTCGAAGCGATCGGCGACGAGGCGTTCGTGCCCAGCTCCGTAACCAAGACCACCAGTGTGTTCGCATTCGAGGAACGTCACTTCGATCCGTGGACCATCGAGCTGGGCGCCCGCGCCGAACAGCAGAAGATCGATGTGAGCGGCGATCATCCTGACTATGACGAAACTGCGATCAGCCTGTCGGCGGGTGCGGTGTGGCAGTTCGCTGACGAACACGCGTTGGCGCTGAACGTCACGCGCACTCAACGCAATCCCCAGGCTGCCGAGTTGTATGCCAACGGCCCGCACATCGCCGCGCAGCGGTTCGAGGTCGGCGATCCGAACCTGGATCAGGAAACATCGGTGACGGCCGACCTG
>CAMLEO010000058.1 GCA_946478975.1 uncultured Steroidobacter sp.
GAGCATAGGTTTGCGGCAACGTCATCGCCGCGGCAGATTCGACCGCACTTGCCGCCGAGCGAATGTATGTTTCCTCGATGCTTCGCCCGCCGGTCGCTCGCACTGGCCGTTTTGTTTCCAACATCATCAGCGGCGAGCGCAAGCCCGCTTCGACTTCTTCCAGCAAGCGCTGCTGAAACGCCGCGAATCCATCGAAGCCCAGCTTGCTCACCATGCGGATCACGCTCGGATCGCTCACGCCGGCGCGGCGTGCCAGGGCGGTCGCGGTGCCGAGGCCGGCGACCGGATAGTCGTTGAGCAGTGCCTGGGCGATCTTCGCCTCCGTGGGCGTGAGTGCCAGGGTGTGCTGGGTCAGCAAGTCTCGAATGGGCGAGGTCTGGTTCACGTAGGCTTGGGTCAAAACCGGGTCGGAGCTGCGGATTCTAGCGTATCAAAGCCTGTCGACTGAATTACAGAGAACCCTATATGAGGTGATCTTGAAGGATTATTGACATTCCCGTGCCGCCCCCCTTTAATGGGCGCGACTGGGGTATTCATCATGACTCTATCTGCCAGCGATCTGTCCGCCATCGAGGCCCGGCTCGGTGCGCGCAACTACAAGCCGCTCGATGTAACGCTGACCCGCGGTGAAGGCGTGTGGGTGTGGGATGTCGAGGGCAAGCGCTATCTCGACTGCCTGTCCGCGTATTCGGCGCTCAATCAGGGCCACTGTCATCCAAAGATTCTTGCAGCGATGTGCGAGCAGGCGTCGCGGCTCACGTTGACGTCGCGTGCGTTTCGAAACGATCAGCTGCCGCTGTTGTATCTGGATCTGGAGCGGCTCACCGGCGCCAGGATGATCCTGCCGATGAACAGCGGCGCGGAGGCGGTGGAGTCGGCGCTGAAGGTGACGCGCAAGTGGGGCTATGAAGTCAAAGGCGTGGCGCCCGATCAAGCAAACATCGTCACCTGCTCGAATAACTTTCACGGCCGCACCTTGGGCATCGTCGGTTTCAGCACCGATGCGTTGGCGACCGGCGGCTACGGGCCGTTTGCGCCTGGCTTTCGCACCGTGCCTTTCGGTGACTTCGATGCGCTCGCGGCGGCGATCGATGCAAACACGGTCGCGTTTCTAGTCGAGCCGATTCAAGGCGAGGCGGGCGTGATCATGCCGCCGGCCGGATATTTCAAGCGGGTGCGCGAGCTGTGTACGGCGAAGAATGTGATGTTGGTGCTGGATGAAATCCAGACCGGCCTCGGCCGCACCGGCAAGCTGCTCGCTCAAGAGCACGAGGAGATTCGTGCCGATCTCACATTGCTCGGCAAGGCGCTGTCCGGTGGTTTCTATCCCATCTCGGCGGTGCTGGCGAACAACGATGCGTTGAAGGTGTTGCAGCCGGGCACTCACGGCAGCACGTTCGGCGGCAATCCTCTGGCCAGTGCCATCGCCCGCGCGGCGTTAAGAGTGCTGATCGAAGAAGGCATGATCGAGAACGCGCGCGAGCAAGGCGAATATTTCCTTTCCCAGCTGCGCTCGCTCGGCAGCGGCCTCATCCGCGAAGTTCGCGGCCGCGGCCTGATGCTGGCCATCGAGCTGCGTCCGGAAGCCGGCGGCGCTTACAAATATTGCGAACGTTTGCGCGACAAAGGATTGCTGGCCAAAGACACGCACGTTCACACCCTGCGCCTCGCACCTCCGCTGCTGATCAAGCGCGCAGAGGTGGATTACGCGTGTGAGATTCTGGCCAATGTGTTGACGAGAGTGCTGAAATAACTATCTAACGCGCCGCGATGTGTAATTCCGCAGTGAGCTGCATGCCGACACGGTGACGGACACTTCTGAAGGAACTCCTGTATCCGCCATTCGTTGGGTTGCCGATGATTGGTTGAGGAGGAGATGTCATGCCCACCGCAAGCGGACACACGCAGGCGATTCGCGCCAAGAAGGTCATCGGCACCGCCGTCAAGGATCCGGGCGGCAAGAAGATCGGCGAGATCGAGGACGTGGTGCTGGACAAGCTGTCCAACAACATTATGTTCGCGGCCGTGAGTTTCGGTGGCTTCCTGGGCGTGAACGAGAAATATCATCCCATTCCCTGGAGCATGCTGTCGTACGACGAGGACGAAGGCGGCTACGTGGTGAATGTGACCAAGGAGCAGCTGCAGGCTGCACCCGCCGACACGCTCGGCGAGCTGACCAAGAACGACGGAATGACTTATCGGGATCGAGCTTTCGATTACTACCGTTCACCCCGGTACTGGGATTGAGTGTTGAGTGTTTGGTTGGAAACCCAGGCGGGAATGGCAAAGGCTGAACCCTAGGATCGGAAGCGAGATCGCTGGCTTCGTTGCCGACTGACCAATGAACCAGCGTCCTACGCGAGCGACCCCCGTATAGCGGTGGGTCGCTCGTTTTATGTTGGGCATCATGAATACGTGTGAGTGAATACGTATGCAGGCTCTCGAAGCCTGAGGTGTCCTGCGGGTAACCTCTGCGCGCATAACTTCCAAGCAGCGAGCAGGGGGCCTGGCCGATGACAGTACCGCCGTGGTGGCGTGGCGCGGTGATCTATGAGATCTACCCGCGCAGCTTCCTCGATAGCAACGGTGACGGCGTAGGCGATCTTCCGGGCATTCTGCAGCGTCTGGATTACGTCGCCGAACTCGGCGTCGATGCGATCTGGATCGCGCCGTTCTTTCGTTCGCCGATGGCGGATTTCGGTTACGACGTGGCTGATTATCGCGCCGTCGATCCTCTCTTCGGCACCATGGCGGATTTCGATCGGCTGCTGGCCCGCGCGCATCAGCTCGGGCTCAAAGTGATGATCGACCAGGTGTTGAGCCACACTTCCAGCGAGCACGAATGGTTTCGCGAGAGTCGGCAGAGTCGCGACAATCCCAAGGCCGATTGGTATGTCTGGGCCGATCCGAAGCCGGACGGCACGCCGCCCAACAACTGGCTGTCGATCTTCGGCGGGGTCGCGTGGCGCTGGGAGCCGCGTCGTCGCCAGTATTACCTGCATAACTTTTTATCGTCGCAGCCGGATCTGAACTTTCATCAGCCGCGGCTGCGCCGTGCCGTGCTCGATAACGTGCGCTTCTGGCTGGATAAAGGCGTCGACGGGCTGCGGCTCGACGCGATCAACTTTTGTTTTCACGACCAGGCGCTGCGAGACAATCCGCCCAAGCCGCCGGCCGAGCGCAAGACGCGTGGGTTCAGTCCCGAGAATCCATACGCCTATCAATACCATCGTTATGACAACACGCAGCCGGAGAATCTGCAGTTTCTCACCGAGCTGCGTGCGTTGCTGGATGAGTATCCGCACACGGCCGCGCTGGCCGAAATTTCTTCTGAAGATTCGATCACGACGACCGCGGAATACACCAGCGGCAGACGTTTGCACATGGGCTACAGCTTCGAGCTGCTGTCGGAGGAATTCTCCGCCGCGCACATTCGCAGCGTCGTCGAAGGATTCGAAGCGAAGTTATCCGAAGGCTTTCCCTGTTGGGCGCTGTCGAATCATGACGTTCGCAGAGTCGTAACGCGTTGGGGCGGACCGAATCCGTCGCCGGCGCTGGCCAATCAGCTCATCGCGTTGCTGTGTTCGCTGCGCGGCTCGGTGTGTCTCTACCAGGGCGAAGAGCTGGGGCTCAACGAAGCGAATGTACCTTATGAGTCTTTGCGCGATCCCTATGGCATCGCGTTCTGGCCGAATTTCAAGGGTCGCGACGGCTGTCGCACACCGATGCCTTGGGACAGCAGCGAACATGGTGGATTCAGTTCCGCGCGGCCGTGGCTGCCGGTGCCGAAGGAACATCGCCAGATCAGCGTGCAGTCCCAATCGGAAGATCGTCACTCGGTGTTGAATAACTGCCGCGCCTTCCTGCGTTGGCGCAAGCGATACGAGGCGCTGCGCTGGGGTGACATCGAGTTCATCGATGTACCAGAGCCGGTGCTCGCATTCACACGCCGCTACGGCGATTCGCGCGTCTTCGCTGCGTTCAATCTCGGCAATCAGCCGACGCAGTTTCAAATGACATTGCCTGAGCGTTGGCGCCCGATCGAGAGCCCGGGCGTGCAGGAAGGAAAGCTGCAAGGCGAGCGAGTGACACTGCCAGCGCATGGAGTCTTGTTCGCCACGGACTCATGAATACGTATGCATAGCATTGCTGCCCGCGCAGTCGCGGTCCTACGATGCAGCAACAACGATGACAGGGGGAAAGGGTGATTTTCAGAGCCGCGCTGCTCGCGCTACTCGTTCCGTTATGGGCGTTTGCCTCGACGCCGAACGGAATCGTCGCATCGCAAGCCTCGCCGGGCGCGGTGCTGAACGTAAACATTTCTTTGGATGACGACGGCCGCGTGCAGTACAGCGTCACGCGTAAAGGCCGGCCGGTCATCGAACCTTCGCAGCTGGGATTTCTGCTCACCGACGCGCCGAAGCTCGATCGCAATTTCAGCGTGAGCGATACGCAGACGCGCACCAACGACGATACGTGGGAACAGCCGTGGGGCGAGCGCCGCTACGTGCGCAATCATTACAGCGAGCTGCGGGTGAAGCTGAAGGAAAAGGGCACGCTTCATCGCAGGCTCGATGTCGTGTTCCGCATCTATGACGACGGCTTGGGCTTTCGTTACGAGTTTCCTGAACAAGCGTCGCTCAGCACCGTCAACATCGGCGATGAGCTGACCGAGTTCACGGTTGCCGCTCCGGCAACGGCGTGGTGGATTCCCGCCGGCGAATGGAATCGCTACGAATATCTCTACAACAAAACGCCGCTGACCGAAGTCGGGCAGGCGCATACACCGATCACCGTGCGCACGCAGGAGGGCCTGCACATCGCGTTTCACGAAGCGGCGCTGGTGGATTATTCCTCGATGTGGCTGCGTCGAGTGACGGGCCAACGCTTGAAGGCCGAGCTATCACCATCGTCCTCGGGTGCGAAAGTCACACGCAAGGCGCCGTTCACGACGCCGTGGCGCACGATGCAGATCGCCGACAGCGCTGGCGGCCTGGTGATGTCCGATCTGATCTTGAACCTCAACGAGCCCAACGAACTCGGCGATGTTTCCTGGGTGAAGCCGTTCAAGTACGTCGGCGTGTGGTGGGGCATGCACCTGGGCACGCTGAGCTGGAGTTCGGGGCCGACGCACGGCGCGACCACCAGGAACACCATGCGTTATATCGACTTCGCCGCCAAGAACGGCTTCCGCGGCGTGCTCGTA
This sequence comes from uncultured Steroidobacter sp., assembly GCA_946478975.1. The sequence continues at coordinate 5,207 of CAMLEO010000058.1, forward strand.
GAAGGCTGGAACAAAGGTTGGGATGGCGACTGGTTCGCGAACGGCGCCGACTTCAGCTTCACCGAGCCGTATCCCGATTTCGATCTGGAGAAAGTCGCGGCCTACGCCAAGCGCAAAGGCGTGCATTTGATCGGACATCACGAAACGTCCGGCAATATCGCGAACTACGAGAAACAACTCGCCGCCGGTCTGGATTTGTATGCACGGCTCGGCGTCGATGCCGTGAAGACCGGTTACGTCGCCGATGCGGGCGGCATTCAAGCCATCGGCCCGGACGGCACACCGCGTTTCGAGTGGCACGACGGCCAGGTGATGACGCGTCATCACTTGTTGGTGGTCACCGAAGCGGCAAAACGTCACATCGCGGTGAATGCGCACGAACCGATCAAGGACACAGGCTTGCGCCGCACTTACCCGAATTGGGTGGCACGCGAGGGAGCGCGCGGCATGGAATACAACGCGTGGGGCACGCCGCCGAATCCGCCTGAGCACGAAGCGAACCTGGTGTTCACTCGTCTGCTCGCCGGCCCCATGGATTTCACGCCCGGCGTGTTGAGTCTGCTCGGCAAGAACGGCCAGCCGATTCAATCGACCGAGGCCAAGCAGCTGGCGCTGTACGTCGTGATCTACAGCCCGATCCAGATGGCGGCCGATCTGCCCGAGAACTATCAGAAACATTTACGCGCGTTCCAGTTCATCAAGGACGTGCCCACCGATTGGGAAGATACGCGCGTGCTCAACGGCGAAGTCGGCGACTTCGCGACTTTCGCGCGTAAGGATCGAAACAGCGACGACTGGTATCTCGGCAGCGTGACTGACGAGCAGGCGCGCACGCTGGACGTGAAGCTGGATTTTCTGGAGGCGGGCCGGACGTACCAGGCGCAGATCTATCGCGACGGCGATGACGCGGACTGGAAGACGCACCCGCACGCCTTGGCGATCGAGACGCGGCCGGTGCGACGGGGCGATTCGCTGACCCTGCGACTGGCGGCAGGCGGCGGCCAGGCCATTCGTTTCGTCGCCGCAGCGAAGCGTTGAACAAATCACACGCCGGTGCGCCGGCGGATACGGGGGAATTCACAATGAACGCACTCAGCAACCGGCCACTGGCCAATCGACGACTGGCGGCTGCCGTCGCGCGCACGCTCGGCGTCCCGGCACTGGGCCTGATGTTTGTAACCACCGCCCAGGCACAAGCGCAGACACCAACGCAGGCGCCGACGGAATCGAGCGCCAGCGGCGAGAATCTCGAAACAGTGCTGGTCACCGGCATTCGCGCCGGCCTCGAGGATGCCATCGAGCTCAAGCGCGACTCCGGCAGCATCGTCGAGGCGATCTCGGCCGAAGACATCGGCAAGCTGCCCGACACCAGCATCGCCGATTCGCTGTCGCGTCTGCCGGGCCTGACGTCACAACGTGCGGAAGGCCGCGCGTCGGCGATCAGCTTGCGCGGAACCGATCCGGGCTTCACGACGGCGTTGTTGAACGGTCGCGAGCAAGTGAGCACCGGCGACAACCGCAGCATCGAGTTCGATCAATATCCGTCTGAGCTGCTGAGTGCAGTGGTTGTTTATAAAACACCGGACGCGCAGCTGGTCGGCCAGGGCCTTGCCGGCACGATCGATCTGCGCACTACACGGCCGCTGGATACGCCTCGTCGCGCGATCGCGATGAACGTGCGCGGCGAAGTGAATTCTCACAACGACATGGGCGCCGATGCCGACGAGAAAGGCTATCGCGCGAGCTTCTCATACATCGATCAGTTCCTCGACAACACACTCGGCCTGACATTTGGCTACGCGCATCTGGAATCGCCGCTGGCCATCGAAGGTGCGGGCACGTACGAGCCCTGGCACGCGAACGATCCGGCGATCGACGGTTTCAACTATCACCCCGAAGTGCCCGGCGGCGTCTTGGTCACCAATGGCATGAAGGTCCGCTCGGACATGGGTGAGAACAAGCGCGACGGCGCGATGGCGGCGTTGCAGTGGCGGCCGAACGAAAGTTACGAGACCGTGCTCGATCTGTACTACACCAAGCGCAAGCAGACCGACAACGCGCGCAGCCTGGAAGTGAATCTCGGCAACTATCCCATCAACGGCGTCGGCTTCGCGAACCCGGTGATCGTCGACAACACTGTGGTCGCCGGCAATCTGCTCAATCGAGTGCCGCTGGCCCGCAACTTCCTGTTCGAGACCGAGGACAAGATCTTCGCCACCGGTTGGAACAATCAGTGGCACGCCGGTGCCTGGACGTTCATCGGCGATTTGAGTTATTCCAAGGCTGAGCGCGATGAGCGCCAGTACGAGACCAACGCTCAGTACGTGGCCGGCGGCACGTCCAACATTCCCGATTCCGGCTACTTCAGCCTGTCTCGCCACGACATGCCGACGCTGCGCTTCGATCTGAATTACGCCGATCCGAACAGCGTGCGCCTGGGCCCGACCATTTACGGCCCGGGCTACAGCAAGATTCCGCACATCGAAGACGAGTTGAAATCGGCGCGCGTCGATGTAGTTCGCGACCTCGACGGCTGGCTGTCCAATGTCACGGTCGGCGTGAACTACTCCGATCGCACCAAGGACAAGTTGCAGCCGGAAGGCAATCTGTCGACGCGCGGCAATGCCTACTTCCAGGTCGGCAGCGATCATTTGCTGTCACCGACCAATCTTTCCTATGCAAACGCGGGCCGGGCGCTGGCGTGGGATGTCATGGAAGTGCTGCGCGCGTATTACAACCCGATCGTCTACGGCACGCCGGATCAGCCGGGCTTCGCGTACCTGGTCGGCAAGAACTGGACTGTGAACGAAGATGTCACAACCGGTTACGTGAAGAGCAATCTCGACTATGAGTTGTCGTCCAACGTGACTCTGCGCGGCAATGTCGGCGTGCAGGTGGTGGAGACCGATCAGTCCTCGAACGCGTTGCGGCTGGAGAATGGCACCGCGGTTCCCTTTGAAGACGGCAAGAAGTACACGGACGTGCTGCCCGCGATCAACGTCGCCTTCATGCTGCCGCAGGAACAGGCGGTTCGCGTCGGCGTCGCGAAAGAGCTCGCCCGTGCACGCATGGATCAACTGAAGGCGTCGAGCGAAATCGGCTTCGACTCTGCGACCGGACTGCCCGGCGGCTCTGGAGGCAATCCGCGGCTCGATCCGTGGCGCGCGTATGCCTACGATGTTTCCTACGAGCGCTACTTCGGGCCCAATGCGTATGTGTCGCTGGCTGGCTTCTACAAAGACCTGGACACTTACATTTATAACCAGACCGTCGCCGATTACGACTTCTCGGACTTCCTCGCGACCTTGCCACCGGGATACTTCGGCCCAGGCGCGCTGCCGGCCGCGACCGGCCGCTTCACGCAGCCGGTGAACGGCAATGGCGGCGGCCTGAAGGGCCTGGAGTTGTCGGTGGCGCTCACCGGCGAGTTGTTCACCGATGCGCTCACCGGCTTCGGCGCGTTGCTGAGCGTGTCCGAAACGCGTAGTAACATCACGATTCAGGATCCGCCCAACAACCAGTTCACCGGCGGCAACGGCCTCGGCAACATTCCGCTGCCGGGTCTGTCGAAGACGGTGTGGAACGCGACGGTGTATTACGAGAACGCCGGCTTCTCCGCGCGTGTGGCAACTCGCGCGCGCTCGAAGTACATCGGTGAGGTGACCAACTTCGCCAACGATCGCGCCTTCAAGTACGTGAAGGGCGATCAAATCACCGATGCGCAGATCGGCTATGAGTTCAGCAGCGGCGCGCTGCAGGGGCTGTCGATCCTGATGCAGGTCAATAACATCACCGACGAGCCTTACATCGCTTACTCGGTCACCGAAACGCGGCAGCAGGATTACCAGCAGTATGGTCGGCAGTACCTGCTTGGCATCAACTACCGGCTCTAAACGGCCGCACGTTCAGGGCCGCCCATGGCGGGCGGCCCTGGTGGCGGTGTGCGCTGTGTTCGCGCTCGCTGCCCGCGCCGAGACGTTTCGCGATCGCCTGCCGCAGGATGAAATCATTTACTTCCTGCTGCCGGACCGGTTCGAGAACGGCGATCTCAACAACGATCGCGGCGGCTTGAAGGGCGGTCGTCTCGAGACTGGCTTCGACCCTACGCACAAAGGGTTTTATCACGGCGGCGATCTGCGCGGCCTGATCGCTCGGCTCGATTACATTCAAGGGCTCGGCGCCACCGCGATCTGGCTCGGGCCGATTTATAAGAACAAGCCGGTGCAGGGCGCGAAGGGGCAGGAGTCCGCCGGCTATCACGGCTACTGGATCACCGACTTCACGCGTGTCGATGATCACTTCGGCACCAATGCCGATATGACGGCGTTTGTGGATGCCGCTCATGCGCGCGGCATGAAAGTTTATTTGGACATCATCACCAATCACACGGCGGATGTGATTTCGTACCGGCAGTGCCCGGACAGCAGCTGCCCGTATCGCTCGCGAGCCGATTATCCATACGCGCGAGCGGGCGGCACTGACGGCGCCGCCATCAACGATGGCTTTCTCGGCGACAACGTAGAGACGGCGCCGAACTTCGCCAGGCTCAGACGAGCCGACTTCGCCTATGACGTGTTCGTGCCGCCGGCTGAAGCGAAAGTGAAAGTGCCGGCGTGGCTGAACGATCCCATCTACTATCACAACCGCGGCAACAGCACGTTCGCAGGTGAGAGCTCGACGATGGGTGACTTCGTCGGGCTCGATGACCTCATGACCGAGAACCCACGCGTCGTGCAGGGCTTCATCGAGATTTACACGCAGTGGATCGAACGCTTCGGCGTGGATGGCTTTCGTATCGATACCGCGCGGCACGTGAATCCGGAGTTCTGGATGAGCTTCGCGCCGGCCATGATCTCGGTGGCGAAAGCGCATGGCATTCCTCACTTTCACATTTTCGGCGAGGTCGCCTCGGACCAGCTCGATCCATCGCCGCTGGCGCGGGCCACGCGAGTGGACAAGCTGCCGACGATATTGGACTTCGCGTTCCGCGCCGGTGTGATCGAAGCGCTGGCCAAGGGTGCAGGATCGGACAAGCTCGCGACGGTGTTCAATGGCGATGCGTTGTATGAAGGCGGCGAGGCGACGGCGATCCAGCTGCCAACGTTCGTCAGCAATCACGACGCGGGCCGATTCGCGTATTACGTTCGCAAACACCGTCCCGACGCGAGCGCCGCCGAAGTATTGCAACGAACGTTGCTGGCGCACGCGATGATGTTCACCTTGCGCGGCGTGCCGGTGGTGTACGCAGGTGACGAGCAGGGCTTCGTCGGCGACGGCAACGATCAGGACGCACGCGAAGATATGTTTCCGAGCAAGGTCGCCAGTTACAACGACAACGTATTGCTGGGAACGACGGCGACCACGGCGCAGAGCAATTTCGACCGGTCGCATCCGATTTACACCGCCATCGCGCGATTGGCAGCGTTGCGCCGTGATCACGTCGCCCTGCGTCGAGGGCAGCAGATCGTTCGCAGCTATGGCGACCAGGCGGGATTGTTCGCGGTGTCGCGTGTCGATCCGCAGACGCACTCTGAAATACTCATCGCCTTCAACACATCGACGGCGCCAATCGAGGCCAATGTGGAGGTGAATGTGCAATCCGCTGCGTTCACTTCGCTCGCAGGAGCGTGTGCTGCCAAGCCGGGCGCGCCGGGTTCGTATAAAGTGTCGCTGGAGCCGTTGAGCTACGTGATCTGCGCTTCGCACGAGCCCACCTGAAGGCCCACCGGAAGGTCATGAGCCCTCGCATGCAAAAGCCCGCGCTGTCGTTCTGGCAAATCTGGAACATTTGTTTCGGCTTCCTGGGCATTCAGTTCGGCTTTGCGCTCCAGAACGCGAACGTCAGCCGCATCTTCCAGACCTTGGGTGCGGACGTGGACCAGATCCCGGTGCTGTGGATCGCCGCGCCGCTCACCGGTCTGATCGTCCAGCCCATCGTCGGTTACTACTCCGATCGAACCTGGACGCGCCTGGGCCGCCGCCGCCCTTATTTCCTGTTTGGGGCAGTGGCCTCGACGCTCGCGCTGTTTCTCATGCCGAATTCATCGGCGCTGTGGATGGCGGCAGGACTGCTGTGGATTCTGGATGCGTCCATCAATGTTTCCATGGAGCCGTTTCGCGCCTACGTCGGCGACCAGCTGCCGCCGCGGCAGCGGCCGACCGGCTATGCAATGCAGAGTTTCCTGATCGGCGTGGGCTCGGTGGTTGCAAGCTTGTTGCCGTGGATTCTCGCCAGGCTCGGGGTATCGAACACGGCGGGAGCCGGCGAAATTCCAGACACCGTCAAATATGCCTTCTACTTTGGCGGCGCGATGCTGTTGGGCGCGGTTAGCTGGACGGTTTTCTCGACTCGCGAATATCCGCCCGATGAATTGAAGAGCTTCGACGACGCGGGTGTCGTGCGTCATTCCCGAGGCGATCCCACACGAGCCCGTCGCGATGGCGTCGTCTGGCTGGCACTCGGCATTGTTGGGCTGGTCGCGATCTATTCGCTGCACATGGAGCGGCAATTGTTTCTATTGGCCGGCGGCATCGCGGTATATGGAATCGCGTTGCTGGTCCTGAGCGTTTCCACTAGCAGCACGATGTTTACGGCAGTGATGTCGGACGTGCACGACATGCCGCCGATGATGCGGCGGTTGGCGGTAGTGCAGTTCTTTTCGTGGTTCGCGCTGTTCGGCATGTGGAGTTACACCACCGCGGCGGTCACTCGGCAGTACTTCGGCACGACGGATGTGCAGTCCGCAGCTTATAACGAAGGCGCGAATTGGGTCGGCGTGCTGTTTGCGGCGTACAACGCGTTCGCCGCCATCGCCGCGATCGTGATTCCGTTGATGGTCCGGCGTTTCGGGCTGCGCGTGAGCCATTTGATCAATGTATGGCTCGGCGCCGTGGGGCTGCTGTCTTTCCTGGTGATTCGCGATCCGCAGTGGCTGCTGCTTGCGATGATCGGCGTCGGCTTTGCGTGGGCGTCGATTCTGTCGCTGCCCTATGCGTTGCTCTCGGACAATCTGCCCGCCGAGAAGATGGGCGTGTACATGGGCATCTTCAATTTTTTCATTGTCATTCCGCAACTGCTGGCGGCCAGCCTGTTGGGCTTCCTGCTGCGGACGTTCATGGGCGGAGAGCCCATTTATGTGCTGGCGGTCGGCGGCGCGAGCTGGATATTGGCGGGGCTGGCGGTGTTGTGGGTGCGCGAGCCGACGCCGGAAGTGACGCGGCTCGCTTCATCGACGACTCAGCTTTAGCCGAACGTCAACTTGCCCTTCATCACCGACCAGTGCCCCGGGTAGGAACAGAAGAAGGTGTAATCGCCGCCTTTTTTCAGCGCCGAAGTCGGGAACGTCACGCTGGTCGATTCGCCGCCGCCCACCACCTTGGTGTGTGCGATCACGCGCTTGTCGTCCTTCGGCACATAGTTGTTCGGCAGGCCCGCGGACATGCCGGCTGTCGCCACCGCCTGGAACACCGACGATTCCGTCAGCACCCAGTTGTGGCCCATCGCGTTCGCCGGCAGCTTGCCGGTGTGCTTCAACGTGAGTTTCACTTCGGTGCAGTCCGCCGGCACGGCGAGCGACTGCTTGGTGTACTGCATGGCATCCGTGGCCTCGATGCTCAGCTCGCAGGTCTTGGCCGCGGCCGCCTGTGTGAGCGGCGCGAATGCGCTCAGGGCGCCCAGTACCAGAGTGGAAGCAAGAATTCTAGAGAGTGTCATTGGTTTACCTGCTCAAGTGGAAAGCCGGAGCGATTCTCCGACCGCGACGATCTGCTTTCAAGCGCGCTGCTTGCGGCTTCTGCGTTGACAAGCCGTGGAACAAGCGTAGCGGTGAAACGTCCCTACTGGATGGGATCCCAATCCACCTCGACCCGTCACGGTTCCTGACTCGACATGAGAATGCCTGGCCGCGCCCATGGCACGCCTTCCCGGGCGTGTTTTTTTGCCGTGAAAGCGGCATTGATGCTGTCTGTGTCGGGCATCGCGTGTGCCGACCGGGTCGCGGTGACAATCAACGGCATCGAAGACCCGATTCTCGAATCGGCGCGCGCCAACCTGGAACTGATGCATTACCAGGAGCGTGACGCGTCGCCCGCCGAAGTGCGCCGGCTGTTCGATCGGGGCAAGGAGCAGATCGAGCGCTCGCTCGAGCCTTTCGGTTATTACAACCCGCAGGTGGACGGCCGGCTGGAACGGCCCGAACCCGGTAAATTCCAGGCGATTTACGACGTCAAAGTCGGTGAGCCGGTGGTCGTTCAGCAAGAGCGCATCGAAGTGAACCCGGCCGCCGCGGCCCAGGTCGAGTCGGTGCAGCTCGCGCTTCAACGCTTCGAGCCCAAGCACGGCGCGCGGCTCGATCATGGCCTGTACGAGCACAGCAAGGAGATGATTGCGACGGCGCTCGCCAACGACGGTTACTTGAAGGCGCAGTTGGTTCGTCACACCGTTTCGGTGGTGAAGAGTGCGAACACCGCCGAGATCGACCTGGCGTGGGATGCGGGCGAGCGTCATCGCCTGGGCCCGTTGCGATTCTCCGAGTCGCAATTCCCCGACGCGTTCCTGCAAAAATACAAACAGTGGCAGGATGGCGAGTATTACTCGGCGGACAAAATGCTCGCGCTCCAGCAGGCGCTGGTCGATGCGGATTATTTCTCGTCGGTCGCAGTCACGCCGGATCTGGAACACGCCGCCGACGGCGTCGTGCCGGTGGATGTGATGCTGATTCCGGCCAAGCGCACGCTCTACACCGCCAACGTCTACGTGAGCACCGACAGCGGCCCGGGCACCAAGCTCGGCATCGAGCGTCGCTGGTTGAACGATCGCGGTCACAAACTCGGCGGCACGATCGAGTATTCGTCGCGGCTGCAGGAGATCAGCACCAAGTATCAAATTCCCAAGCCGGGCCTGCGCAACAAGAACTACACCATCGGCGCCGGCTATCGCGACGAGGAAACGGACAGCAGCACGTCTCGCATGGCGCGCCTCGCGGGCACCGAGGTGCTGGATCGCTGGAGAGGGTTTCAACGCACGCTCGGCCTGCAGTATTTGAACGGCAATTTCGAAATTGCCGATCAGCAGGGCTCGACCAGCCTGCTGTACGCCGAAGGGCTGCTGACGCGCAAAGCGGCCGACGATCGATACTTCCCTGCCGCCGGCTACTCGTTGTTATATGGACTGCGCTTTGCGTACGAATCGCTGCTGTCCGACACGAGCTTTGCGCAGGCTCGCGCCGAGGGTAAATGGCTGAAGAAAGTGGGCAATGATGGACGCGTGATCTTCCGAGCGTCGGTCGGTGCGATGATCGTCGATAATTTCGATGCGTTGCCGCCGGAGCTGCGCTTCTTCGCCGGCGGCGATCGTTCCATTCGCGGCTTCGACTATCAGCAGATCGGCGAGACCAACGCGCAGGGCGGCGTGATCGGCGGCGAATATCTGCTGGTCGGCAGCGGCGAGTACGAACATTTCTTTCTGGAAAAGTGGGGCGCGGCGGTGTTCGTCGATGCCGGCGATGCGTTCAAATCGAACTTCGATGCGAATGTCGGCGCGGGCATTGGAGTGCGCTGGAAATCGCCTATCGGGCTGGTGCGCGTCGATATCGCGCGTCCGGTTGTCTCTGAACTCGACCACGCGTGGCGCGTGCACCTGGTGATTGGACCGGATTTATGACGGCGGCGACGGTTGCGAAAAAGGGATTGGCGTGGACTGGCATCGTCATCGCGGTGCTCATCGTCATCATCGTGGCAATGTTGCTGTGGGTGCTGAACACCCAGTCCGGCACGCGTTGGGCCGCTGCACGCGCCACGGCCGCGCTCGGCGGCAAGCTGTCGATTGAAGCGCTGGACGGCACGATTGCCGGTCCGCTGCATGCAACCAACCTTCGTTATAACGATCCGGCGACGGGCATCGACGCCCGCGTGCACGAGATTGCGCTCGATGTCGCGATGAACGATCTGTGGCATCAGCTCGTGCACGTCACGAATCTCGACGTCAACGGCGTCGATGTGTTGATGCAAGAGCCCACCGAACCGCCGCCGCCCGAAGAGCCGAGCAAGCCTTTCACGTTGAAGCCGCCGATCAACATCGCGGTCGATTCGTTCCTGGCGCGCGATGTGAAAGTGCGCAAGCCGGAGGCCACGCTGGTCGAAGTCACGCGCGCGACGTTCGTCGGGCGCTGGACTGACGAAGCGCTGGCGGTGCAAACATTGGACGTCCAGTCGCCGCAGGGCTTTGTGAAGTTCGCCGGCCGCGTCGGCCAGCCCAAGGTAAATGAGCGGGCCTTCATGGGCGAAGGCAAGGGTCAGTTCCGATGGACGGCGGGCGAGCAAACCTTCGCCGGCAGCCTGGACGCGAACGCGAACGACACCGACGCGACCGTCGGCAGCAAACTCACGTCGCCGCTGAGCGCGCAGCTCAATGCCAAGATCGCGCAGGCTGGCGATCATAAATGGCAGCTGCAGTTGGAAGTGCCTCGTTTCGACCCGCGCGATGAGTTGATGCCCGATTCGAGCTTGCAGAGTCTCGCTGCTTCGTTGCGTGGCGAAGGCACGTTCGAGCAGGGCGTCGTGTCCGGTCGAGTAATGATCAATGACGAGCCGTTGCAGCTGGATTCCGTGCGCTTCGCGCGCAGCGAGGAACGGCTCAACCTGCAAAGTCTGTTGCACATCGGCCAGACCGCGGGTGAGCTCAAGGCCGACGCCGATATTCAGTTCTCGGAAAGGTCCTGGACCAGCAAGGTCAATGCGCTTTGGCACGATGTGGTCGTGCCGTCGGCGTGGGCAGGGCAGGAGCTGCACACGGGCGGCGAGCTCGCGTTCGATGGCAATCCGCAGCTCTATAACGCCAAGGGCAAACTCTCGCTCGGTCCGCCGAAGAAGATTGCCAATATCGCGCTTCAAGTTCGCGGCACGCCCGAGCTGGTCGAGTTGCAACAGTTCGATATCTTGCAAAAGCAAGGTCGGCTCGCGGCTACCGGCAAGGTGAACTTACAACCGCAGCTCGCATGGACCGTCGACGCGCGCGGCCAGAATTTCGATCCCGGTGCGTTCGCGGTCGAATGGCCAGGCAGCCTCGGATTTCAGCTCGCGACCCGAGGCAAGATGACTGACAAAGGTCCGGATGCGACGCTCAAGCTCACGCAGCTGCGCGGCAAGTTGCGAGGTCGACAGGTTTCGGGCGATGCGGATCTCGTGGTCACGGCACCGTACTTGCCGGCGGGCACGCTCGCGCTCAACTCTGGTCAGAGCAAGTTGCGAGTCGATGCGGCGAAGGGCGAGCAAATCAACGCGACCATTGCGGTCGACGTCGCGTCGTTGAACGACTGGTTGCCGAACGCAGGCGGTGGGTTGAACGCGAACTTCCGGGTGCAGGGTAAGTGGCCGGATATTTCCATCGACGGCAACGCGCGCGGTCACGAGCTGCGCATGAACGAGATGCAGGCCAACGAGCTCGCACTCGATGCCGATGTGAAAAAGCCGCTGGATCCGGAAGGTTCGGTGAAGCTGCGGATCGCGGGTGTTGCCGCCGCGGGATTCACATTCGACACCGTTGAAGCAAACGCGTCGGGCAACTCGGCGTCACATCGCGCCGACCTCACGACGACCGGTCAGCCGCTCGCGGTGTCGCTGGCCATGCAAGGCAGCCGCGAGAAAGACGGCTGGTCGGGATCGATGCAGCGGCTCGTGCTGGATGTGAAGAACGCCGCGCGCTTGAGTTTGCGGGAGCCGGTGAACATCGTCGTGACGGCGAAATCGGTCGACGTGTCGCGCGCCTGTTTCGTCGATCGTGACATCGCGCTGTGTGCGCAAGGCAACTTGCAGCCGGACGGCTCGATGCAGGCCAGTTACTCGCTCGACAATGTGCCATTGGCGCTGGCGAATTCGCTCTCGGACAAAGAGCTGCCGTTGCAGTTCAGCGGCATCCTTGCAGGCAAGGGCGACATCCGGCGCGACGCGCAGGGCAACCTGTTCGGCAACGCGAGCTTGCGTTCGCCGTCTGGAAAGATGGCCCGCACGCTGGCGGTCGAGGAGGGTGCGGACAAACCGGCGGAACAGGAAACGTTGCTGTCGTATGACGATTTTCGTCTCGACGCGAATCTCGCCGGTCCCGATGCGCGGGCATCGATCAGCGCTCGCTTGCAACAAAACGGTTCGTTGCAAGGTGAGGGCCAGGTGCGGGGATTGAATCAGCCCAGCACCGAAGTGAACGGCAAGCTCAGTGCGAGCCTGCCGGACCTCGCACCGTTTGCGGTGTTCGCGCCGCAGCTCGCGAATGTTCACGGACGCATGGATGCGCAGGCGAGTGTCACCGGCACAGTGCAGGAGCCAGTGATTTCAGGCCAGGTGTCGGCTGCCGAGCTTGCAGCTGATATTCCCGCGGTTGGGTTGCATCTGAAGAATGGCAAGCTGGACGTTCGGCCGTCGTCGTCGCCGACCGACTTCCAGTTGTCCGGTGGCATTGGCTCCGGCGACGGCTCGCTGAGCTTTGCGGGCACGGCGAGCACCACCGGTGCAGTCAACATGCGAGTCAACGGCGATCGTTTCCTCGCCGCGGATATTCCCGGCGCGAAAGTGATCATCACGCCGGATCTGGACATGGTGCGCAATGCCGAGCGCACCACGCTGACGGGCAAAGTCACGATCCCTGAAGCCGATGTGAATTTGCAGAAGCTGCCGCGCGGTGGTGACAAGGCGCAGGCGGCATCGCCCGACGTGGTCGTGATCGATGCCGGAAAGACGCAAGAGGAAGCGGCTGAGCAAGCCATTCCGCTGTTCGCGGATATCACCATCGCGCTGGGCGAAAAGGTAAATCTCACCGGCTTCGGATTGCAGGCGCAGGTGGGCGGTCAGCTCGATGTGCGCGAACGGCCGGGCGCGGATACCGTGGGGTCGGGCACGGTGCGCGTGAGCGGAAAATATAAAGCGTACGGCCAGGATCTCACGATCCAGGAAGGCGAGCTGTTGTATGCGGCCACGCCTTTAGACAATCCGCGTCTGCGGATCGAAGCGACGCGCACTGTGGAAGATGTGGTTGCAGGCTTGCGCGTGCGAGGCAGCGCGCAAAGCCCCGAGCTCACGGTGTTCTCCGATCCGCCGATGGGCCAGGCGAATGCGCTGTCATATATCGTTGCCGGCAAGCCGCTCGATGAGATCGGCTCCGGCGAGGGTGAAGGCGATGCCGTGCAAGCCGCGACGCGCTCGCTCGGTGCGGCGGCTGGCGGGTTGCTCGCGAAGAACGTCGGCCGTCGCCTCGGTGCCGATGAGCTCAGCGTCAAAGAGGACGAAATGATCGGCGGCGCGGCGCTCACGGTCGGGCAATATTTGTCACCCCGTGTTTATCTGAGCTACGGCGTGGGCCTGTTCGAGCCCGGCGAAGTCGTTACACTTCGTTATAAGATCAATAGCGACCTGTCCGTGCAGGCTCAGCGCGGGCCTGAAGACACGCGCGCCGGTATCGAGTACCGGCGACAGAAGTAATGATTCAGTGCTCGGAACATTTCATGCTGGTCAGCGGGTAGTATCGCGAATCGTTTGGCGACCGGCATTGGGAGGCGGGTAACGTCGCCGCTCCGCGATTGATTTTGGTCGCCGGCGGCGTCCTACCTCCAGGGCATATCGGCTTCAGAGGCTCGCATGCGTCATTTCGCCGCGCTCGTATTCATGGCGATTCCGCTGGTCGCGGCTGCCAAGGAAGACATCGAGTTCGTGGCCGAGCATCTGCCGGAGGTCGCGATGGACAATCGCTTTGCCACGCTGCCGATGTGGGGCGGCGTGGGTGAGACGGGCAGCGCCCGATATGAGCTGCAAGGCGCGTTCTCATCGTCGTCTTCCGCCGATCTCAAGATCGAAGGTCCGCTGCTCGGCCTGTCGTGGCAGCGCAGCTTGAGCGCAACGAGCCGCTTGGGACTGCTGGCGTTCTACGATTCCCTGCAGTTGAAGGCCAGCGACGACAGTCGGCAATTACAAACATTGTTCGCGCCGCAGACGCCGATCGAGCGGCCGGTGGACGCTCACTTCACCAACCTCGACGGCACCGCGACCGACTTCGGCGGCGGTGTGTTCTGGTCGCACTTCTCGGAAGAGGGGTTTCTCGGCGCTCACACCTGGATCACAGGGCTGATGTGGCAACGGGTCGAGCTGCGCGACTATCGGCTCGACTACGAGCTCACCGCCGGCCCGCAGAAGGGCATGCGCGGACAGATCGACTTCGATACGCACTACGATCATTTCTCTCCGCTGGTCGGTCTGCAGCTGCAGCGTTTGTACGGCGAATGGTCGTTCTCACCGCACGCGCTGGTCGCCTATCCGCTGCCGCGGCGGGGATTCCAAGGTCACATCACCGGCCCTGACTTCGACATCTCCGGCAACACTGCGCAGGCCGGCGCCGGCAAGCACTTCGGCGATCCTTCCGTTACTTTGGGCCTGACGATGACGTATCTGCCCGCGCACCTTTCATTTGACGTCGGCACGTTCGTTTCGCAGGCGCTGCTGGAAAGCAGGATTCATCGCGGCATCGAGCGCAACCTGCTGCTGTCGTTCAGTTGGACGCACTGATTCGGCGTCAATGTGAGGATCGCCAGAGCTCTTTGCGTGCCGTGCCGTCGTTGCCCAGCTGATAAACCGCCACGTCGGCGATCTTGAATTTCTCCGCCGCGGGCAGCTGCGGCTTCAGCTTTTCCGTCGACGATTCATCGCCGATGCCGATCGTGATGTGCGGCTTGAATCCCTCGCCCGTATGTTTGTCGAGATACGTACGGACGTACTTGATCGTCTCATCGTTTATATCTCGCTCGTCCTTGCTGGTTACGAATGCTTCCGCGCCGCCGGTGTCGACTGCATACGGGCGTAGTGCTTGAACCAGTTGTTCCTGCGTCGCTGTGAGTTCCGGGCTTTTCTCCAGCGACACGCTCAACATCTGCGCTCCATTCCACGGCGTCGGCTCCAGACCTCGCACTGTCAGCTCGCGCCCCACCAGGGGATGCCGAGACAACACGCGCTCGATATCGCTATACACCTTCGGCAAGTCCTGCGTACGAACGAACTCGTGCACCAGCGAAATGTGAGCTGCGTGCGTGGCATCAAGCGCAAAGCTCTTCGGTTGGTCCTTGCGCAAACGTTCATTGAGCTGCTGCGCGCGCGTTTGCATCGGTTTATCCGGCAGCACGAGCACGTTGATCGCCGTGACCGGCGCCTGCTCCTGCGCTGCATGTGTAGTCGAAACGCTGCCCGCGAGGACCACCGCCAGGGTCGCCAAAGCTTTGCCAATAAACATGAGGCCTCCCGAATCTTGGGATTGGGTGCATGCCTCCAAACTTCCGGCGAGTACCGAGGTTCCGTCGCTCCGTGAGAGCAGGGTCGCAGTTGCGGTAGGTCCTTTAAAGGACTATATTCAGTCTTCTTGAGGAGGCTTACTCATGCGCTATTCCACCCAGATCAAGCCCATCAGCTACCTGAAGGCGAACGCGGCGGAAGTTTTGGAAGAGCTGAATCAGCTGCGCAAGCCGCTCATCATCACGCAGAACGGTGAGGCAAAAGCGGTCCTTCAGGACGTGGCCAGTTACGAGGAGACTCAGGAGGCGATGGCGCTTCTAAAGATCCTGGCCCTCGGCAACCAGCAGATCGCCCAAGGCAAGGTGAAGCCGGTTAGTGACGTCGTGAAGCGGCTGCGCGGTCAAAAGGTCAGCGACTGATGCGTTACGAAGTGCTCCTCACCGAGGATGCGGAGCAGGATCTCGAAGATCTGTATGCATACATCGCGAAGTTTGATTCGCCAAAGCAAGCGGATTACGTGCTTGAGCGGCTGCTCGAAGTAGCGGAAAGTCTGGCGACTTCCCCCGACCGCGGCACTCAGCCGAACGAGTTCCGCTCTCTCGGAATCCAAGAGTACCGGCAAGTGTTCTTCAAGCCCTATCGAGCGATCTATCGCGTGCTCGACAAGAAAGTTGTTATCTATGTGATCGCCGATGGCCGCCGCGACATGCAGAGCTTGCTCTCCCGCCGGTTGCTCCGCGGCTAGTCGCCCGTTTTGAGTATCGGCGAAGCGATGTGCAGAGCTGCTGAGACGCCGAAATGCGGTCTGCCTGCAACGCCAAAGCTTCGAAACGCCGGTCGCGAAAAGCACGGCTGCTTTGCAGACGACCACGAGCGAGAGTAACTACGGCAGCAACACCGTCGCCCCCGTCGTCTCTCTGCCTTCCAGCCTTCGCTGAGCTTCCGCCACCTTCGCCAGGGGCAGGCGAGTGTGCACTGGAATCTTCACGGCGCCGCTGGCGACGACGTCGAAGAGATCGTTGCTCATGGAGATCACGTCCTCGCGTCGTGTAAGGTGATGGAACAGCAGTTGCCAGGTAGCGAACAGCGAGCCTTTTTTCATCAGCAGCATGATGTCGAATGGCTCGATGGGGCCGGAGGCGGAGCCGAAGCTCACGAAATGGCCGAAGGGGCGGAGGCAGTCGAGGGAGGCGGGGAAGGTGGCTTTGCCGACGCCGTCGTAAACGACGTGGCAGCCTTCGCCGCGGGTGATCTCTTTGACGCGTGCGGCGAAATCTTCGGTGCGATAGTTAATGACGTAGTCGCAACCGTTCTTGAGCGCAAGCGCGGCCTTTTCGGGCGAGCCGACGGTGCCGATCACTGTCGCGCCAAGATGTTTCGCCCATTGCGTGAGAATCAAACCAACGCCGCCCGCCGCTGCGTGGACCAGAATCGTGTGACCCCGCTCGACGCGGAACGTCCGGCGCAGCAGGTATTGCGCCGTGAGTCCCTTGAGCATCATCGCCGCGCCTGTTTCGAAATCAATCGCACTCGGTAGATGCACGGCGAAGTGCGCCGGAACGATGCGCTCCTCCGCGTACGAACCCAATGTTTCAACATACGCGACCCGATCGCCAGGTGCGAACT
Source organism: uncultured Steroidobacter sp. (assembly GCA_946478975.1). The sequence goes on from CAMLEO010000058.1 coordinate 22,094, forward strand.
CACGTACGCCTTCGCCAACCGCGACCACTTCACCCGCGCCTTCATTCCCCGGAATGAAGGGCAAGCCCGGCGGTGCATACGCGCCGGTGCGAAAGTAAACATCGACGAAGTTGAGCCCGATCGCACGATTGCGCACGCGAATTTCGCCCGGCCCGGGCGCGCCGATCGCGACATCTTCATAGGTGAGCACTTCGGGTCCACCATGACGATGAATACGAATCGCCTTCACGGTCCGACGCAGCTCGCTGCTTTGATTCATTGCTGTCACTCGACACCATCCATTCACGAGTGAGCAAGATAGCGCCGGGACAGCCATCGTCGTAGACTGATATCGGATACATCAGCCTTCAAGAATCATGATATCTGAGCAGATCGGCCTGGACCTTCTTCGCACCTACGTGGCGATCTGCCGCCAGGGCAGCTTGAGCCGCGTGGCGGCGCAGACCGGCCGAACGCAATCGGCGTTGAGCATGCAGATGCGACGCCTCGAAGGCCTGCTTGAACGACATTTGTTTCAGCGAACCGGTCGCGGCGTCGTGCCCACCGCCGAGGGCGAAATCTTTCTCGGCTACGCGACTCGTATTCTTGCGTTGAGCGATGAAGCGGTGGCCCGCTTGCGGCACACGGAAATCAAAGGCGGCGTTCGCATCGGCCTCGCCGAAGAAGTCTCCGCCGCGGTGTTGCCGTCGATGATCGGGCGACTCCATCGCGCGTATCCCGACATCGAGCTCGATGTCATCGTTGACGACAGCAGTTCGCTTGCACGACTGTGGCGCGAAGAAGAGTTGGACATCGTGATCGGCACGACCGCTGCCATCGTCCGCGATGCATTGATCGCATGGAACGTCGAACTGCAGTGGGTCTGCGCGCTCGACTACGTTCCCGATTCGGATCGGCCGCTCAATCTCGTCACATTCGCTTCGCCATGCCTGTGGCGTCGACGCATGCTCGATGCGCTGGTTGCGTCAGGCCGTGAGCATCGGATCGCATTCACGACGCAAAGCGTGACGGCGTTGCAAGCGGCCATCGAGAACGGGCTCGGTGTGGGGCTGCTGCCGCCCGAATCCATTCGCGTGAATTCGATGCGAGCGCTGCCGACATCGGCCGGCGTCCCGGACGCCTTGACCGTACAATACGGTTTGTATGCAAACGATCGGCGCACGCAGGTCGTCAACGCTGCGATCGAAGTGCTTCGCGCCGGGATCCCGAGCGCCGCGATCAGCCGTCGAGATCCTCGAACTCCGGTGCCACGTCGTCGCCGCTCACGCGCGTGAACGGAGGCAGCTTCGCTGCGAATCGCTCACGTGCGCCCGGCTCCGACAACGCAGCCGCGATCGCGTTATTCATTTCGTAGACGTTCGTGTCATAGCCCGCCTCGCGCATGGCGGCGGTGATTGCATCCACGTGCGCGCCGCCTGCTTGATAGACCAAGGGCGCGAACTCCGGATCGATATCGAGATTGTCCGGATCTTCGTACGACTGCTGGCAGCCCACGGCGCTGGTCGCGTGATAGTTACGACACGTTTGCGGCCGGACGGAGTAGATCGAGCAGCGGCCCTCGCGCAGGAACGGACACTTGACGTTGCGTCGCATGCGCTCGATCTCATCCAACTTTTCGAGCGCGACGCTGTTTGCTCGAATCTCGGCGTACAGGTGCTCCTTTTCCTCGGCCGTGAAGGTCCGCTCGACGAAGTCCAGGATCCCGAACACTTCCACCGCCCGCACATCGACGCTGAAGTGACAGCACCAGGTGCAACCGGCGCGACACGCGAGCGTACCGACGTCCGGCGCCGACGCGATCCGCTGATCGTGGCGCTGTTGTGAATTCTCGAACGCGCGAAACACGCCGGCCTGCTCAATCTCGGCCCGCGCCTGCGCGGCCTCTTGGGCCAGAATCCGACAGATGAAAGGCAAGTCCAGGTCAATTTCCATGGCGATAGTTTAGAGCCTGGCGCGGCAAAGGCGAATTTGCTCCGAACAGATTGCGACGATTAGGGGAAGCGCCTAGATTGTCGGCACGATCTGACACTGGAGTCGCTCATGCTGAAGACGTACAAGGGAAGCTGTCATTGTGGTGCGGTCCGCTTCGAAGCGGACATCGACTTGAGCCAGGGCACCAACAAGTGCAACTGCTCGATCTGCACCAAGATGCGCAACTGGAACGCCATCATCAAGCCGAGCGCCTTCCGGCTGCTCTCCGGCGAGCAGGACCTGTCCGACTACCAGTTTAATTACAAGGTCGGCCATCATTTGTTTTGCAAGCACTGTGGCATTCGCTCCTTCGGGCGCGGCTACGTCGAAGCCATTGGCGGCGATTACGTGGCCGTGCAGCTGATGGCGCTGGACGACGTCGATCCCGCTGAACTGGTCGCGGCGCCGGTGCGTTACTCCGACGGTCGCAACAACAACTGGATGGAAGTGCCGGCCGAGATCCGGCATTTATAACGTGAGCAAATCGCCCGGACATCAGCAGCTGCCGGACCACAGCATCGTGGAACGGCCGCTGCGCAAACGGATGCAGGCCACGGTGGACGGCGAGCTCATCGCCGATTCCACCGCCGTCATTCAAGTCGAGGAGGACGGCAGCCCGACGCGATATTACTTCCCGCGCGCCGATGTGAAGATGCAGCTGCTGGAACGCTCGACCATGACCACGGTCTGTCCGTTCAAAGGCACCGCGAACTATTTCCACATCAACGTGCAGGGCCGGAAGCTCAAGGACGCGGTGTGGACGTACGAAGATCCTTACGATGAGCATCTGCGGCTGAAGGAACGGGTCGCGTTCTACGAGGAGAAAGCGCCTGGTCTGAAGGTCCGGCCGGCGTAGTGACCGTGAGCAAACATTTCGACGCTATCGTGATCGGCGCCGGGCAGGCTGGGCCGTCGCTGGCAGGCCGGCTCACTCAAAGCGGCATGGAAGTCGCGCTGATCGAACGCAAGCTGTTCGGCGGTACGTGCGTCAACACCGGATGCATGCCGACCAAGACGTTGGTCGCGAGCGCGTACGCGGCGCATCTCGCTCGGCGAGCCGCTGAGTACGGCGTCGTCGTCGGCGAAACCGTCGGCATCGATATGAAACGCGTTCAGCAGCGGGCCGCAACCGTCTCGCTCAACGCGCGCACGAACGTCGAGAAGTGGTTGCGCTCCATGCCTCGCTGCACGGTGATTCAGGGCCACGCCCGTTTCGAATCGGCAAACACGGTTCGCGTCGGTGATCAGTTGCTGAGCGCGTCGCGCATTTTCATCAACGTCGGCGGCCGGGCGTCCGTGCCGGACATGCCCGGCGTTCGCGATGTGCCGTATCTCACGAACACTTCGATCTTGCAGCTGGACATCGTGCCCAAGCATCTCGTCGTGGTCGGCGGCAGTTATGTCGGCCTGGAGTTCGCGCAAATGTTTCGTCGCTTCGGCGCGCAGGTGACGATCGTAGAGCAGGGCGAGCGCTTGGTGAGTCGTGAAGACGAAGATGTGTCTGCCGCCATCGCCGAGATATTGAAGAACGAAGGCATCGCCGTGCGCACGCATGCCGAATGCATCAGCCTTGCGAAGCACCAGCAGGGCGTCGAGGTGCATGTGAGTTGCAAGCAAGGTCAGCCGAGCGTCGTCGGAACACACGTGCTGCTCGCCGTCGGCCGGCGCCCGAACACCGACGATCTTGGCTTGGATAAAGCGGGAATCGAGGTCGATGCGCGCGGCTACATCAAAGTGGATGATCGCCTGGCGACCAATGTGCCGAACGTGTGGGCGATGGGCGATTGCAATGGCCGTGGCGCGTTCACGCACACCGCTTATAACGATTTTGAGATCGTCGCTGCGAATTTGCTCGATGGCGCCGATCGCCGACTCAGTCAGCGCATTCTCGGTTATGCGCTATATATCGATCCGCCGCTCGGTCGCGTCGGCCTCACGGAGGCGCAGGCGCGCAAGAGCGGCAAGAAGATTCTGATCGGCACGCGACCGATGACTCGCGTCGGCCGCGCTATCGAACGGGCCGAGACGCAGGGCTTCATGAAAGTGATCGTCGACGCCGATTCGAAGCGCATCCTCGGCGCGTCCATCCTTGGCGTCAGCGGCGATGAAGCGATTCACGGCATCCTCGATATGATGAATGCCGACGCACCCTACACCACGCTGCAATGGGCCGTGCCCATTCATCCGACCGTGTCCGAACTCATCCCCACCGTGCTCGGCGACTTGAAGCCCGCGACGTAACCTTTGCCCGCGAGGGGGTGTGCTGCGAGCACCAGTCGCGTCCGTGATGGCATCGCCGCCGGTTCGGGCGCTGTGCTTCAATCCTCCGATGTTAAATGCCCGGAGCTGCATCCCGATGAGAACGTTGCGTGTGTCCGTTGCTGCCGTCCTGATGGCTGTTGTTGGCTGGAGCGGTGCGGCGCCTGCCGCCAATCAGGATCACTTGCAGCCGGTGCTCAATGCGGGCGACAAGAAACTCGAATTCGACTGGCCCATGCTAAAGATCGGCACCGGCGAATATGCTGAAGGCCCGACGGGTGTCACGGTGTTTCGATTCGCACAACGCGTGTTCGGCGCGGTGGACGTTCGCGGCGGCGGACCGGGTACGGTCAACACCGATTACTTACGTTTGGGCTATGCCTTGCCTGAAGTCGACACGGTCGTGTTTTCGGGCGGCTCCTGGTACGGACTCGAATCGACGACGGCGGTGGCAACCGCGCTGAAAGATGATGGCGAGCGCACCGGCAATTGGGACAACTTGTCGCTGGCGGTCGGCGCGATCATTTATGACTTCGGCGACCGGCGGTTGAACGAGATCTATCCCGATAAGAAATTGGCGCAAGCGGCTTTGCGAGCTGCGCGGCCGGGTGTGTTTCCTCTGGGGGCGCAAGGCGCGGGTCGCTCGGCGAGAACGGGGCAGTTGTTTGGTTGTAATGCGCAGTCGGGGCAGGGCGGCGCGTTTCGTCAGGTCGGGCCGGTGAAGATCGCGGCGTTCACGGTGGTGAATGCGTTGGGTGTTGTCACTGATCGCGATGGTCGAGTTGTCGCGTGTTATCCGGCGGAAGGTTGGCCGCAGCCGATGCGAGCGACGCAGTTGATGACGGGCATGCCTGAGAGTCGCAAGCCGGGGTGGCAACCGTCAGCTTCGCAGGGTCGTAATACGACCGTGAGTTTGGTTGTGACCAATCAGGCGCTCGAACCGGCGATGCTGCAGAGACTGGCGGTTCAAGTGCATACGTCGATGGCCAGAGCGGTGCAGCCGTTTGCGACGGAGTTCGATGGGGATGTGCTTTATGCGATATCCACTGCGGAGGTCGATGCGAAGCAGCCGGGCGCGCTCACCACCGTCGACCTGGGGGTGATTGCGTCGGAAGCGATGTGGGATGCGGTGCTGGCGTCCGTGCCGGAGCAGCAGCGGGCTATGCAGCCCAATAAACGTTTCAAAGTTTCGGCTTCTGATTTAGAGAAATATCAAGGTGACTACGTTTTCAGCGAATTCGTCACTGTTCGCGTGACGGCGCAGGGTGGGAAGCTGATGGCGTTGGCCACTGGGGCGCGTGATGCGTTTGGGATCAAACGTCAGGGGCCGGTGGAGTTGTTGCCGGTTGCGGCTGGGGATTTCAATGTGCCTGGGCGGTATGTGACGAATGCTCGCTTCGTCGATGGACGATTGATTTTGAATCCTGGGCATTGGGAGCAGGTTGGTGTGCGTAGTCCGCACTGACTAAGAAGGCCTTGTGGCTCGCGCCGCCGAGGTGGGTGGGGTATGTCTCCACCGCGCCGCGCACCGCCCCAGTCCGCCCTCGAGCCCGGA
>CAMLEO010000059.1 GCA_946478975.1 uncultured Steroidobacter sp.
AGCCCAAACTAAACTAACACTCACGGCTCGTACACCACGTCCAGGGACGCGATCGTCGGAGAAGACCAATATATCGTCGGCGTAGCGGAGAAATCGGAGACCGAGGGGGTATTGTCTATTGGGATCAGGCTGGATTCAGCGATGAGATGGACTGCATGTGGCCCGATAGGCACTCCCCGAGACACCCCCGCAGTTGTGGACTCCAGCAAAGCTACGATGTATTTGATTGCCTGGTTTGGAAATCCCGACTCAGCGAGTTGATTCTCGACGGTGTGGTGATAGATCTGGTTGTAGAAATCAGCGATATCGCAGTAAAGAACTGCCGAGTGCTACCAACTCAGGAACGACGCCGCTCTCCAAAAGTCGTTCCAGGCAGATCGGTGGCCGTAAAGCCCATGGGCGACTTCGGGCAGGAAACGATAACTGTAGATCTGTTGCGATGGGAGCCGCCGGGCTTCTATTCCTTGCCCGAACTGCCGCACCGCCGCCGTGAGTAGCAGGGAGTCTTGTGGGTCAAGCTGAGTCGCCTGCCGGTATGAGAACTCATCTTTGGGAACAATGAAGCGCCGATGTGCTCCGGGGTTGAACGAGCTGAGCGGCTTGCCCTCGATCAACTTTACGAATTCGTCCTTTCGTTGATTGATCGCTTCAAACTCGAGAATGCGCGGAAATAGATCTCCATCGGAATGTCGCGATACAAACTCGGATGCCCAGGCAATCGACTCTGCATTGAGTGTCACTGGGCTCCCCTCCAGATTCCCTGCCGAATGATACACGCTCCTGCCCTGGAGGTTTTTCCGGCTGGGACTGCGTCAAGCTCTTGAAAAGTGTCGGCAAAAAGATAAGACCGGTGCGCGTTGCAATCTCATCCCATCTGCCGCGAGTCATCCAGCTCGGAGCGAAGGCGAGCGAAACATGCGGTTGGCGAGTCGAGCTGGTGTAAAGAATCGGAGCACGATCTCGTACCTCACGCCGCCGATGTTTCCTCTTCCTCCGCCTCCGTCCTCTCGCTCATGATCTGCTCCGCGAGCATCTCAACGAGCGGCGAATAAACGCGATGGCGTGAGCGCAGCAGATAGACCGGCTGCTCCCGGCGAGGTTTGAAGGGGCGGATCTCAATGGGCAGATGTGCGTGCTCGTGGGCGACGATGGAGGAAACAATCGAGACGCCGCGGCCGGCGCCGACCAGGTGACAGATCGCGGAGGCGGAGCTGGTGCTGAGCGAGGTGGCGCCGACTTCCTTGCCGTTGATCAGCGTGTTCTGCGAGGACACCGGGCTCGATTCGGAATTGATGAGCCCGATCAGCGTCTCGCCTTTCAGGTCCGAAATCTGGATCGCGGGCTTGCGACACAGCGCGTGCGAGCGGGGCAGGACGCACACGCTTTCCATCACCATGAACTGTTTGCAATCGATGGTCTCGCTTTCGGACTCGAACAGCGAGATCCCCAAGTCGACGCGCTTGGAGTCGACCGATTCGATGATGTCCTTGGACGCGCGGGTCACGATGGACAAATGGATGTCCGGGTAGCGCTGCGTGAACTCGCTGATCACGCTCGCGATCCAGGAATTCGACAGCGACGGCAGCACCGCGATCGACACGTGGCCGCGCCGAAAATTACTAATCTCCTCGGCCACGCGGTTCAAATGATCGATGCCACGCTGCATGCGTAGCACTTCGTCGTAGAAAACTTTCGCGGCGGCAGTGGGAATCAGGCGCCGGCCTTTGTGCTCGAACGCGCGAAAGCCGGCGAGCTGCTCGAAGCGTGCGAGGATGCGGCTCACCGACGGCTGTGAAATACACAGGCGATTGGCGGCGTCGGTCAGCGTGTTCGCTTCCATGACCGCTTGAAACACTTCGATCTGACGACCGCGCAGCTTCATTGGGCACCTCCCCCGAGCCAAATATACCGCGGCTGCATGAGATCGCCAGCACGAGTGTGCGCTCGGTCTCGGTGCGGCGGCTCGTTCAGGTTCGGCGCGTGTGTCGGCGCGTCGACGATGTATTCCATCGCTGCATGAATAGCCGCAAAGAAGGGATTTTTTTTCGCCCTCGATGGCGATCTACCATCGATTTGCAGGACAAGTACAAGAGAGGGGCTGCTATGACCAAGAAGACTGCCGCATGCGCCGTTTCGCTGGCCGGCACGCTGGCGGCGCCATTCGCCATCCACGCTCAAGAGCAGCCTGCCGCGGAGCCAGCGACCAATGCGCCCCCGGTCGAGACCGTCGTCGTCACCGGCTCGTTGCTGCAACGATCGGAGTATGCCGAAAAGTCTCCGGTGCAGGTCTTGAGCCGCGAGCAGATCGAAAGTTTCTCGCCCGACAACTTCAACGACATCGCGAAAAATTTACCGATCAGCGGCGGCGCCGAGTTTCAAAACGAGACCGGCAACCTGATCGGCATGTCGCAGCTGAATATTCGCGGCCTGGGCTTGGGCTCCTCGCTCGTGCTCATCAACGGTCGTCGCGGCGGCATCTCGACCGTCGCCGATGGCGGCGGCAATCAGTTCTTCGATATCAACCAGCTGCCGCTCGCGATGGTGGAACGCATCGACGTGCTCACCGACGGCGCTTCGGCGACGTATGGCTCGCAGGCTGTCGCAGGCGTTGCGAACATCATCACGCGCAAAGGCTTCGAGGGCCTGGAGCTCTCGGCCAAGTATTCCGATGCGGTCAACGACTCGGAAGTGGTCAACCTCGCGATGGGCACCAAGAGCGATCGCTCGGTGTTCAATCTGTATGCGACCTATCGGTACAACAGCCGTGTCGATCGCACCGATCTCGACTGGCTGCTGAAACGGCTGCACCACACCGGCGATCTCACCGATTCGGTGTTGACCTCGCCGACCGGCGCACCCGGTTCGTATCAACGCGCGATCTTCAACCCGGCGACCGGCAAGTACGCGCCGCCGCCTGCAGGCGTGGGTGCGAATACGATTCCGGATCCGAACTGCAACGGCGCCGGCGGCGTGCTCGTCGGCACGCGCTGTCGCTTCGACTTCTCCGATCAAACCTCGATCGTGCCGGAAGAGCATCGCTTCCAGGTGTTCTCCGAAGGCAGTTACAACGCTTCGGAAAAAGTCGAACTGTTCTACGAGGCGAGCTTTTCGCGCAACCGGATCAATCGCACCATCACGCCGTCGCTGTTCGAGCAGGGGCTGGCGGGCGGCAGCATCCTGATTCCGGCGAGTCACCCGTTCAACTTCTTCGTTGCCGATCCGGTCAATCCGAATCGCATCGTCTATATCGATCCCGCGAACTGGAATCCTGCGATCCATCACGCCGTGGACGTGGCCGCGATCGCGCGCCCGCTCGGCTCGTATTTCAAGGATCAGGACCGCGAGATCGATATCGACTACTGGCGCGGCGTCGGCGGCTTCAAGGTCGATCTCACCGACAAATGGAACGCGAACTTCTCTTATATGTACGCATCGTCCAAGCGCACCGACGATCGGCCGTACGAGTTCGTGAAAGACAACGTGAACAATGCGGCGCTCAACGGCACCTGGAATCCGTTTGGCACCGCGCTGACCAATCCCACGCTGGTCTCGCCCAAAGATGGCGTCAGCGTCGCGGCGAACAGCGACGACCTTCTGCGCTCGTTGTGGCGCACGGCGCGCGATGAGGCCGAGACGACGCAGACGGTGTATGACCTGGTCGTCGGCGGCGAAGCGTTCGATCTGCTCGGCAATCCCGTCGGCCTTGCGATCGGTGCGCAATATCGGGAAGAGAGTCTGACGAGCTTCATCGATTCGTTGACGTCCTCGGGCTCCGGCGCGCTGACGTCGACTGTGACGGCCGAGCCGGTGCGAGGATCGGACGAGGTCACATCGTACTTCGCCGAAGCGGTGATGCCGTTCGGCAAGGACGTGGAACTGCAGCTCGCGGTTCGTCACGAGAGTTTCAGCGGCGGCGTCGACACCACTGATCCGAAAATCGCTGCGCGCTGGCAGACGACCGATTGGCTCGCGGTGCGCGGCTCGTACGGCACGTCGTTCCAGGCGCCGTCGGTGCGACAGAAGAGCACATCGACCGAAACAGCGTTCATCCAGGACCCCGCCTCGATCAATCCAACCACCGGCGCGCTCGAATGCGTCGATCGCGGCGTCGCGAACAACACGGTGGTGCGCGTTGTCGGCAGCGAGGACTTGAAGCCGCAGGAAGCAAAGAGCTATTCGCTCGGGCTGATTCTGCAGCCGGCCGGCGGCTTGGATGTGAGCTTCGATTACTGGCGATTTGATTACACCGACCTGATCACACCCGACGAAGGTCCGCAGGCCATCGTCGAGAACGATTGTGCCGACGGTGTGCCGAACGATCCGCGTGTACAGCGCGACTCTGGCGGGCAGCTGCGCTCGGTGAATTCATTCTTCATCAACGCAGGCTCGGTGCTCACCGATGGCATCGACATGGCAACGAGCTACGCGCTGCCGTGGCGCCGCTTCGGCGATTTCTCGGTCGGCATGAACGCGACCTGGATTCGTGAGTTCGAAGTGCAGCTGGATGCGAACTCGCCGGCCTTCGATGCTCGCGGCAATCGCAACTTCACTAATCCATTCCGTTCGACGCCGGTGTGGCGTGCCAATACCTCGCTTGATTGGAACAGCGGCATTCACAACGTGAATCTGACGCTGCGTTACATCGACAGTTACAAGAACGATCAGGGCGGCACGACGATCGCCTCATGGACGACGCTCGATGCGCAGTACGCGCTCAAGCTGCCCAATTTCTTCGCGCGCGAGACCACGCTCACGATCGGCGCGAACAACTTGTTCGATCGCGATCCGCCGAGCCTGGGCGACAAAGTGCGGCCCGGCTACGACGACGTGGTGCACGACGTGCGTGGACGCATCGCGTACGCGCAGGTGCAGGTGTCGTTTTGAAGCCAGGCGACACGAGCATCCACGGATAGGATGATGAAACATTACGACATCGTGGTGGTCGGCGGCGGGGTGGTGGGATTGGCGAGTGCTTACGGGCTCGCGCAGCGTCACTCCAACATCGCCGTGCTGGACGAAGCCGACGTCGCGTTTCGTGCCTCACGCAGCAACTTTGGCCTGGTGTGGTTTCAAGGCAAGGGCCTGGGCAACCAAGCGTACGTACGACTGCTGGCACTGAGCATGCGCGAGTGGGTCGAGTTCGCTGCCGAGTTGCACGAGCACAGCGGCATCGATCCGGACTATCGCCGCCCCGGCGGTCTGAACCTGTGCGTCGGCGAGGCCGCGGCACAGAAACGTCGAGCGCACATCGAAGCCTTGCATGATCAGCAGGGCGATGAAGGCTATCGCTGCGAGTTTCTGTCTCGTGCCGAGCTCGAACGTTTGTTTCATCCGCTGCGTTTGAGCGATGACGTTCGCACCGCGTCCTATTGTTCGGCCGACGGTCACGTCAATCCGCTGTACCTGGTGCTGGCGATGCAAAAGCGCATCGTCGATTTGGGCGGACACTTTCACGCCGGTCACACGGTGCGTGACATCGTGCCGGTGGCAGGCGGCGGCTTCGAGTTGCACACCGATCGCGGCTCGATTGGATGCGAACGGTTGTTGCTCGCTGCGGGGCTCGGTGTGAGCGATCTCGCGGAAAAGGTCGGCTTGAATGTGCCGCTATGGCCGGAGCGCGGCCAGATCATTGTCACTCAGCGCACGCAACGTTTGTTTCCACTGCCAATGAACGGTTTTCGCCAGACGGAGGAAGGATCCGTGCTGCTCGGTTATTCCAAGGAAGATGTCGGCCTCGACGACAGCACGTCGACGCCGGTCACGGCGCAGATTGCAAACAACGCGCTCAAAGCGTTTCCACAGCTCGCGGCGCTTCGGGTCGTGCGCACGTGGGCGGGTTTGCGTACGCAGTCGCCGGACTCGTATCCGATTTATGCGTCGTCGAGCGAGTGCCCGGGCGCGTATGCAGTGACGTGTCACAGCGGCATCACGCTGACGGCCGCGCATGCGCGAGTGATTCCGCAATGGATTCTGGAGGGCGGCACGCCGGAGTGCCTGCGCGACTTCGGCCCGGAGCGCTTCCGTGTTTAAGTATCTCGACGCCAAACAGCGGCTGCGCGAGTCGATCATGATCACGATCGATGGCGTCGCGCTGGAAGTGCCGGCGCAGGAAACATTAGCGGCGGCGATGTTGCAGTCGGGCCGTCTGGATCTGCGGACGACGGTCGTGAGCGGTGCGCCGCGCAGCGCATATTGCATGATGGGCGTGTGCTTCGATTGCCTGGTGACGATCGACGATCAACCGAATCAGCAGGCATGCATGACGGTCGTGCGACCGGGCATGCGTGTGGAGCGACAGGCGGGCGCAGGCCAGATCGTGCGCATTCCTCGCGCAGGTGACGAAGCATGAAGCGTCACTACGACATTGCGATCATCGGCGCCGGGCCTGCAGGCATGGCTGCGGCGGCCACGTGTGGCCAAACCGGGGCGAGCACGTTGCTGCTGGATGAGCAACCCGCGCCGGGCGGGCAGATTTATCGCGGCATCGAGCAGGGTGCGATTGCCAATCGCGACATCCTCGGGCCGGACTATTACAAAGGCGAAGCGCTGGTGAAGGCGCTGCGCAAGGCGCAGCTCGATTACACCACCTCGGCGACGGTGTGGCAGGTCAACGCCGAGCGCGAGATCGGATTCTCAGTGCGTGGCGAGTCGCGCATCGTCAAGGCGGAGCACGTCATCATCGCAACCGGTGCGCAGGAGCGGCCGTTTGCAATTCCGGGTTGGACGCTGCCGGGTGTGATGACGGCGGGCGCGGCGCAGATCCTGCTGAAGAAATCGGCGCTGGTGGGCGAGGGCGCCGTGTTTGCCGGCGTCGGCCCGTTGTTGTACCTCACCGCTCGCCAATATCTTCGCGCCGGCGCGAAGGTGACGGCGGTGCTCGACACGACGCCCGCAGGCAATCGCTGGCGTGCGCTCTCGCACGGCGTCGGTGGACTGCAGGGCTTGAAGAATCTGCACAAGGGCTGGCGCTGGATGCAGGAAATCAAAGCCGCCGGCGTGCCGATCATCGATGGCATCACCGATCTGCGAGCTCAAGGTGACAGCTGCGTGCGTGCGGTCGAGTACTATCGCAACGGTCGCTGGACCTCGCTGCGCACGGAGCATCTGTTTTTGCATCAAGGGGTGGTGCCGAATATCAATCTCACGATGGCCATGCGCTGCTCGCACGCATGGTTCGAACGTCAGAAGTGCTGGCGCGTCGTCACCGATGCGTGGGGCGGCACGAGCCTCACCGGCATTTCTGTCGCAGGCGATGCGGCTGACATCGGTGGTGCCATCTCCGCGCAACATCGTGGTGCTATAACGGCGCTCGGGGCTTTGCAGCGTCTCGGCGTTATGAGCGAGCCGCAAAGAGATGCCTCGGCCTCTGCCCATCGCGCGGCCCTTACGCTGGAAGACAAGTTCCGTCCGTTCATCGACGTGTTGTTTCAACCCGATGAGCGCTTCCTCGCGCCGGGCGATCCGCAGACGCTGGTGTGCCGCTGCGAGGAAATCTCGGCGGGGCGCATGCGCGAGGTGATCGCGCTCGGCTGCGAAGGCCCCAATCAACTGAAGAGCTTCACTCGCTGCGGCATGGGGCCGTGCCAGGGCCGCATGTGCGGCTTGAGTGTCGCTCATGTGTTGTCCACGCAGCTGCATCGGCCGATGGCCGAGGTCGGCTATTACCGCCTGCGTCAGCCCGTCAAGCCGATCACGCTCGGCGAGCTGGCGTCGCTGGCAAATTCGGGCGCGCGCGCCGATACCGCTTCACCCGCGAAGGTGACCTCACCGTGAATGTCGTGCTCATCACTCTCATCGGGCTGTTGTTGGGCGGAATGGTCGCGATCGGCTGGTTCGCCTCGCGCAAGCAGAAGACCGCGGAGGATTTCTTCATCGGCGGGCGGCGCTTCGGATTGTTTGTTTCCAGCGCGACGCAGATTGCATCGACGTTCGGCGGCGGCGTGATGCTCGCGCAGGTCGGCATCGGTTATCGCTGGGGCTTTGCGGTGATGGTGTACTCCAGCGTCGCGGCGCCGCTCGGCGTGTTCCTGCTGGCGAGATACTTCGCCCGCTGGCTGCGCAGCCAGAACTTCTACACGACGACCGACTGGATGTGCCATCAATATGGCGAGTCGCGCTTGTTGCGCGGACTCACGTCCAGCGTGGTGTCGCTATATGCAGTCGCTGCAACAGTTGCGCAACCGATCGCGGCGGGAAAAATTCTGGCGGTGACGACCGGGCTGCCGTTCGAGTTCTGCCTGATCTTCGCTGCCGTCGTTGTCATCATCTATACAACTGCCGGTGGCATCGTAGCGGTCGCCTACACTGACGTTGCCCAACTGTGCTTGATGGTTCTGCTCATCATTGGACTCTTGCCGCTCGCCATCAGCGAAGCCGGCGGCTTCGCTCATATCTTCGCCACGGTCCCGCCGAAGAATCTGACGATCTTCGCACCGGGCGATCATGTGCTGCTCGGCTGGCTGCTCGCGGTGCTGCCGGCCACGATGGTCAAGCAGACGTATCATCTGCGCATCTTCGGCGCCACCAACGAGAAAGTCGCGCAGCGCGGCCTGTATAACCTCGCGATCGCCAGTTTCCTGATCGGTTTGTGGGCGGCGCTGATGGGCATGGCGATCTACACCATCAATCCGGCGCTCAAGGATCAAGAGCATGCGACGGTGTGGCTGATTCAACATCTGCTGCCGCCGTGGATGATGGTCATCGTGCTCGCGGCCATGGTCGCAGCAATTGCTGCGGCGGCCGACTCGGCGCTGCACAGTTTCAGCAGCAGCTTCACGCGCGATATATATCAAATGCTGCTGAAACCGAATGCATCGGATCGCGAATTGCGTCGAGTGTCGCAGATGAGCGTGGTCGGCTTGGGATTGATCGGCATCTTCATCGCGCTGGCTGTGCCGGTGGTGCTGGATGCGCTCCTGCTCGGCTACAGCATCACCGCCGCCGGTTTGTTTTTTCCGCTGATTCTTGGCCGCTTCTGGAAAGGCGCCACGCACGCGGGGGCCATCGCCGGAATCCTGGCTGGAATTGCTTTTACGATTTTGTTCCACGTCGTGGCCGAGCTCAAAGAGCTGATGCCCCCGGTCGTGGCGGGACTGCTGGCGTCGTTGATCGCGTTCGTCGCCGTCAGCAAGTTGAATCGATGGACCACGGCGGCGATTCCTCAACGTGCACGGTGACTCGCGCTTCTTGAACCCGCTGAACACAGGAACAGTCATGGACGCTCTGACCGGTAAACTGCGGCGTTACGTTCGCCCCCGCGTTGGCAGCAGGGACGATGCCGAGGATGTGATCCAGGAAGCCTACCTCCGGGTGTTGCGTTACTCGGTGGACCACGGGGTCGAAGATATGGAACGGCTGCTGTTCTCGGCAGCGAAGAATCTCGCCGTCGACAGCCTTCGCCGGCGGCGCACTCGTGACAAGACAGCGACCAGCTACGCCGTGCTGGAGGGGGACACGCAAACCTGGCCGGCGCTCGATGAGCAGGTGTATCTGCAACAGCGCTTGAGCAGTGTCGAAGCGGCGGTCGCGCTGTTGCCGGAACGCTGCCGCGAAGTGTTCCTGCTGCATCGGGTCGAGAGTTTGAGCTATAGCCAGATTGCAGCCCGCTGCGGCATCAGCGTGAGTGCAGTAGAAAAGAACATTGCACGAGCTTGCCTGCTGCTCGGCGCTGCGATCGGCCGAGAAGAAACTTCAGAGGTGGAGCGGCGTCGGAGTTGACGCCGCAACGCGATCTCGGCAGCATTTACATACTTTACTAATAATGCAGGGATTCCCTTAAGGGTAAAACACCCTCACCTGCACTGCGCTTCAGGGTTTCAGTTGCGACGCAGTTCGCGATTTGCCGATAGCAACGACCTATCCTTGCCGTATTGTTGCTGCATCAACGCGACATACGGGAAAGTGCCGACTACGGCAGCGCGCCTACAACAATGTTCGAGAGCACAACAGCCCGCCTTCGCCCACGGGGCCAGGGCGCGGGGTTCACCATCGTCGAGCTGATGATCACCGTTGCCGTGGCCAGCATCCTCATGGCCCTCGCGGTGCCGTCGTTTACACAGATGATCGTCAGCGGACGATTGACCGCGCAATCAAATGACATGGTCGCGGCCATCAGCCTCGCGCGTTCCGAGGCGATCAAACGAAACGCGAGCGTGACGCTGTGTCGCGCGGTCAATAACTCGACCACGTGTGCGACCTCCGCGGGCGTCTGGCAAAACTGGCTCGTCCTCACCAATGCCGGCACCGTCGTCCGGCAGGGCGCAGTCAACAACTTCGGCGGCACGCTAGTGATGCGCTCTTCGCTCACGACCGATCAAGTGGTGTTCGGCCCTGATGGCCTCGCCCGCACCGGCGGCGTCATGGTTGCCGACCACACGATCACCGTCTGCTCTTCGCGCCGGATCGACCGCAACGTGCGCCGAATCGTGATGGGCGCGGGCAGCCGCATGTCCACGGTGTTAGATAACACGACGACATGCACATGAAGCGCGGCCTTCATATCTATAGCAGCCAACGCGGCGTCGGCCTCATTGAAGTGCTGATCGCGCTGCTGGTGCTGTCCTTCGGCATGCTCGGCATGGCAGGACTGCAGATGTGGAGCCTGAGATATAACGAGAGCGCCATGCAGCGAGGTATGGCTGTGGTCGAGACGCACACGATTGCGGACGCGATGCGCGCCGATCGCGCCGCTGCGTTGAGAGACGAGTTCGATCTTGCGATCGACGCCGCTGATCCAACCGGCAATACGTTCGCACAGTCCTCTCTGCGAACCTGGCGTCAAAGTTTGCTAGGTGCACTGGGGCCGACCGCAACGGGATCGGTCGACTGCAATGGTTCGTTGTGCACGATCCGCGTGCGCTGGAACGACACGCGCGGTACGAACACCCAGCCCGATGCCAACGGCAACACGCCCGACGTACTGCAAGTCGTAACGACGGTGGTGCAGTTGTGACGCGTCCTCAGCGTGGCTTCACACTCATCGAGCTGATGGTCGCGATGGTGCTTGGCCTCGTGATCATCGGTGGCGCGACCAGTCTCATCCTCGCGAACCGGCAGAGTTACCGCACCAACGAAGCGCTGTCGCAAGTTCAAGAGAGTGCGCGCACGGCCTTCGAGCTGTTGGCGCGCGACGTACGCCAGGGCGGCATCTCAGGTTGTGACAGTAGCGGGCGCATGGCCAACGTGCTGGATCCGACGGGCGGCGTTGCCTGGTGGCAGAACTGGTTCGGTGTCGCCGGTTACGAGGGCAGCCAGACGAATCCGGCGGTGCCGATCAGCTCGGCGACGGGCGAGCGCGTCGCCGGCACCGATTCGATAACGCTCCAGGGGATCGAGGGCACGGGCCTCACGGTCGAGACGCACGATCCGACCTCTTCGAACTTCAAGATCAACGCGACCACTACCGACTTCATCGCCGACGACATCCTGATCGTGTGCGACTTCGACCACGCGGTGGTCCTCCAGGTGACCGACTACAACGCCAACAACGTGACCGTCGTTCACAACACCGGCGGCGGCGTATCCGACCCGGGCAATTGTTCCAAGGGCCTGGGTTATCCAACCGACTGCAGCAGCACCAACGGCAACGCTTATATTTTCGGCCCCAACTCGCAGATCGCACGCATGTCGGCGGTCACTTGGTACATCGGCAACAACGGCCGCGCGAGCGAAGGCGGCCGGTCGCTGTATCGGCGCCGACTCGGGCGAGGCGCGGTGGTGCAGACCGAAGAAGTGGTCGCCGGCGTCACCGACATGCAGCTGACGTATCGCGAACAAGGCAACAACGACTTTCGCGCCGCGAACAACGTCGGCACCTGGGCGAACGTCAACGCAGTGATGATCACGCTGATCGTGCAGAGTGCCGATCAACGCGTCACGACCGATACCACTGTGAATTCCGGGCGCGTCCAGCGCAGCTTCAGCAACATTGTGACTTTGAGGAACCGCGTGCCATGAGCCGGGCAATGCGGATGAGTCGTCATCAGATGCGCGCCTGCAAGCAGGGCGAGCGCGGCGTCGCGCTGGTCGTCGCGTTGATTCTTTTGGTGGTCGCGACGCTGATCGGATTGGCCGGCATTCGCGGCACCAGTCTGCAAGAGCGCATGAGCGCGAATATGTATGATCGGTCGCTCGCGTTTCAGCGTGCCGAATCGGCATTGCGCGATGCTGAGCGTGCGATCACCGCCAACTGGCACATCGCCGATCTCAATGGTCAGGATTGTTCGCCCACGGCTGGCACGCTGTGTACGGCAGTGCCGCCCGCGAACGCGGTGTGGACTTCGGTCGGCGGCACTTACAACGTCAACAACGACAAGACGCCGGGCACCCCGCAGTATTTCATTCAGTTCATGGGCACCGGCAACGCCCAGAACAATCTCGGGCTGGATGCCAATGCTGACTACGGCAACTACGGCAATTCCTATCCGCCCGACAACGTCGCTTATTACCGGGTGACGGCGCGCAGCAGCGCCCCCGCCGACGCCGGCGATCGTTCGATCGTCGTGCTCCAGTCCACCGTCAAGCGCGCCATCTGATTCCACGACCAGGTCGAGGATGTCATGACGAACAGCAATACGAGTTCTCTGCGCCCACAGATCGGCCGGTGGCGGCTCGTCTGTATCGCTGCGCTATGGACCATGGCGTTGGGGACGGTGGCGATGGGAGCGGCGTCGGCGCAGACGGTGTCGCAATCGCCGCTGTCGGTCGCAGGCAATGTGCCGGGCAATCTGCTGCTCGTGCCGTCGGTCGAGTGGCCCACGCTCGACAGCATGGCGAACCTCGGCGCCTACACCATCACGCGCGCCTACGTCGGCTACTTCGACCCCGACAAGTGTTACAAATATTCGTACAACGCCACCGAGTCGCTGCGATATTTCTATCCGGTGCACACCACGACCACTCACGAATGCAACAACAGCAACGCGGAGTGGAGCGGCAACTACATGAACTGGGCCGCGACCCAGACCATCGATCCGTTTCGTAAAGCGCTGACCGGCGGCTATCGAGTGCGCGACACCAGCACCGAGACCTGGCTGGAAAAGGCGCGCTACGACGGCAACGGCGGCAACAGCATCTATCCGGATCGGCGCCTGCCGGCGAGCGGCTCGGATCAAAATACGGTGAAGAAGGCGACGCCGATCGACAACTGGCCCCAGGTCAGCATTCGCATCTGGCGCCTCGGCAACAAAATGCGCTTTCAGCGCACCGGCGATTTCAGCTCCACGACCATCGTGGCGTACAACCCGTCCCTGCATACGACCTTCGGCAGCACCGACAGCACGCTGTATGAAGTGAGCGTGCGCGTGAAGGTGTGCGACAACTCCGCCGGCATCGGCGTCGAGGACAACTGCAAACAATATTCGAACGGCTGGAAGCCCGAAGGCTTGATCCAGCAGTACTCCGAGCGCCTGCGCTACAGCGTGTTCGGTTATCTCAACGATGGCGACATGCTTCGCGACGGCGGCGTGCTGCGCGCGAAACAAAAGTTCGTCGGCGAAAACAAGCTCGATCCGTCGCAGGGCTGGATCGCCAACGCCGCCCGCGAGTGGGATCCGAGCACTGGCGTGCTGGTGAAAAATCCCGATTCCGCCGATGCGAGTGCCACCGCCTCGAACGTCGGCACCACCTCGGGCGGCACCACCATCGCGGACAGCGGCGTGATCAACTACGTCAACAAGTTCGGCGAGATGACGACCGCGAATCACAAGAGCTACGACCCGGTGAGCGAGCTCTTCTACGCGGCGATTCGTTACCTGAAACATCAAGGCAACGTTCCGGAGTACACCACGCTCAGCGGCACCTCGGATTACAAATATCAGCTGGCCGACGGCTTTCCGGTGATCACCACCTGGGACGATCCGATGCAGTATCGCTGTCAGCGCAGCGCCATGCTCGGCATCGGCGATGCGAACACGCACCGAGACAAGAACCTGCCCGGCAACAGCGTGACCACCGACGAGCCGACGCGGCCCTCGACGGTGACCTCGGACACGACGGTGAACGTGGTGACGGCGACGCAGAAGGTTGCTTCGCTCGAAGGCATCACGATCAACACGCCGTTCACCGGCCGTGAGAACTCGGCATACATCGCCGGCCTCGCGTACGACTCGCACACCAAGGATCTGCGGCCCGATCTCGACGGCACGCAGACCGTCTCGACCTACTGGGTCGACGTGCGCGAGAACCAAGTGCTCGAGCCGCGGGCGAGCAATCAATATTGGCTCGCGACGAAGTACGGCGGCTTCACGGTGCCGGACGGGTTCGATCCCTACACGCGCTCGACGGCGCTCGAAACGTCCTTGTGGAGCAGTGGCGAAACGTTGTCCACCGGCGATCCGCGGCCGACGAACTTCTATGTCGCGAGCGAAGCGGACCGCATGGTCGAAAGCTTGTCGCGAGCATTCGCGAGAATCGCCAGCGAAGCGGTAGGTTCCGGCACCTCGCTGTCCTCGAACTCCACGCGCCTGGAAACAGGCACGCAAACCTTCCAGGCGCAGTTCAACGCCGGCACCTGGAGCGGCGAAGTGCAAGCCTTCAACGTGAACACCGACGGCTCGCTCGCGAGCAGCCCGCGTTGGCGTGCGACGACGCAGCTGTCGGCTGCCACGTGGTCGGCGCGTGCCATCTATTTCGACGATCCTCAAGCCAGCGGCGGCAACCGCTATCGGTTGTTCAACTGGAGCAACTTGAATTCCGATCAGAAGGCGGCGCTCGGCACGCAGCAGATCGTGGATTACCTGCGAGGCGATCGCAGCATGGAAGAAGCGCGCGGCACCGGCCTGCTGCGCACCCGAACTGAAATTTTAGGTGACATCGTCAACTCGACGCCGGTGTATGTCGGCGCGCCGAACACGCGTTTGTACACGGCTGCGACGTTCACTGGCGCGAGCACTTATGACGATTTCGCCGCCGCTCAGCGCACGCGCACGCCGATGGTTTACGTCGGCTCCAACGACGGCATGCTGCACGGATTCAACGCCAACACCGGCGCTGAGCTGTACGCGTTCGTGCCCAATGGCGCGATCATGAACAACCTGCGCTCGTACGCGGACCCGGCGTATGACCATCGTTACTTCGTCGACGGCGAGCTCACCGTGGCGGATGTCTACGATAACAACACGTGGAAGACCATCCTGGTCGGCACCTTGGGTCGCGGTGGGCCGGGCGTGTTCGCGCTCGATGTCACCAATCCCACCAACGTGCAGTTCCTGTGGGAAAAGAGCGGGACCGACATCGCGGCGCTCGGCAAGAACATCGGCCGGCCGGTCATCGCGCAGGTCGCGAATGGCGATTGGCGCGTGATGTTGGGCAACGGCATGGGCAGCACCGGCGGTACGGCGCAGATGGTGACGATCGGTGCGATCAGCGGCAGCGTTACAGTCGGCTCAACTGCCGTTTCTGGCAGCAACGGTCTCACCGCCGTGCTCGCTCGCGATAGCAACGGCGACAGCTTCGCTGATGTCGCGTATGCCGGCGACTTGAAAGGTAACTTGTGGAAGTTCACCAACCTGTCCGGCACACCGAGCGCGACCAAAATGTTTGAAGCGCGCGATCCGAGCGGCACGTTGCAGCCGATCACCGCTGCGCCGCTGGCAGGTAAGGATCCTTCGACCGGAACCGTGTGGGTGTTCTTCGGCACCGGTCAATATCTCGGCGGCAACGATCCGCTCAGCCGCCAGGTGCAAACGTGGTACGGCTTGAAGGACGAAGGCGTGGGCATGGCGACGCGCAGCGACCTCGTGCAACGAGACATTCTCGCCGAGAGCACGATCAATCAGACCGACGTGCGCGCCATTGAGGAAGGCACGGCCGCTGAGTTGCAGGGCCGACGCGGCTGGTTCATGGATCTGGTGTCGCCGACACGCGGCGCCGAAGGCGAGCGCATGGTGGTCCCAAATCGTTTCCAGGGCCAGGTGTTGATTGGCACGACGCGCATTCCCGATGCGAGCGATGCCTGCCAGCCGGCGGGCCGCGGCTACGTGATGGCAATCAATCCGTTCACCGGCGGACGGCTGGATGCGACGTTCTTCGATGTGACCCGCGACGGTGAATTCACCAACGGCGACATGATGATGGTGAACGGTCAGCTGACCGTGGTGTCGGGCATCGGCTTCGGCAGCGGCCCGAGCAATCCGATCTTCATCGAGAACGTGATGCAGGTGAGCCTGGACGACGGCACGACCAAGACGATCGAGACACAGGGTTCGGCGGTCCAGGCGGGCCGCATGAGCTGGCGCGAACTGGTGAACTGACGGATACGAGCCATGGCAAGTCGCAAACAATCGGGCGTGACGCTGATCGAGCTGATGATCGCGGTGGCCATCGTCGCGATCCTCGCGGCGATCGCGTACCCCTCTTATCAACGCTACGTCGCGAGGACTCATCGGGACTCTGCGACGGCGTGCATGTCACAGTACGCGCAGTTCATGGAGCGCTATTACACCGCCAACATGACGTATGTCGGCGCGGCGCCGGGCAATCTTCCCTGCACACAAGAAAACAGTTTGAATCAGCGCTACACCATCGGGCCGCGCGCCGGCTCCTTGACCGCCAGCGCGTACGTCATCGATGCGACACCGGTCGGCACGCAGCTCGCGCTGGATGGCAGCTACTGCGGCACGCTGTCGCTGAACCAGGCCGGCGTCCGGAGCACGTCGGTCACGGCCAACCGCGACCAATGCTGGCGCTGAGATCTTCATAAACAACTGGTAGAGTCGCGCTCGTGCTCAGTCACGATCAGCGGCATGTCAGATTGGTCCATACAACGCGTCGAGCAGCTCGCGCCCGATCCGGCCTCCTTCAAAGCGGCGCAGGGATCCGCCAAACCCGCCAAGTGGAATCATCTCGGCCGCGACCAGCGCCTGGTCTGGGGTGAATGCCAGGGCAGCGGCGCCAATCCCTACCAGGTGCGCGCCGACCTGGTCGATGTGACTTACAAG
Source organism: uncultured Steroidobacter sp. (assembly GCA_946478975.1). The sequence continues at coordinate 16,938 of CAMLEO010000059.1, forward strand.
TGCAGTTGCCCGAGTCGCAAACTCCCCTGTAAACATACGCTCGCGCTGCTGCTGTTGCTGGCCGGCGGTGCCGTGAAGGAAGGCACGCCGCCCGAGTTCGTCAATGAATGGTCGGCGAATCGCGCCAAGCGCGCCGAGACCAAGCAAGCCAAAGCGGCCGCCGCGGGCGAAAAGGAAGTCGACAAAGAAGCCCAGGCCAAGCGCGTCGAGAAACGCGAGTCCCGCATCGTCGATGGGCTCGCACAGCTCGAAACCTGGCTCGCCGATATCGTTGCCGAAGGTCTCGCCGCCACGCGCGCGCAGGGCGAGGGGTTTTGGGAAAAGATGGCGGCACGGCTCGTCGATGCGCAGGCACCGGGTCTTGCGCGTCGAGTGCGGGAGTTGAGCTGGGCTGCGGCGAGCCGCGAATGGCAAACCGAACTGCTGGCCGGCATCGCGCGCTTGCAGTTGCTCATCGATGGTTATCGCGCGCTCGATCGCCTGGCGCCGCCGCTTGCCGCCGAAGTGCGCACGCTGATCGGCTGGACGCAGGACCAGGAACAACTGCGTCAGCGCGAAGGCGTGCGCGATCACTGGCACGTGATCGCTCGCCGCCAGCTCCAGGATGAAACACTCACCACGCAGACCACCTGGCTGCATGGAACGAATACGCGTCGGTTCGCGCTGGTGCTCGAATTCGCCGTCGGCGCGCAGCCGCTGCCAGTGAACTACACGGTCGGGCAGGTGCTCGACGCTGAGTTGGTGTTCTTCGATGGCGAGCCTGCGATTCGTGCCTTGGAGAAAGCTCGACACAGCACGCAGCCGCGGCGGATCGAATTGCCTGAAGGTTTGGACGTCGCATCGTTGCAGTCCGCGTTTGCGGCCAGCCTCGCACGCAATCCTTATTTCGAACGGTTGCCGTTCGTACTCGATCGCGTGCGTCCGGTGCTCGCCTCCGACGGACGCTTGTCGTTGCGAGACGAAGCCGGGCGCAGCGTCCTGGTCGCGCCTTCGTGCAAACATCAGTGGGAGTTGATCGCGGTGTCCGGCGGCCGTCCGTTGCGATTGTTCGGCGAATGGAACGGTCGCAGCTTCGATCCTCACAGCGTGCAGAGCGAGTCGGAGCTGTTCATCCTGGCGCGGCTCGAAGACACGCCGCTGTTGTCGAAGGTGGCGTGACGATGGCCACATCAAACGCTTGGGATCGGCTGCTCGGTGTCGCGACGCTCGGCACGCGACGCGCGCCCGTGAATGAAACATCGCTGTGGCCGATTGAAGAGCTCACACCGGCCAGCGCGGATGCGAGCACGGAGCTGAAATTTCTGCGCGCGGCGGCGGCTCAACGACTTTATGACGTGGCGGGCACACGTTCCGCCCCACAAGCGTCCGCCGATGAACTGCCAGCCGTGCAGGTCGATCGCACGCGACTCATCTCCGAAGTCGCGGCGATGCGCTTGTTACGAATGATGCGCGGTGAGCACGCTGAATTGATCGCGGAGTGGGCGAGCCTCGCGCTCGAAGCGAAGCGTCAGCTGCCGCCGCAGTTCGTGCCGCTCGTATTCAAACATCTGAAAGCTTCCGAGGTGGTCGGCTTCGGCGATCTGCTGGGCGCGACTGGAACCTGGCTCGCGCGAATGAATCCGGAGTGGAAGATCGCAGCCACGGTCGAGGCGCCGTCGCACGAACGTTGGCTGGCGGGAACCTTCGAGGAACGGCGTGCCGAGTTGCTAGCCATGCGCAAGCACGATCCGGCGCAGGCGCGCGAGTGGCTGCAGGAAACGTGGGCGAAAGATCCGCCGGAGGAGCGTGAAGCCTTTCTGCGTTCGTTCGCGACAGGGTTGTCGCTTGCGGATGAAGCCTTCCTCGAAGCAGCGCTCGATGACAAACGCAAGCCGGTGCGCCAGGCGGCGGTGCAGTTGCTGGCGTCGCTGCCTGAATCGCAGCTGTCTCGGCGACATCGTTCGCGCCTCGATACGCTCGTGACCGCGGAAGATAAGAAAGGACTGCTCGCGAAACTCAGCAAGCCGAAGCTCAAACTCATCATCGCGTTGCCCGAAGCGATCGATAAAGTCACGCAGCGAGACGGCGTCGATGCCAAGCCGCCTGCGCATCGAAAGATCGGCGAGCGTGCGTTCTGGCTGTCGCAGATGATGGCGCTCGCACCGCTGTCGTATTGGACCGCACGCTTTCAATGTGACGCCGTCACGTTCGTCGCTGCCGTCATGGACAGCGACTACGCGACCGAGTTGCTGCCGGCACTCTCAGAGGCGGCGCGCCGCGATCCCGAACGCGAGTGGCTGCTCGCGCTCACCGATGCATGGCTCGCCTCCAAAGATGTGTATGTGCGCAGTCAGCCGATCTCGGAAATGATGCTGACAGCCCCGAATGACGTGCGCGAATCAGTGCTCGCTGCGCAGCTTGCGAAACTCGATTCGCTGCGCGACAGCCAGGTGATTCTCTCGCTGCTGCAGACGGTGCAGTTCACTTACGGGCCTGAGCTCACGCGCCTCGCGTTGGCGCACCTGAAAACGATCGCGGCCAAGCAGAACTCCAGCTATCAGCAGCCGCGCAATGTATTCGACCCCATCGGTTATCACTGCGATGTGCCGACCGCCAGTGCGCTGCTGCCGGCGATGCTCGAAGCCGAATCGAGCTGGCGCAACGCGCTGGACCAACTCAATGACATCGTGGAATTTCGAGCCGCGATGCGACGGGAGATTTTGTGAGTAACGAAGCTGTGAAATCGAATGACGTGCAGCGCGCGCCAGCCGAAGTGCAATTCGCCGAGGAGCTGGCGGCGATCGCCAAGGAAGACGAGCGGCAGAAGCCGCCGCGCTGGAAGCTTTCGCCCTGGGGCGTCGTCAAATACTTGATGGGCGGCAAGCTCGACTCGGGCTTCACCATTACGCCGAAGTACGTCGGCCAGCGCCGGCTGATGGAAATCGCGGTTGCGACGCTTGCGACTGATCGCGCGTTGTTGCTGCTGGGATTGCCGGGCACTGCGAAGAGTTGGGTGAGCGAGCACATCGCCGCTGCGATTTCGGGCGATTCGACGCTGCTCGTGCAAGGCACGGCGGGCACCGCGGAGGAATCCATTCGTTACAGCTGGAATTACGCGTTGCTGCTCGCGAAAGGACCTTCGCGCGAAGCGCTGGTCGCAAGTCCGGTGATGCGAGCGATGGAGTCGGGTGCGATCGCACGGCTGGAGGAGCTCACGCGCGTGCCGGCCGACGTGCAGGACACGCTCATTTCTTTGCTCTCGGAGAAAACGTTGCCCATTCACGAGCTGAGCGATGAAGTGCGCGCCGCTCGCGGCTTCAACCTCATCGCCACCGCGAACAACAAAGATCGCGGCGTGAATGATATGTCGAGCGCATTGAAACGTCGCTTCAACACCGTGGTGCTGCCGACGCCCGAATCGCTCGATGAAGAAGTTTCCATCGTGCAGATGCGCGTGGAGTCGATCGGTCGTGCGCTCGAATTGCCGGCCGAAGCGCCGGCGCTCGCCGAGATCCGCCGCATCGTCACCGTGTTTCGCGAGTTGCGCGAGGGCAAGACCGAGGACGGCAAGTCCAAGTTGAAATCGCCGAGCGGCACGTTGTCGACGGCCGAGGCGATCAGCGTCGTGAGTAACGGCATGGCGCTCGCAGGTCACTTCGGCGACGGCGCCTTGCGTGCGGCGGACGTCGCTTCCGGACTCATTGGCGCCGTGATCAAAGATCCGGTGCAGGATACGATCGTGTGGCGCGAATACCTGGAGACGGTGGTCAAGGAGCGCGACGGCTGGAAAGACTTGTATCGCGCCTGCAAAGAGCAGCTCTAAACCACGCTCGTGTCGAACGTTCATCTCTTCGGCATTCGCCATCACGGGCCTGGCTCGGCGCGCAGCTTGAAAAATGCGCTGGAGCAGGTGCGCCCCGATGTCGTGCTCATCGAAGGGCCGCCGGATGCGAATGAGCTGATCGAGCTCGCGAAGCATCCGGAGTTGAAGCCGCCGGTCGCGTTGCTCGTGTATCTGCCACAGGCGCCGAGCGCCGCGGTGATGTATCCGTTTGCGGAATACTCGCCGGAGTGGCAGGCGCTTCAGTACGGGTTGAAACATTCGCTGCCCGTGCGCTTCATCGATCTGCCGCAATCGGCACGCTTGCGCGATCCTGCCGAGCAGACACCGGAAGCGTCGGACGACACCGAACAAACATCGCAGTCACGGACGTTCGATGAGGATCCGCTCGCACCGATGGCTCGCGCCGCTGGCTATACCGATGCGGAGCGCTGGTGGGACCACCTCGTCGAATCACGCGCCGGGCATGACATCGAAGTGTTCAAGGCGATTCACGAGATGATGAGCGCCGTGCGCGCCGAGGTCTCAGAGCCGTTGCCGCCAGTGGAAGCACAGCGCGAAGCCCACATGCGCAAGTGCCTGCGTGCAGCGATCGCCGAAGGTTTTGAAAACATCGCCGTGGTCTGTGGTGCGTGGCATACGCCGGCGCTCGCCGAGTTGCCGAGTGCGAAGGCGGACGATGCGTTGTTGAAAGGACTGCCGCGGGCGAAGACGGCTGCCGCCTGGACGCCCTGGTCGTACGAGCGGTTGTCGTTTCGCTCCGGCTACGGAGCCGGCATCGAATCGCCAGTGTGGTACGAGCTGTTGTGGAATACGCGCGATGCGTTGGGCGCACAGTGGCTCACTCGCGCGGCACGATTGTTACGTGAGCAGGATATTCCGGTGTCGTCGGCTCATGTCATCGAAGCGGTGCGACTGGCCGAAACGCTCGCTGCGCTCCGCGGCCGGCCGGTGCCGGGCCTCGCGGAATTCAACGACGCGGCCGAGTCGGTGCTCAGCTCAGGCAACGCATTGCAGTTGCAGCTCATCGCGCGACGGTGGCATTTCGGCGATCGGCTCGGCAGCGTGCCGGAGGATTTCCCGGCGGCTCCGTTGCAGCAAGATCTCACAGCACAGCAAAGGCGCTTGCGCCTGCCGCCGAAGCTCGAAATCAAAACGCTCGATCTGGATCTGCGCGAACCGCTCGATCGTGAACGCAGTCAGCTGCTGCGTCGGTTGCGCTTGCTGTCTGTGCCTTGGGGCGAGCCTAAAACGCAAACGAGCGGCCGCGGAACATTCCACGAATTATGGGACGTGGGCTGGCGACCGGAATTCGCCATCACATTGATCGAAGCAAGTCGCTTCGGTCACACCGTGGAGCAGGCCGCAACTACGCAGGTTGCCGAGCGCAGCGCAAGCACTGCCGCGACGTTGAGCAGTTTGATCACTGCGTTGGAAGATGCGCTGTTTGCAAACTTGCCCGGCGCGATCGGTGCGCTCGTTGCAGCGATCGAAGCGCGTGCGGCGGTGTCGACCGATGTGTTACAGCTGCTCGAAGCGCTGCCGCCGCTCGTAAACGTGTATCGCTATGGAAACGTTCGAGCCACGGACGTGTCGCTGGTCGGTGAAATCCTGCAGGGACTGATTCCGCGCATTTTTGTCGCCGGCCCGAGCGCCACGACTCACATCGACGATGAGGCGGCGAAAAATTTGTGGGAGCATCTCATGGCGGCGGACCGCTCGCTCGCTTTACTCGCCGATCAAGGCTATTCGCGCGGCTGGCGGGACATGCTCAAACGTATCGCCGACAACGACAGCGCCCACGCGCTGCTCGCAGGCTATGCCTACCGGTTGCTTTACGATGCGACCGAAGTGCCGTTCGAGGCGCTCTCCGACGCGTTTTCTCGCGCGTTGTCCGTGGGCACCGAGCCCGCCGTCGGTGCGCATTGGGTCGAAGGGCTGTTGTCCACCAGCGGCGCTGTGCTGATTCACGATGACCGCTTGAGAACTCTGGTCGATCATTGGGTGCGCGGAACGTCGGCAGAACACTTCGTCCAAGTATTGCCGCTGATTCGACGCACGTTTGCAAACTTCCCAGCGCCCGAGCGGCGTCACATCGGCGAGCGTCTGCGCTCGGGCGGTGTGCATGCATCGGCCGCAACCGGCACGTCCGATTTTGATGTCGAGGCGGCGCACGCCATGGTTCCTGTCTTGAAGCGTATCTGGAATTTGCCCGAATGATCAGCGACGACGAAGCAGCACGACGCTGGCGGCTCATCCTGGGCGGCGATGAAGCCGACGGCATTGGATGTTCCTTGAACGTCGCCGACACGCGCATGGACAAGGCGCTGCAGGCGTTGTACGACTCAGATCGCAAAGGCGGGCTCGGCAGCTCGGCACCGAACGTGTCGCGCTGGCTCGGCGACATCCGCGAGTACTTTCCGTCGAGTGTCGTGCAGGTGTTGCAGCGGGATGCGATCGAACGCCTCGACATGACGCGGCTGTTGATGGAGCCGGAAGTGCTGCAATCGTTGCAGCCAGACGTGCACCTGGTCGCCGATCTGATTGCGATGTCAGGCGTGATCCCGGCCAAGACCCGCGAGACGGCGCGTGCCGTCGTTCGCAAGGTCGTCGATGAGCTGATGAAAAAGCTGAGCGAACCGACGCGTGCCGCGATTGCTGGCGCGCTCAATCGCTCGGCTCGCAATCGCCGTCCTCGCCACGCCGACATCGACTGGCGCCGAACCATTCACGCGAATCTGAAACATTATCAGCCGGCGTACCAAACCATCGTGCCGGAGGTGCGCATCGGCTATGGCCGCCGTCGGCAGTCGATGCGTCACATCGTTCTTTGCATCGACCAGAGCGGCTCGATGGCGACCAGCGTGGTGTATTCGGCAATCTTCGGCGCGGTGCTGGCGACGTTGCCCTCGGTGTCCACTTCGCTGGTGGTGTTCGATACTTCCATCGTCGATATGACCGAACAGTTGGAGGATCCCATCGATCTGCTGTTCTCTGTGCAACTCGGCGGCGGCACCGACATCAACGGCGCGGTGGGCTATTGCCAGACGCTCGTGCGCTCACCGCAGGACACGATCTTTGTGTTGATCAGCGATTTGTTCGAAGGCGGCGTCGAGACGGAATTCATGAAGCGCGCGGCGAGCCTGGTCGCTTCCGGCGTGCAGTTCGTAGCGCTGCTCGCATTGAGCAACGAGGGTGCGCCTTCTTACAACGCCGATCTTGCCGGCCAGCTCGCCGGCATCGGCGTACCGGCGTTTGCATGTACCCCGGACAAATTTCCAGCACTGATGGCGGCAGCCATCGAGCGTCGCGACCTGCGCGAGTTCGTGGAAATTCGAAAGTAGCATTGCATACACACGTGCGCTCAACATGCGCATGCGATTGCAATCTATCGCCGCGAGGAGTATCCCTATCGCGCCGATTTCTTACGGACGGGGGATACGGACATGCTGAAAGATCGATGGCGGTTTTTTCTGGCGCTTGCGGTGGCAATGGTTGCGTCGAGCGCGGCATCCGCGCATCCTGCAAGCAAGGCTGTCGAGCTGAGCGTTCTATCGAGCCCAGCCCAATATGTTTCAGGCGGCGATGCACGCATCGAAGTACGCCTGGCGCCCGGGGTGTCTCACAAAATCCAGTTGTATTTGAACGGCCGCCCGCTGCAGGTGGATTTGAAGGACAAGGGCGATCGCATTCAAGCCGTGATCACGGGCCTTACGGAAGGCGAGAATCAGCTAGAAGTCCTCGTCAAAGGCCGGCCCGAGCGCGATTCCATCAAGCTGATCAATTACCCGATCACGGGTCCGATGTTCTCCGGCCCGCAGCAGCAGCCGTTTGTTTGTACCACGACTCAAGGTGGCGTCGGTCGTCAGCCCATCATCGAGAGTGCAACCCCGCCCGGCACGCGCGTGTTCGACACCGCTGGCAACGTGATTGGCTACAGCCGCGACTGCTCGATCGAAACGTTTGTTACTTATCTGTATCGCACGACGAGCAACACGTGGGCCCCGATGCCCGCCGATGGCAGCCGCCCCGCCGACCTCGCGCAGGTGACGATGCCGGATGGACGCACGGTCGATTTCGTCGTGCGCCGCGAAGTCGGCTCGATCAATCGTTTCCTGTACAGCTTTGCGATGCTCGCGCCGGCGGGGGAGAGGCCGGGCAAGATCGATTTGAGCTTGTGGAATGGGCGCCTGCTGTATTGGTTCCAGGGCGGCGTCGCCATCGGTCACACGCAAGGCACGGTGCATAGCGGCTCGCTCAATCCCGACATCCTGCGGCTCGGCTACGCCATCGCGCATTCCAGCGGCAACAACACGGGCTCGCATTACAACCTGCAAGTCGCGGGCGAGACCGCGATGATGACCAAGGAACGTTTCATCGAGCGCTACGGCGTGCCCCAGTACACCGTCGGCCTCGGCGGCTCCGGTGGCGCGATTCAACAATACATCATCGGTCAGAACCTGCCTGGCGTGCTCGATGCGCTGCTGCCAGTGCAGTCGTATCCCGATATGGTCACGCAGACCATCCACGTCGGCGATTGCGAACTGCTGGAGCACTACATGGATGCGACCGATCGCGCGAATCCGAAGTGGCGCGTGACCAAGAATCGCAGCTGGCTGGTCGGCTTGAACGCCGAAGAAGGGTTCGACAAGGTCAACGATCCGCTCGCGCAGCTGAAGGTCGCGCTGGGTTACAGCACGGCGGTTGGCTCGACAGAATGCGTTCCCGCCTGGCGCGGATTGACGCCGCTCGCGATGAACCCGCTGTTCGGGCAGGCGCCGAACCAGCAGAACTATGAGCCGCAGTCGGCGATCGCTGCGATCCGCTGGACTCACTATGACGATCTGCGAAATATCTATGGCGTCGATGAGACCGGCGCCGCGCGCCCGACCTGGGACAACGTCGGCGTGCAGTACGGCTTGCGCTCGTTGCAGGAAGGCAAGATCACGCTGGATGAATTCCTGAATTTGAACTGGAGCATCGGCGGTTGGAAACATCCGAGCCAGATGGTGCAGGAGGGTTTCCCGTTCTTCGGCACGACTCCCGCGGAGATCAACAAGGCGCTCACCGTGCCCGGTTATTTCGATCCGTGGAGCCGGCGCAATATGAATTTGAGCACCGATCCCTCGCAGCCGGCGCCACGCACACATGGCGACTTCAGCGCGATGCGGGCGGCGTATACGTCGGGCATGGTGTTCAGCGGCCAGCTCGATCGGCCGACCATCGATCATCGCCAGTACCTGGAGCGCGAGCTCGACATGCACAACGTGCATCAGAGCTTCGCCGTGCGCCGTCGCGTGCTGGATAAGATGGGCAACAGCGACATGCTCCTGATCTGGTTCACCGACACCATGCCCGGCGTGCCGAAGGCGAGCCAGTCGATGGATGCGATCGCAGTCATGGAAGAATGGCTGAAGAACATGGAGAAGTGGCCGGAGAAGGGCATTCGCGGCAATCGACCGTCGCGGGCGGTGGACAGCTGCTTCGATGTCGCCGGCAAACTCATTTATGGTGGTGACGATGCGTGGAACGGCATCCTCGACGACAAACCCGCCGGCCCGTGCACGCAACGGTTCCCGATTCACTCTACGTCGCGCATCGTCGCCGGTGCGCCGATTCAAGGTGGCATTTACAAATGCGCTTTGAAGCCGGTGGAGCAGGCGGTCGCGGAAGGAACCTATGCGCCGTGGACGTTGAGCGAGCTGCAGGTGCAACGGTTGCAGCAGATCTTTCCGGAAGGCGTTTGCGATTACAGCAAGCCTGACCAGGCTCGGCCGCTTTGAGCGATAATGGCGTCCCCGCGTGCGTGCGGGGGCGCCATTCATTTTTCGAGCTGTGCCATCGCCGATGACTCGCATCGATTACAAGAAAGAGCTCGAGTCGCTCTACACCGCCTCCGCCAGACAGCCTGCATTCGTCGATGTGCCGAAGCTCAACTACCTGAGCGTCGATGGCACCGGCGATCCCAACACGTCGCCTGCGTACCAGGCGGCGGTGCAGGCGCTGTTCAGTCTTTCGTACACGATCAAGTTCTCGATCAAGAAGAGCGCGACGGCCGTCGACTATGGCGTGATGCCTCTAGAAGGTTTGTGGTGGGTGGATGACATGCGTCAGTTCAGCGTCGCGCGCAAGCACGAGTGGCTGTGGACGATCATGATCATGCAACCGCCCATCGTCACTAAAGCCATTGTCGAAACGTGCCGCGCCGAACTCGCTCGCAAGAAAGATCTTCCTTCGCTGTCCCAAGTGAGGTTCGCGGCCTTCAAAGAAGGCAAAGCCGCGCAGATCCTGCACCTCGGCCCCTTCAGCGAAGAAGGCCCCACCATCGAAAAGCTCCACGCCTTCATCGCCGCCAGCGGCTGCAAGCTCTCCGGCAAACACCACGAGATCTACCTGAGCGACATCCGCCGCGCCGCCCCAGCAAAGTGGAAGACGATCATTCGCCAGCCGGTGGAGTAGGGCGCTGTCGACCCGCGTCGGTGACTATCCGATTGCGCGAGGGAGGGAGATCGACGATAAAGTGCGACCTGGCACTTCATCGGATTCTCACGTCACAGATCGGCTTCAGATGCAGGCGACCGACGCTCAGATCGACGCTCCTTCCGCGGGCCGGCTGGTCATCCGCATCAAGTTGATTCCGCAAGAGCCGGCGCCGCCGCCGGCCTGGCGGCGGTTGAGCAAAAGTGCGCTGCTGGTAGTTGGAATCATCGCGATTGCGCTGGGCTGGTGGGGGATCAGTACTTTCACAAGAACCGATCCGGTGCCCCCGCCCGTTGCCGAGCCGGCTGCCCAAACAACCGTGACGAAACCGGTCGAGGCGCCGCCGCCGGTTGCACCGGAAGTGCGGCAGCAACCAGACGTGCCGACGTCTGCCATCAACGAAGTGAGTCCGGACGTACCGCAAAGCGCACTCGACACCATCCGCGGCACGGTCCGAGTTTCCGTTCTCGTCACCATCGATCCACAGGGCCGAGTCGTCGGCGCCAGGGCGGATGATCGCGGCCCGAGTCGTTACTTTGAGCGGCTCGCCCTCAAAGCGTCGAAGCAGTGGGCTTTCACGCCCGCGACAGCGCAAGAGCCGCGGACCATGCAGATACGATTCAACTTTACGCGGA
>CAMLEO010000060.1 GCA_946478975.1 uncultured Steroidobacter sp.
GGGGGCCGGCGATTCGGACTGCGGCGGCGTCACCCATTTCGGCAGCACGAAGAACACGATGATGACGGCGACCACCCCGAGCACCACCAGTGCCGCGCCGAGGCCGCGACGAAAACCCTGGCGTCGCAATTCGTCTTCGGTGACTCGATTGCCGCTGGCGCGCTGCCATTCGCCGCGCAAGGGTTCGCTCTGCCCCGGCGGCGGACGCAAGCCGGGCGGCTCGACCTTCAGCGAGGCTGGTCTGATCGGCGTGGAATCGTTGGTTGCAGGCTCGTTCATACTGCTCATGATCGCAGGCGGCGACAGACTCGCAAGCGCCGCTTTCAATTCTCGTTCGACACTTCGCATCTCGGCCGGGCGTTGCCGCGCATCGCGTGCCAGCAACCTCCCGAGCAGCTGAGCCACACCGGCCGGAACATTCGCCGGCGGTGGCGCGGGCTCGTTGCTCATCCCGCGCGCCGCTGCCGCGTCAGGATAAAACGGCGGATATCCCGACAATAGCTCGTACAGCAACGCGCCAAAACCGTACATATCATCCGCCACGGTCGCGGGCTCGCCGGCCAGCTGCTGGGGGCTCGCGGTAAACGGCGATCCGCCCATCAACCCGCCGAAGTCCGTCAGCAGCGGCGTCCCGTCGGCACTCAACAGGACATTCGCCGGTTTGACGTCGCGGTGGACGATTCCCGCATCGTGCGCCGCCGCCAGAGCCGAAGCGACTGGAATGACAGTTCGCAGGATTTCGTAACTCGAGCGACCGCGCAGCTGCGATAAATCGCCGCCGGCGGCGTAATCCATCGCGATCCAGGAATGGCGCGCCGAGCGATACAGCCGGTCGACGCCGAGGATGTTCGGATGGTTGAGCGCGGCGACGCGTTCGCATTCGTCGCTCAACGCCGCGACCAGCGCGGCGTTCTGCATCAACTCCGGCGACAGGATCTTGACCGCGATCCAGCGTTCCAGCTCGCGCTCCAGCGCCAGCCAGACTTCACCGCTATTCCCCGCTCCCAGGCGGCGGACCAAGACGACTCCGGCAGACAGCTCCCGCCCCGGCTCCAGCATGATTCATTGCTCGAGTCGAGCGCTGGTGCGTTAGTTGCCCGTCGCAGTCTTGGCGGTGACCGGCGCCGGCGTCGGTGTCACAGGGGGCGCGGCACCCGTCTCGTTTTCGTAGAGCTCTTTGAGCAGGCGCCGCCACTCCTGGTACTGCTCCTCGGCAGTGCCCTTGAGCTGCAGCGTGCGGCCTTCCACTTCAACCACCATCGGCTGGACTTCGGACTGGAACGATTCGCCGAGCTGCTTCAACGAGTCGGAGTGCATCTTCACTTCCGCGCCCTTGTCGAAGCCGCTCTTCACTGCGTATGCGCCGCCGAAGATCGCGCCGGTGGCCGCAGCCTGCCCGGCATATGTGTTTGCTTCCGCGCCGACGACCAAGCCGCCAACGATCGCGGCCGCGCCGAGCAGTTTGCGAGTTATCGCCGAGCGGCGCGCTTCGTCTTTCGCTTCCAGCTCGGAATAGCTGTAGCGCCGCCAGTTGGTGTAGGGCTCGGACATATTGTCCGCGAACAGCGAGTAGTGTTCGTTGATCGTGTCGAGCAGCGCGTAGTCGCGCTCGCGGATGCGGTCCATTCGCTGCATCATCGGATCGTCGTCGGCCGGCAGGCGCACCACCTGCTTCATGCCCTTCTTGTCCTGAGTCATGTAGTTGCTGAAAGCGTACGGCGCGAGATCGGACGCGAAGCGCAGCTCGGAAATACGGCGCACGTTTTCCAGATCGTTCGCGCTCAGCTGCTGACGATAAGCCAGCATGTCGTTCGCGAGGTTGTTGTAGAGGTTCTGGAACGGATCGCGCGGCTTGCCGGTCTGGTCCTTGTACGAGCGCGTGTCGGCGAGCTGCTCATATTCCTTCTTGAACCACTGCCGGCCGCTCGCGTCGGACACCGTGATCTCGGCGCGGAGCATCTGGCCGCTCGATTCGATGATCTTGCCCGAGACATAAACATCGAGCGCTTCGGCGTCGCCCGGCATCACGCGCACCTGGCCCCACTGGCCGGTGCCTTCGAGCGTGTTACGCAGCTGCATGGGAATGTAGCGCGCCTCGGCTTTGCGCACTTCGGGGAAGATGTGTTTCTCCTCCATCACCTTTTCGTCTTTGGGCAGGTTCTCATCGAACAGCCGCACGCCGACGTCGAGCAGCTGCGACTCGGGAATTTCGCTGGCTGCCTGCACCAGCTTCACGCGCTGTTGAGGGCGCGTTTCGTGAGTGACACAGCCGCCGAGACCGACAGCTGCGACCGATAAGACGATTAGAGCAAACGTGCGCTTCATAACTTTCAACCTGAGCCGTTCTCGTCGTTCCCGCCTAGCGCCCCATTGCCTGTTGCTCGTGCCAGTCGTGGACCGCCACTCCTAAGATGAGTTTCAGCCGGTCCCCTTCTTGTAGTTCCGATATTCCTGCCACAACTTCTCGCGCAGCTCCGGATCGGTTTCGTTCTGAGCCGCTTCGCGCAGCTGCCGGGCGACGATGTCGTCGTCGCTGCCGTCCGGAATATCCGCCGGCGCCGTGTTGGGACCGCTGCCGCCGCCGGCGCCGCCGCCCACTCCACCGCCGCCACCGCGCTGGCCGCCCTTGCCCTGGCCTTCGCCCTGACCCTGGCCTTGTCCCTGACCTTGACCCTGGCCATTGCCGTTGCCATTGCCCTTGCCTTGCTGGCCGGAGCCCTGGCCGTTGCCACCCTTACCATCGCCCTCGCCGCCGGCGCCACTACCATTCTGGCCATTCGCGCCGGCGCCTTGGGCCTGTCCACCGCCCCCCGAGCCACCCCGTCCGTTGCGCTGACCGGCAATCGTGGCCTGCTCGTCGCGCATGCGGCCGTCAAACACTCCAAAAGATTCGTCGAACTTGCGGTCGATCTGCGCGGTGCGCTCGCCGGTGGTCATCGGACCGCCGCCGCCGTCAGCACCACCACCTTGCGAACCGCCGCCTTGTGAGCCGTTCGCGCCGCCGCCCGCGGATCCGCCTGCGCCGCCGGGCGAACCACCCGCCGCGCCGCCTTGGCCACCACCCATCGAGCCGCCCATGGAACCCGCCGCACCGCCGCCCTGTGCGCCGCCGCCTGCAGATCCACCTGCTGAGCCGCCGCCCGCAGCACCACCGGCCGATCCCATCGTGCCGGCCGCGCCACCACCTGCGGCACCACCCATTGATCCGGCCGCGCCGCCACCAGCGGCACCGCCCATCGATCCAGCTGCGCCACCGGCGCCGCCCGCGGATCCCATCGTGCCGGCGGAACCGCCTGCGGCTCCACCGGCCGATCCACCGCCCCCACTCGATCCTCTGAAGATGCTTTCGTTCGCCGAGGCTCCGCCGGATGTGCCGCCCGCTGAAGAATCGGCGCCGCCGCCTGAGCTGCCGCCACCGGCTTGAGCGCCACCGCCGCTGCTGCCACCGCCGCCGGAATCAGCGCCGGACGAGTTGCCCGACGCACCGCCGCCCGTGCTCGGCATCGGAATGCCTACAGAAGGCAGCCCCACACCGGGCACCGAAACACTGATCGTCGGCTGCGCGCCGCCGCCGCCAGAAGAGCCACCGCCGCTTTGGCCACCGCTCGATCCGCCGGCATTGCCGGACGAACCACCTTCGCTGCCACCGCCGGAAGAACCGCCGCCCTGCGAGCCACCGCTGGAATCGCCGCCACCTTGCGAGCCGCCCTGGGCGCCACCGGACGATCCGCCGCCCTGTGAGCCGCCATCATTAGATCCGCTGGCACCGCCGCTGCTGCCGCTCGCACCGCCGGAAGAGCCGCGTGAAGAACTCGAAGAAGAAGGCGTGCCGCCGGGCATCGACGCGCCCCCGCTGGCGCCGCCGCCTGCCGATTGCGAACCGCCGGAGCTGCCGCGCGAGCTGCTCGAAGAGCCGCCGGAGGAGCCGCCACTGGAACCGGAAGAACCGCCGGAAGAACCGGACGAGCCGCCGCTCGAGCTCGGGCTCGAAGGCATTGAAGAAGAGGAAGATTGCTGCTGCTGAGCGCAGCCACCCATGAGGAACGCGGACACGGAGCCGACGGCCATGCAATGCATGGCAATCGTCAGCAACCGCCGGGTGGTTGGCGACGATGCCCCGGATGCTGGTAGCCGGGTGGTTTGACTCTGCATGTCCTCTCCTTCCATTCCCCAGTTACGAACGCTGGCTCGATGTTCGTAACCGAGAAACTCTGCGACCGATCAGCTGAACGTCGGCTGACCACTCGCCCATGTAATCTTTAAAAGTAAATCGCGCGCCGGGCAGAAAGTTCTACCGTTTGCGCGACACCGCGGCGGTTTCGTCGTCGCTGCCGCCCGTCAAAAAATCCAGCAACTGACCCGCCAGGCGATCGCAGGCAGTGCTTTGTACCGGGGCGATCAACGGGATGGGGGCAATTGCGCCGATCATCACCGATGTACCTTTAACGTCGGTCGTGAGACTGCCGGCGCTGATGCCCTGGCGCAGGTCCCAGATGGTCGCTTCGTAATCGGAGGATTTCTCCCACCAGCCGAGGCCGAGGCAACCGGCGCCGCCGGGACCGGCCGCGCACGCGATGCTGCCGCCGCCGTCGGTCTTTTGCGTCACGCCGTCGATCCATACGATGTAGCGCACGCCCATTTCGTTGACTCGTTCGCTGACACCGGGCCGAGCGAGGAACGAGCTGAAGCCCTGCGCGTTGGCGGGCGCCGTGCTCGGTTCGAGCCAGGGATAGAGTGCGTCGACGAAATTGTGATCGGCGTAGATCTGGAACGGCCGCTTGCTCAAGTTGCTGCGCGGCTGCACCTCCTTACCTGCACGTTGCCTCTCGGCAACGTTTGCGGAGACCGACTCACCGACCAGCTCACGCTCCAGGCAATCCAGAAATTTGTCTTCCGTGCCCGTGCCTTCCAGGTGCGGCTTGGCCAGCAACACGATCGCTTCGTTGGACGAGATTTGCGTCGGCGCCTCACGCAGCTCTTCGATCTTCGCGGTCATGCAACCGCTCAAGCCAACGCCCACGCTGCCGCACGCCGCGATGGCCATCGCGAGACGCACGGAGGTCGAGACAACAGCGTTCATGATGTTCTCCGCAGAAGTGCAGGTCTTTGTGAGTTCCGTCCTGAAGCGTTCGCCGTTCAATGCCAATCCGATTCGCAGCGATCCGATTCGTCCCGCCGACCTGTGCCCGATCGAGTATACGCGCACCATTCATACGTCAATGCCGGGAAAACGCGCAAGCGCCTTTGGTCGCTGCGCGCGAAATAAGATCGCAATGTCAAATCGTCGCGCGACTTCACGACAGTGGTCGACTGTCGACCGTTAGACCGTTCAGATCAGCGATAACTGTCGCGAGCCGCCGTCGCTTGCAGTCGGGCCGGGGATGAACAATTCGGTGTTGTGGACAAATCGCTCGCGATGTTTCAGACCATATCGCGCGCAGGCGGCTGCAAAGCGTTGCGCCAGCAGCTCGGCATATTGACCTTCGCCACGCTGGCGAACGCCCCAGCGCGGATCGTTGTCACGCCCGCCGCGCATGTCATGCAATCTTGACCAGACGTGCTTCGCCTTCAGCGGTTCATGCTGTTCCAACCATTCGCGGAACAAATCCTTCAGCTCGTACGGCAACCTGAGCAGCACATAACCGGCGCCCTGCGCGCCTGCCTCGGCCGCGGCTTCAAGAATTTTTTCCAGCTCGGCATCGGTGAGTACTGGAACCACGGGCGCGACCATGACGCTGACCGGAATGCCTGCCGCGCTCAAGCTGCGAATCGCTCTCAATCTCGCGGCCGGCGATGCCGTGCGCGGTTCGAGCGTGCGTTTGATGTCATTGTTCAACGAAGTGATGCTGACCAGCGTGTAGACGAGATTGTCTTTGGCCAGCGGCGCGAGCAGGTCGATGTCGCGCTCGATCATCGCGCTCTTGGTGATGATCGAGAACGGATGCCGCCGGCGTGCGAGCACTTCTATGATGCTGCGAGTGACGCGATACTCGCGCTCGATCGGCTGATAAGGATCGGTATTGGCGCCGATCGTGATCGGCGAACACCGATAGCTGCGCGCCGACAACTCTTCATCCAGCAATCGAGCCGCGTCTGCCTTGTAGAACAGCCTGGTCTCGAAATCGAGGCCGGGAGAGAGATTCAAGTACGCATGCGACGGCCGCGCGTAACAATAGATACAGCCGTGCTCGCAACCCCGATACGGATTGATCGACTGATCGAAAGGAATATCCGGCGATTTATTGCGACTGATCACCGAGCGAGCCGGCTCGGGTAGAACCGTCGTCCGTAACGGAGGCAGCTCCTCGTCGAGGCTGCCCCAACCATCGTCGGTTGCTTCTACCCGGGTCGATTCAAAGCGCCCAGCAGGACTCGAAACGGCGCCGCGTCCGTTGCGAACAGCAGGTCGAGTCGGGCTGGGCATGGGAAGGAATGCTACTGGATATAAACCCAGTGAGGCAAGTCCCATTACTCGCTCTTCTTGCCGGGGAATTCCTGCATGCGCCAGAGCACCGGAAAGAAGCGCGTCCACAGACCGGTGACCACCAAAGTGGCGATGCCGCCGATTACGACGGCGCGAACGGCACCCAGCCATTTCGCCACCAGGCCCGACTCGAAATCGCCGAGCTCGTTGGATGCGCCGATGAACACCGAGCTCACCGCGCTGACCCGACCGCGAATCGAATCCGGTGTTTCCAGCTGCACCAGCAGATGTCGCACGTAGACACTCACCATGTCGGCAGCGCCGAGCACGGTCAGCGCCAGCATCGATACATAAAAATTCGTGCTCACGCCGAACACGATGGTCGCGACACCAAACATCGCCACGCCACCAAACATCCACACGCCGACGTTACGAGTGATCGGGCTGAGCGCGATCACCATTGCGCACACCGCGGCGCCGATGCCCGGCGCAGTACGCAACAGTCCGAGACCGCTCGGACCTGCGTGCAAAATGTCGCGAGCAAATATTGGCAGCAACGACGCGGCACCGCCCAACAACACAGCAAACAAATCGAGCGAGATCGCGCCCAACACCACCGGTCGCGAGCGAACGAACTTCAGTCCCGACAACAATGTTTGCAAACTCGCCGGTTCGCGCTGCGCGTTCAGATGCGCGCGACCGCCACGAACCTGCACCATCAACAGCGCCGCGACGATCGCGAGAACCAGCACCGCGCCATACACAATCTTCGGTCCGGCGAGATACAAAAAGCCGCCGAGGGCCGGACCGACCACGGTTGCAACTTGGAACGCCGATGAATTCAGCGCGACGGCGCGAGTGAACTGGTCCGGCGGCACCAGGTTAGGTAGCAACGATTGCGCGCCGGGCATCGAGAACGCCCGCGCTCCACCCAGCAGAACCATCGCGAACAGGATGGGCCAGGTGGAGTGCACGCCTCGCAAAGTCATGGTCAGCAGCACGAGCGCGCACACCGCTTCGGTGACGTAACACATCGTGACGATGCGAGAGCGGTTGTAATGATCGGCGGCGTGACCCGCCGGCAGGATCAGCGTTACGAACGGTATGAACTGCGACAGGCCGATCAAGCCGAGATCGAGCGGATCGCCAGTGATGGCATACATCTGCCAGCCGACCGCGACGAGCTGAATCTGGGCCGCCAAGGTGGCGAGGAAGCGCGCTGAGACAAAGCACAGCACATCTGGATGGCGCAGTACGCCAAGCGTCCGCGCGCGGAAAGTAGTCATGCGAGGTGAGATCGGAGCGAACCCTTCAGGCGCTCAGGATACTCCACCGGCGGTCTTCTGCGTGCGCTCCGGTTCGTGCGCGACATTGGGGTGATGAGGCGCCGCAGGCTTCGGGTCGCCATCCTTCAGCGGCGCTGGGAATGTGACCTGCACGACCGTGCCTTCCTCCGAGCGCACATCCAGCTCACCGCGCAGCTGTCGGACGAATGCTTCGATGAGCGAGCGGCCGAGGCCGCTCTGATCTTGATTGTTGGCGGCGGTATCGAAGCCGGTGCCGTCGTCGCGAATCTTCAGCGACAGCATGGTCGGCGATTCGCGCGTGACCTGAACGTTGATGTGACCGCCATCGCGCTCGTTGAACGCGTGCTTGTATGCGTTGGTGATCGCTTCGGTCACCAGCAGGCCCAGCGGAACGGCTACATCGGGGCCGATCACTTCGCTCGGCGATTCGACCACCAGCTCGACATTCCGGCCGCGTGACAGACCGCCGCGCCGGAGCTCGGAGCACAGATCCTCCAGGAACCACTTCAGATCGATTTCCTGCAGGCTCTCCGATTCATACAAGCGTCGATGCAGCGTGGCCAGCGCATTGATACGGCTGCGCGCCTCTGCGAATGCCACTTCGGCTCGCGGATCGCGAATGCGTCGAGCATGCAGATTCAGCAGACTCATCACCAGCTGCAAATTGTTTTTCACGCGATGATGAATTTCGCGCACCAGGATTTCTTTCTGGGCCAGCGAATCCCGCAGCTCGTTTTCACGCGCCGACAGCAGATCCGCCATGCGCGAGAAGGTTTCGCCGAGGCTGCGAATCTCCGCCGGCGCGGCACTGACGCGTTCGGGGCGCACACTGTGACGACCGGCCGCGTAAGCAGATGTGATGCGTTCCAGATAGGTGATCCAGCGCACGACCAGATGCTCGATGCCAAACCATACAACCGCGATCGCGAGCGCCCACATCAGCAACGGCGTGAACACGCCCCAGGCAACCTGCAACGCCAGCGGACCGATGGCCGTCAGCACCGGCGTACCGAGAATGACGAAAATGCGTCCTCCCAGCAGCGGGCTGATGGCATAGAGACGCCATACGCTGTCGTGGCCGCGCGCACGGAATGTTTGTGTCTGCCCGCCTTGCAGATGTTGGCGCAAATGTTCGCTGACGATGTCGCGCCCCGGGAGCGGCGAGCGCGCCGGCGAACGTTCCGTTTCGGAAGTGATGATCTCGCCCTGGCTGTCCAGCAGCGCGAACGCCGTGTCGTCGCCTTGATTCGAGTGATAACGACGCGTCAACCAATCGAGGCCGATGAACAGCGCCACTGCGCCTCGAATCACTCCTTGATCGTCGACCAGCGGCACCGCCGTGACGATGCCCCACGTACCCAGCCAGCGACTCGCGACCAGATCGCTGATGACGAAACCGTCGCCGCTCATGACGCTCTTGAACCAGGTGCGATCCGCGACCATCACTTTGTCTTTGAACGGCGCGGAGGCACAGGAAAGATTGCCGGTGGCATCGACGACAGCGGCGCCGGAGTATTGATCCAGCCCGCCGATCGCTCGTTGAAGCGCACGCCGACATGCAGCGCCTTCGCCGGATCGAATGTCAGGTTGAGCCGCGAGGCTGGTGAGAATCTCGCGCGAGGCCGAGATCATGTTGACCTGCTCGGTCGCGGACAGCTGTGCAGCCTGGGCGAGGTTCTGCTCCAGGATTCGCATGCTGCTGTTATAGCTGGAGATGGCCTGCAGGACGGCGAGCGCTCCTGGAGCCAGCATCGCGATGCCGACGATCAATACCAGGCGGGGACGCAGGCCGGCGTTACGGCCGAACCACGAACGCGACGCGGCGACAATCTTTGCGCTCTTCAAGCAGCGACTCCCCGCAACGGACGAGCAGCTTGCAAATCAGGGGTGAGGTCGCGTCAAGACGCGCCCTGGCGCCGCTCGGTGACGCCACTCATCGATGATACCGGGGGTTCGTTCAAGGCGTTCACTGCCGGCAGCGTTCCAGTCACCTGCGTGGCGTCCTCGCCGAGCAACTCGACCAGACGATCGCGTGCACGGGCGATGCGGCTCTTGATCGTGCCCACTGCCACTTGGCAAACATCCGCTGCTTCTTCGTAGGACAGTCCAGTCGCACACACCAATACCAGCGCTTCGCGCTGATCGACCGGGAGCTCCTGCAGGGCGCGATTCAAGTCGCGCAGATGCAGCTTGGCATCGTGATCCGGCGCAATCGCCATTTGCGAGGCGCAGATGCCGTCCGGATCTTCAATCTCAAACTTGCGATGCCGGAGCTCGGAGTAATAGCAGTTGCGCAGGATCGTGAACAACCACGCCTTCAGGTTGCTGCCTGCCTGAAATTGCTCACGGTTGGTCCACGCCTTCAGCACCGTGTCTTGCACGAGATCGTCGGCGCGTGCGGGATCGCCGCACAACGAGCGCCCGAAGGCACGCAGCGCCGGCAGCAGCGCGGTCACTTGATCTAGAAATTTGTCCTGGCCGGTCATAGTCGGCGTTCGCTCATGTTGGGCTCGGGGTGGCGGGCTGTGGCGGCGACTTGCGTCCCGGTCAAGAGCCACGCTCCTTGTCTTCGAGCTGCTTGAGCAGCGCTTTGAACTCGTCCGGCACCGGCTCGTCCATGACTTCGGTGAACATGCGTTTCAAGCGATTGCCGAGCCAATCCGGAACTTGCTCCGCCGCGCTCGCAGCCGGTGCTTCGACGGGCTCGCCGGGCTTGGTTTGCTCACTCATGATCATGGCGCTAATTGCAGGTGTTGATGCGGCTTACTGGCTAAACAATGGCACGCACGTGGACGTTCAGGCCTACCGTGGGGTCTGGTCGTGCGGGAGGGAACGCCGAACCCCGTGAAAAAGTTCCAGGGAGTAAGGAACCTTCCAAGCCTTTCGTACATAGTATTACCGCAATTCATTTCGAGAGCGCCCTGTCAGCGAGAGCGCGCCGCCAGCGATAAAGAACCGAGGAGTCTCCATGGCCTTAGCTCACGCCATCGCCGAACATTTGCCTTACCTGCGGCGCTACGCCCGCGCGCTGTGTGGTACGCAGAAGAGTGGCGATGCTTACGTCCGAGCCTGTTTGGAAGCGATCGTTGCCGATAAGTCCGTACTCGATGCCAGCCTGTCGCCGCGAGTGGGGTTGTATCGGCTGTTTCACAAGCTGTGGAATAGCGCACACATCGAAGTGCCGGCCGCGGGCACCAAGCGCAGCGCCGATGGCGTCGAACGTCGCTTGAGCGAGCTGACGCCGGCGCGCCGCCAGGCGCTGCTGCTCACCGCGATGGAAGGTTTCAACATCAGCGACACCGCGCACATTCTCGAAGTCGACGAGGAAGAAGTGAAACAGATGGTCAGCCAGGCGGTGCGCGAGATTTCCAACCAGCCCAGCACCAAGGTGCTCATCATCGAAGACGAGCCGATCATTTCGCTCGACCTGCAAAGCATCGTGCGTGAGATGGGGCACACCGTCGCCGCGATCGCGACCACGCGGGACGAAGCGGTGCGCGCCGCTCGCAAGACCGAGCCGGGCCTGGTGCTCGCTGACATCAAGCTCGCCGACGGCAGCTCCGGCATCGATGCCGTCCGCCAGATCCTGAGCGAAGTCGAAGTGCCGATCGTGTTCATCACCGCGTATCCGGAGCGGCTGCTGACCGGCGAACGTCCGGAACCGACCTTCCTGGTCACCAAGCCTTTCGTACCCGAGACGGTGCGCGTCGCCGTCAGCCAGGCCCTGCTCTTCGCATAACCGCGCATAAAAAACGGGGCCTTGCGGCCCCGCTTTTTCATCTACCTGGTCCTGGGGACGTCAGACGGGTGGTCTGCCGCGCAATGCTCCGCCCACCAGCGCCACCAGGGTCAGCACGAGGAATATAAAGAACAGGATTTTCGCGATGCCCGCTGCGGCGCCGGCAATACTGGTGAAGCCCAGCACGGCGGCGATAATCGCGACCACAAAAAAGGTCAACGCCCAGGAAAGCATAAGAAACCTCCGTACATCCACTCACGATTTTCCAGCTTGCGGTGTTGTCGCACCGCCCGCCGCTTCGTACAGGGAACGCGCGAACCCCGGCACGGTTCCGAAGCGCGATCTCTTGTCAAGAGGCACCGGTCATCATCCCGGAACTTCCGCCGCTCGTAAACGTTTTTCCGACGAACTTCTCATCACGTTGCCTGCGGACGTTGTTTGTAACGGAGGAAACATATGAAGGTGGCTGCAAAGGTTTTATGGTCGGCGATGCTGGCGGCAACGTTGGGGCTGGGCATCGCGGGCTGCGAAAAGAAAGGTCCGGTGGAACAGGCCGGCGAGGAAGTGGACGAAGCGGTCGACACGATGAAGCACGGCGGCAAGGAGTCCACTGCCAACAAAGTGGATGACGCGGTCGACGAAGCGCGCGAAGGCGCTGAAGATGCGGCGGACGAATTGAAAAAGAAATAACGGTTGAGTTTGTTCGAGGTCGAGGGGACTCGAGACAGGCCCTGAGTCGCTGCGACGACCAGGGCCTTTTTTTCGCCCCGCTCCAACTCACACCGGCTGTGCCAGGAATTCTTCGACGAGCGCCGCCACTGCCGCGGGCTGTTCGTGATGAAGCATGTGCCCCGCATCTTTGACGGTAGCAAACGTGCCGCGACGAAACAGCTGACGCAGGCGCACTTCATCGAGCACGCCGCCCATGCGCTTCACCAGGTCGGACTGATCGCCGAGCACGAACAGCAGCGGTGCCTCGATCGCGCGCCAGCACGCCTCCGCTTGATCGCGCTGATACAGCACAGGGTTCACTCGCTTGTGCTTCGGATCTGCGCGCAGTTCGACCTTGCCGTCGCTCCGCTCTTGACCCCAAGAGCGTGCGATGAACTCCAAACGATCCATCGGCGTGCGCGGATTGCGGCGAGCCAACACACTCACGAACTGCTCGAAGTTCTCGTACACGCTGAATTCGCTGCCGCGCTTCACCTCGTCGAGCCACTGTGCGTAGCGAGCAGGCGCTTGCTCTGGCGTCGTCGACATCAGACCGAATCCTTCCAACGTCACCAACCGCCGCACGCGCTTCGGCCTCGCGCCGGCGAAGAGCATTGCGATGTTGCCGCCCATGCTGTGACCGACCAAATCGACGGACGCGTCAGGCACGAGCTGATCGAGCAGCGCATCGAGGTCGGCGAGATAGTCGGGAAACCAGTAACCATCGTCGGGTCGCTGCGTGCGCCCGAAGCCGCGCATGTCGACGGCGATGCAGGTGCGATCGCTGCGCAAAGCATCGACCAGGAATTGGAACGTCTCGCCGCTGTCGCCCCAGCCGTGCAGCAGGATGAGCGGGTCGGCTTGCTGGCCGGGCCAGCGATACAGATGAAACTTCAGGCCTCGTGCACTGAGGCTGTCATGTTGGACGGGGCGAAGGGGTCGATAGGACATACGGCGGGAACGATGCCACCTGAATGGTGGCATCGCTCGTTCGCAGGTTACTGCGGCTTGCGGATGACGTTGGTGCCCGCCTTGCCGCCCTTTTTCTTGGCAGCCTTCTTGGTCGCGGTCTTCTTGGTGCCAGCCTTCTTGGTCGCTTTCTTCTTCATAGCCATGATTCAAACTCCGGGTCAGTCCCAATTTTTGTGAATAGCAGCCATAAGCATTTTACACGGCGGCGCGATGCTGATGCATGATGGCGTCGATGGATAACAGCAACAACATTCACGAACAGGTCACGACAATCGTCGCGCACGCGCGCGGTCTCGAAACGCAAGACCGTGCCGAGTACGTGCGTCGTGCCTGTGGAGCGGATGAAACGCTGTTGTCACACGTATTGCTCGCGCTCGGCGATGCAGTCGGCGAAAAGGCGGCGCAGGAACAAAACTTCTGGGATGAAGTCGCGGCCGGCGAGAGCGCGACCGCCACGCTGCAGGAGTCGCTCGAAGGTCAGCGCCTCGGCGCGTATCGCATCGGACGCAAGCTCGGCTCCGGCGGCATGGGCGATGTCTATCTCGCTGAACGCGCGGACGATGAGTATCAGCAGCGCGTCGCGATCAAGATCGTGCGCGGCGGCACCTTTTCGCCGCAGATCCAGAGCCGCCTGCGCATGGAGCGGCAGATCCTCGCGACTCTGCAGCACCCGAATATCGCTCGCCTGCTCGATGGCGGACGCGCGCCGGACGGCACTCCTTACCTGGTGATGGAGTACATCGATGGCGAACCCATCGACACCTATTGCGATCGGCGCCGACTGTCGCTCGAAGCGCGCCTGCAGTTAGTACGCACGATCTGCGGCGCGGTTCATTACGCGCATCAGAACCTGATCGTCCATCGCGACCTGAAGCCGAACAATATTCTGATCACGCCCGACGGCGTGCCGAAGCTGCTGGATTTCGGCATCGCCAAGCTGCTGGACTCGCGTCACTCGACGCACACGCTGGCGGTGACGCACTTCGAGTATCGAGTGATGACGCCGGCGCACGCCAGCCCCGAACAGGTGCGCGGCGACGTGATCACGACGGCAAGCGACATCTATGTGTTGGGCGTGCTGCTGTACGAACTGCTGTGCGGGTGCAAGCCGTTTCGCCTGGTCGGCACCAGCCTCACCGACATGGAACGCATCATCTGCGAGCAGGAGGCACTGCCGCCGAGCGCGATGGTCGCGAGAGTCAATGATGAAACACCCGAGCAGCTGGCCGGCATTGCCTCGCATCGCTCCACGACATCAGCGCGCTTGCGCAAGGACCTGCGCGGCGATCTCGACAACATCATCGGCATGGCCATGCGCAAGGATCCGGAGCGTCGCTACGCATCGGCCGAACAGCTGGCCGCCGATTTGGAACATCATCTGAACGGCGAGCCGGTCCTGGCCACCAGCGACACCTGGCTGTATCGGACTCGCAAGTTTGTTAACAGACATACGGTCGCGGTCGGCGCAGCGGCGCTCGCTGTTGTCACACTCGCAGGCTTCTCGGCCGTCACATACATTCAGGCGAAACGTATCGCCGAGGAACGCGACGTCGCGACTGCTGAGCGCACACGCGCCGAGCAGATCTCTTCGTTCCTGGTCGAGCTGTTCGAACTGTCGGACCCCTCGCGGAGTCGCGGCAATCAAGTCACTGCGCGCGAGATTCTCGATATCGGTGCACGGCGCATTCGACTCGGGCTCAACGAACAGCCGGAAACGCGCGCGACGTTGTTAGGAACGATCGGCCGCGTGTACGGCAGCATGGGGCTGTACGAAAATTCGGTCGAGTTGTTACAGGATGCTCTGCAATCGCAGCTGCGCATCCATGGCCCGCGCCATCCTGAAGTCGCGCTCGCCCAAGCAAACCTCGGCAGCGCGCTCTGCGATCGCGGCCAGCTCGATGCGTGTGCCGAGCATCTGAATGCGGCGCTGACGATGCAAAAGGAACTGCTCGGTTCCGATGCCGTCGACATCGCACCGACCTTGCTTGCACACGCCCGACTCGCCCAACTGCGCGGCTCACTCGACGTCGCGGAACGTTATTTCCAGGATAGTCTCGATATCTATCGTCGTCACAATCAGGAGCGCACGACGGCCGCGGCTTCGGTGATGAGCGAGCTCGCCGGGCTGTACAGTTATCGCAACGACTACGAACGCGCAGCGACGTTGTATCGCACGGCGCTCGACATCGATCGCCAGGCGTTGGGCAACGATCATCCGAACGTCGGCATGCACATTCAGAATCTCGCGGTCACGCTGCAGGAGCAAGGCAAGCTCGACCAGGCCGCGCCGCTATTCACCGAGTCGCTGCAGATCCTCGACAAAGTGCTGGGCGAAACCCACCCGCTCGCGCTGGATGCGAAGGCCAACTACGGTCGGTTCTTGCATCGGCGAGGCGATCTGGTGAAAGCGGAGCAGGTGCTGGCGCGCGTGGTGGAGTTGGATCGGCAGGCGCGTGGCAACCAGCATCCGTTCGTCGGTCACGACCTGGTGAACTTGGGACTGCTGCGCGTCGATGCCGGCAATCCCGCGGATGCCCAACAGGACTTCCGAGCGGCGCTGGAGATTTATGCCGGCGCTCTGCCGCCTGATCATCCGTTCGTCGCCTCTGCCCTGTCCGGCCTCGGCCGTGCGCAACTAGAACAAGGCCGCATCAACGACGCCGAACAAACATTGCGCCAGGCTTCGCAAATCGCCGCCAAGTCCCTGGCTGCCGACAGCCCGCAACTCGCGGCGGCCAACGCCTCTCTCGGCCGCGCGCTGCTCGCTCAGAGCCGCGTCGAAGAAGCCGTTCCGCTACTCCGCCAGAGCGCTCCCATCCTCGCCAAAGCCTACGGTGAAGACGCCTCGATCACGAAGCGAACGCGAGAAGCGCTCGCCACCGTCGAGGCTCGCGTCACCGCTGGTGACGTGCACTAGCCAAGAAACATCTTGTACGCCGCGTTCTCGGTTTCTTCCGCGTACACGTATTTGAGCTCGCGCACGTGCAGGTCGAACTCGACGCTCTCGGTCTCGGGAATCTGCACACCGACCAGGACGCGGCCGTAGTCGGAGCCGTGATTGCGGTAATGGAATAGCGAGATGTTCCAGCGCGTGCCGATGGCGTGCAGGAATTTGAGCAGCGCACCGGGGCGCTCGGGGAACTCAAAGCGGAACAGGCGCTCGTCATCAAGGCCACGCGCGTGGCCGCCGATCATGTAGCGGACGTGCAGCTTGGCGACTTCGTTGTCGCTCATGTCATGCACGGTGTAGCCGGAATCCTTGAGCAGCTTGATGACGGATTCCTTTTCCTTGCGCCCTTCGGTCAGCCCGAGGCCGACGAACAGCTGCGCGCTGGCCGAGTCGCTGTAGCGATAGTTGAATTCAGTGACATTGCGGCGGCCGAGCAATTCGCAGAAGCGCAGGAAGCTGCCCTTGACCTCGGGAATCTCCACCGAGATGACTGCTTCGCGCTGCCCGCCGATATCGGCACGCTCGGCGACGTGACGCAGCCGATCGAAGTTCACATTCGCACCACTGTTGATGGCGATGAACGTCTTGTCCTTGCACTGCTCGCGTTGCACGTAACGTTTGATGCCCGCCACTGCCAGCGCGCCCGACGGCTCGACGATGGTGCGGTTCTCTTCGAAGATGTCCTGCATGGCCGCGCAGATTTCGTCCGTGCTGACCAGCAGGATTTCATCCACGCACTGACGCACGAGCCGGAATGTTTCCTCGCCCACGCGGCGCACGGCCACGCCGTCGGCAAAGATGCCGACGCGATCCAACGTCACTCGCTCGCGCGCCCGCACTGATTTAAACATCGCGTCCGCGTCATCCGGCTCGACGCCGATGATCTTGATCTTCGGAAACAGATATTTCACGTACGTGGCGATACCGGCAATCAAACCGCCGCCGCCGACCGGCACGAAGATCGCGTCGATCTTTTCGCCGGCGCACTGACGCAGGATTTCCATGCCGATCGTGCCCTGGCCGGCGATGACATCCGGATCGTCGAATGGATGAATGAACACCAGCTGCCGATCAGCCATGAGCTGCAGCGCGTGCTCATAAGCATGATCGTAATCGTCGCCATGAAGCACGACTTCGGCGCCGTGATCGATCACCGCCTGCACCTTGATCTGCGGCGTCGTCAGCGGCATTACGATGGTGGCCGGAATACCGCGACGCTTGGCGGCGAGCGCGACGCCTTGTGCGTGATTTCCGGCAGAGGCGCAGATTACGCCGCGCTTGGCAGCCGTCTCGGACAGATGCGCAATCTTGTTGTACGCGCCACGAATCTTGAACGAGAACACCGGCTGCAAATCCTCCCGCTTGAAGAGGATGTTGTTGACCAGGCGTCGGCCGAGGCGCGGCGCGGGGTCCAGGGGTGTGGCGACGGCGACGTCGTAGACGCGCGCCTTGAGTATGCGTTCTAGATAGTCGTGGGACATGGTAGCGGGTGGGCGTTGGTGCTCAATACGGTAGCATGAGACAGGTCATATCCGCCTATTCCTGCGATAATGGCGGGATATGACCAACGATTCTCCCACCTATTCGCGTGGCCGCCTGACCCGGCGCAGCCTGCTCGCATCCAGCGTGGTGACCTCCATGGCGGCCGGCGTGCTCGGCGCCGGCGAAGCGGCGGCTCAGCCGCTGACCACCATGCCCTCGACCAGCAAGGAGCTGTGGCAGTGGTTTCGCACTCAACCGGTGCTGGACCTGCAACGAATCTATCTCGATGTCGCCGGTGCCGGCCCGACCCTGCGGGCCGCGATGGCTGCTGAATATCGAATCCGCGACTCGCAAAGCCTGAACGTTGCGGGCATGACGGATGAACAATGGGCCAGCGAGAGCACTCGCATGGCCATCTCGTTCGCAAATTTCGTCAGTTGCGATCCGGATGAAATCCTGTTCACGCGAGGCACCGGCGAAGCACTCGCCAGCGTTGCGCACGGGCTGGATCTGAATGCCGGCGATGAAGTACTCACAACCAATCGTGAACATCCCGCCTCGCTGAGTCCGTGGCTGGTGCTGGCCCGACGCCGCGGCATCGTGGTGAAGCAGATCGATCTTCCGGCGCCGCTGAACAGTCCGCAGCAGGCGCTCGAATTGTTTTCCGGCGCCGTCACCGAACGCACCAAGGTGCTGGCCTTCTCGCACGTTCAATATGCGGACGGCACGGTATTGCCGATCGCAGAGCTGTGTCAGTTCGCACGCCAGCGCAATCTCATCAGCGTCGTCGATGGCGCGCAGGCGATGGGCATGCTGGATTTTCGCTTGCGCGATCTCGGCTGCGATTTCTACGGCACGTCGTTTCACAAGTGGCTCGGCGGCAGCAACGGCACCGGCATGCTGTATGTCCGTCGCGAAATGCTCGATCGCGTGTGGCCGACGCAGCCGCGCGGCATCGATGCATCGCCGCCGGTCATCACGCCGACGCAATCGTACGGCCACATGGGCGTGCCCGCGGCCCTGCATAAATTAGGAAACATTGTGCCGCTGACGTGGGCACCGCTGCGTGGCGCTGAAGTCGCGCTGGAGTTTCAACAACAGGTGATGCGCAGCCGGATCGAAGCTCGAATTCGCGAGCTCGCAATTTATGCGCGACTGCGTTTGCAACAGCTGCCAGGTGTGGACCTGCTGACGCCGAACGGGCCGGGATTGTGGGGCGGCATTCTGGCGTTTCACGTGCCCGGCCGCACTGCCGCCGATATCACAATGGGGCTGGTGAAAGGTCATCGCGTGTTCGCGCGTGAGATGCAGTGGCCGAACAAGAGCGAAGGCGCGGTCCGCATTTCAGTGCATGCGTTCAACACCCACGACGAGGTGGACAGAATGTTTCAAGGCTTGCAGCAGGTGCTGCGATAGTGGAACTGACTTATCTGCTGCTGATGGGCGCGCTGAGCGGCTTGGTCGCCGTGCTCGCGCACTCCATCCTTTATTCCGTGTTCGAGTTGATCCGATCGCGCGGTACCGCGGCCGGCACGTTACAACTCACCGATGCCCTGCTGCATCTCATCAGCGGCGCCGGACTCGGCTTGTTGTTCTGGCTCAGCTGGGGATTGGCGGGGCTGGTCGAAGTCCCGTGGTGGGTGCGAGGCGTGACGTTCGCGGCGCTGTGCTGGCTGCCGATTTCGCTGCCGGCAGTGGTGAACGCGGGGCTGAGCGCGCAGCGAGCGCTGTCGACCACGACGCTCGCCGCGATGGCGACTCGCTGGGCGATGACCTGCCTGATTGCAGGTCTCACCTGTTCCTGGAGTTGGGAGAAGTCGGTCTGACTAGCGGTCGAAGAACTCGCGCGCCACCGACGTGAAGCGCTGAGGAGCGGCGCTCAGGAAGCCCTGACCAAAGTCCGGCAGATCGAGCATCGAGCCGTTGGACAGCGACGCACGGGCGCGGCCCGAGTGCTCCCAGAACTCGTCCTTCAGGCGCAGCACCAGGGTCTGCTGCTTCACCAACGGCAGGCGTTCAGCGGCCGGATACTCGACTGTTGAGACAAACGATTTCGCGCCAGTGGCGCCCGCACGCAGGCGATCGCCGAGCTCTTCGGCCAACGCGGCGATCGGCGCGCCCGGGCCGCGACGCTCCAGCAGGCGACGCCACTCTTCGGGCACATCGCTGCCGTCTTCTTTCGCGCCCGGAGACGGTACATTCTGCAAGAGCGCAGCTCGATCCTGCGCCGAGTACGAGGGCACGCCCCACATCATCACGCGACGAATCAGCTGCGGACGAGCGATCGCAATTTCCGCCGCAACCAGCGCGCCGAGCTGATAGCCCGCGAGATCGACACTGCGCAGGCGCAGGCCTTCGATAAAATCGACGATGGCGCCGGCGAAATCGGCGACGGTGACTTTGCTGGGCACGCCGTCCGAACTGCCGTGGCCCGGCAGGTCGGGCGCATAGACGCTGCGGTCATGACCCAGCTCGCGCAGAATGGGTGCGAACAATCGGCCGGAACCGCCACTGTGATGGAGACAGATAACCGGTGTACGCTCGTCGAAACCGCCGCCGGAAGGATAGGCCGTCGACAGGTGAATCTGACCGAAGCGGCTTTCCGCGTACGAGCGACGGACGTGCACGACCGCGGGTTGCGGTAAGGGCAGACGGTTACGATATTTGGCTTGAATCACTCGAAGTCCCCTTTTCTGGCGCTCCATGCGATCGACGCCTCCATGCGCGTTGCTCTAAGCCGACGCGCGGCTGCTATTCGATAGAGGCGGCGCGCTCGATAAACAGTAGTGAGTGTACGTAGCGAAGCCTGCGAAGATATGGATGCACTTCTCAGCTTGCACAGCACACTCGTGCCGCCTGGATAAACTGACGAGACCAAATCGAGGTACGACGATGATCCGCACGCCGCTGAACCGCATGCGTTGTCATAAGCAAAATCCGCACAGCGCGATCGCGCTGCTCGCTGGCATCGTACTCGCGACTGCAGCGCACGCGGAACCCTATACCGCCGCCGCGATGTGGCAAATGCAGCGGCTCGGCGATCCGGACATTTCTCCGGATGGGCGCCTCGCCGTCGTGCCGGTCACGCGCTTCGACGTCGAAAAAAACAAAGGCGAAACTGATTTGTGGCTGGTGCCGACCAAGCCCGGCAAAGCGCGGCAGCTGACCACGAGCGCCAGCACCGCATCGACGCCGGTGTGGAGCCCGGACGGCGAGATGATCGCGTTCGTCGCCAAGCGGGGTGAAGATAAACAGCAGCAACTTTATGTCATTGCGGTCGGCGGCGGCGAAGCTCGCCGCGTCACCAATGTTCCCACCGGCGTGATTGCGCCGAAGTGGTTTCCGGATTCCAAGCGGCTCGCGTTCCTGTCGCAAGTGTGGCCGGAGCTGAACAGCTGGGCCGACATGGAAAAGCGCATGAATGAGCGCAGCGAAGCGAAGATGACCGCGCGGGTCTGGGACAAGGCGCCGATCACACACTGGGATCATTTTCTCGACGATCGCAAGACTCACATTTATTCCATCAGCATCGACGGCGGCGATCCGCAGCCGATCACGCTGGCTTCCGGTGTGTCGCTCGATGCCGGCGAGCCGGATGTCAGTTCATATGACGTATCGCCCGACGGCACCGAAGTCGCGTTCGCGGCCGACGTCGATAAAACCGGCGTCGACAGCAACTTCGACATATTCACACTGCCGGTCGAAGGCGGCTCGCCGCAGAACCTGGCCGATCTCACCAAGGACAATCCCGCCGACGATGTCGCGCCGGTGTACAGCCCGGACGGCAAGCTGCTCGCCTTCCGTCAGCAGCGGATCAAAGGTTTCTACGCCGACCGCTCGCGCCTGATGTTGTTCGAGCGTCGCGCCGCCAGGCTGCGCAATCTCACCGAAGATTGGGACCGCTCCGCCGAAGGCCTGGTGTGGTCGCCGGATTCGAGTTCGCTGTTCGGCTCCATCGACGACGCCGGCACACGCCGCATCTATCGATTCGAAATCAACGGCGACACGCCGAAGCCGGTGACGCGTGAACACAGCTTCGGCTCGCTCGCGGTTGCGGGCTCGGGTCCGGTGATCGTCGGCCTGCGACAAAGCTTCACCGAGCCGCCGACCCTGGTGAGCATCATTGCCCGCACCGGCGCCGCGACGAAACTGTCGGACTTCAACGACGCCGTGCTTTCGCGACTCGCGCCCGGCAAGGTCCAGAGCGTTACTTATAAAGGTGCCAACAACGAAGACGTGCAGATGTGGGTAGTGTATCCGCCGAACTTCACGCCGGATCGCAAGTGGCCGTTGTATCTGGTGCTTCACGGCGGCCCGCACAACGCGATGACCGACGGTTATCAATGGCGCTGGAACGCACAGATCTTCGCGAGCTGGGGTTACGTCACGGCCTGGCACAACTTCCATGGCTCGAGCGGCTTCGGCCAGGCGTGGACCGATTCCATCACCAAGGAATGGATGGCGATGCCGTACGAGGACACCATCAAGGCCGCCGACTGGTTCCACGCTCAACCTTGGATCGATGGCGAACGCATGGCCGCCGGCGGCGGCAGCTTCGGCGGATATCTCGCCGCCTCGCTGCTGGGCAAGCCGCATCCATTCAAAACATTGGTGGCGCACGCAGCGGTGTACGATTCATACACTCAATACGGCAGCGACTACGGCGCCGAAAAAAAACGTTTCGGTGAGTTCTGGGAAGACGTCGAACGTTTCGCGCGCAACTCGCCGCATACGTTCGCTGCCAACTTCAACACACCGACACTGGTGATTCACGGTCAGCTGGATCAGCGCGTGCCGGTGAACCACGGCATCGAACTGTTCAACGCGCTTCAAAATCGCGGCGTGCCCAGCAAGCTCGTGTACTTCCCCGATGAGAATCACTGGGTGCAGAAGCCGCAGAACTCGTTGTTCTGGTACGAGACCAATCGTCAGTGGCTGGAGAAATATGTACGCCCCGGCCCGGGCGAACCGAGCGGTGTAGCTCCCACGGAAAACAAGGTCTCGCCATGATCAATCGACGCGAAGTGATGCTGATGGCCGCGGGGGCGACTTTGCTGGCGGGAGAAACATTCGCCGCGAAGAAGCTGAAGGTCCTGGTGTTGGGCGGCACCGGCATCAGCGGTCCGCACCTGGTTCGTGAGCTGAACGACCGCGGCCACCAGGTCACGCTGTTCAATCGTGGCAAGCGCAATCCCGGTTTGTTTCCAAACGTCGAGACTTTGATCGGCGATCGCAACGGTCCGCTCGATGTGCTCAAGGGCCGCGATTGGGATGTGGTCGTCGACAACTCCGGTTACTTCCCGCGCCAGGTGCAACAGAGCACGCAGCTGCTGCAAGGCCACGCCGGTCACTATATTTATGTGTCGAGCATTTCAGCGTACGCGGACCTGACGCCGCCGGGCGTCGACGAGAACTACAAGCTCGCCGAGCTCAAGGATCCGGATGCGACTGAAATCACCAACGACAACTACGGCGGTTTGAAAGCGGCCTGCGAGCGCATCGTCGAACAAACGTTCGGCGAGCATCAGACGGTGGTCCGTCCGTCTTATATCGTCGGGCCCGGCGACAGCTCCGATCGTTTCACCTACTGGCCGGTGCGCGTCGCACGCGGTGGAGAAATGCTCGCGCCCGGCACCGCGCTCGATCCAGTTCAATTCATCGACGCGCGAGACATGGCCGATTTCATGCGGATGTGCGTCGAACGTGGCATTTCGGGCCGCTACAACCTTTGCAATCCACCGGGCGCGGTGACGATGGGCGACTTGCTGGAGACCAGCAAGCGAGTGTCCAAATCCAACGCGACGTTCGCGTGGGCGAGCCAGGCGTTCCTGGAACAAAACGGCGCGCTCGAAAGCGGCGAGATTCCGATCTGGGCGCCGACCTCCGGCAAGGAAGCGGGCGCGGCGTTGGTGAACTCCGTACGCGCGGTGTCGCAGGGGCTGCGTTTCCGCGATCTGGAAACGACTGTGCGAGACACGCTCGCTTGGCACGAGCAGCGTCCCGCTGAGCAAAAAGCCAAGCTGCGCGCCGGGCTCACCGCGGAACGCGAGGCGGAGCTGTTGAAGAAGTTGAAGGCATCGGCGTGACCGTTCGGATCTCGCCGGTAATGTGACATATGGCACATCTCCGTCATTAATCCAGCGACTGCTCATCCAGGTTGTCGGCTCGCGCGAACAGATCGGACGGATTCGCGCACCATGGGGAATGGACTCGTCGCCTCGTTGGGGCGACGATAGTGTCCTGTCGCAGGAGATCGTCATGTCGTCACACGCCACTCGTTCGCTGGTATCGCGCCTGACGCTGAGCTGCATCGCGCTCGCGGTTCTCAGTGCCTGTAATCGCGGCGGCGATCAACCGCCGATCATTCCCACGGAACCGCCTGAGCTCACCTGGGCGCGCAGCGCGCTGGAACGCAATCCGCAACTCGAAGTACTCGCCAGCGATGCGCAGACGCGTGTGTTCACTGTGCGTAATCGGGTCACTGGTCAAGTCGAGACCATCAACCTGAACGAATTGGCGGCCGCGCCAATCGCGCAGCTTCGGGCAGCGGCAACTCCCACACCTGTCGCTCCTGCTCCGGCGCCGGCACCTGCGCCCGCAGCGGCTCCGACCATTCTTCCTGCCCCGGCACCTGCGCCCGCTCCCGCGGCGAATACTGCGGAGCCTGAGCAGGTCGCATCCGCACCTGAGTCGCAGCGCTCGTCGCTCGACAATTCTCCGGCTGCGGCAGCGGAACGCGCGCAAGCCGCGGAAGCGAGCTACACGATCGATCGCAGCGGCGGCAAGCTGCGCGTCTCCGGCCCTGGCGTCAGCATCGTGAGCACGGGCGCGGGCGCGAAAACGGGCCCGAATCTCGCCGGCGTGCGCGCGTCTGAGCCGATCATTTGCGAAGGCAAGCGACTGCTGAAGCTCGACGACCGCAAGATCTACGTCGACGGCGACGCGATCATCGCGCGCGGCGGCTGCGAGCTGTACATCACCAACAGTCACATCGTCGCGTCGGGCACCGGCCTGATCGTTGAGGATGCGATCGTGCACGTCGCCAACAGCCAGATCGAAGGCGCGAACGGCTCGTTCAACGCCACCGATCGCGCCAAGATGTTTGTGCGCACGTCCACCTTCACCGGCATGCCGCGCCGAGCGGAGCTCGCGAGCGTGCTCGATCAGGGCGGCAACCAGTGGCGATGATCTTTTTAAACTCGGGATCGGGCATCCTGCCACGACCCTCGTGCGAGCTCGGCAAAAGGCGTGACTTTTGCCTGCTCGCCGCCGCGCGCGGCGGGGTACATCCATGTACCCGGGTGGCAATAACGTAACTCGTGGTTGGCGGTCGGCGACTGTGCGGCACTAAACTAGCGCGCCGTGCAGAACTCGACCGATCAACAACCGCCGCAATCCCTCAGCCGCCGCCTGTTCACCACGCGGCGGCTGATCGGTCTGGTGGCCCTCGCAGCGCTCGCGGCGTGGCCCATCCTTCGCAGCTGCTCTCCCGAAGCTCCAAAGCCTGTGGCTCCTCCCGCGCCTGTGCGCGAGGAGTTCCACGCGTCCAAGCCGCTGCGACTCGAATTCAAACCGTCGTCCGAAAGCGCGGACTTCGCGTGGCTGCGCTATGAGCTCAATCAACTGCTCACGCGCGGCAAGATGCACATCGCGCCGGTTGCGACCGATCCAGTCTCCGATCCGAAGGTGTTCACGCTGCGCGTGACGATGGACGCAGACGGCAAGCAAGCCGAGCTCGCGCTGGTCGCACCCGACAACATCATCGATCGCAAGACGACTCTGCCGCTGCAGACAGAATCGCGGCTCGCCACAGTTCGCACGTTCGCGACTGCGCTACCGCGCTTCCTCAATGCCGCGCACACAACGACCGATTGGGCCGCGTTGCTCGGCACGGACGATCCGAAGGCGTACGACACTTTTCTCGACAGCGCGCTCGAATGGTCAGGCGCAGATAGCCCCGGCTTCACGCAGCCCGATGGCGCCCGACGTTCGCCCGCCGTCGAGAAATTGGAAACACTCATCCATCAGCAGCCGAAGTTCGCACGCGCCTGGGGCGCGCTCGCGATTGGTTATCTCAGCCTCGGCGGTGAAGATGAAACATCGCTCTCGCAACTTGCCGAGAGCAAAGCCGAGCGCGCTCTGACGTTGGATGACAGCATCGCCGAAGCGCACGCGGCGCTGGGGCTCGTACATCTACGACGCAATGAATGGGTCGCGGCCCGCGAGCAGTTTGCTCGGGCCTTAACGCTCGATGCGCAAACAGCGGCCGCGCTCGAAGGTCTCGCATGTTTGCTCGTCGATGCAGGCCGCTATCGCGAAGCTGCACCATACGCCGTGCAAGCCGTAGCGCTGCAGCCTGGCAATCAAGGCGCGCGCGATTGTTTTGCATACACGTTGACGGAAACAAAAGCTCCCGCAGGTATTACGCCGCGGCCGTCGCCGGTTCAGGCGCTCGAATCGCTGCTCGGTGGCGACAACGCCGCAGCGAGAGAAATATTGCGAAGCTCGCTGAGCGCGCAAGACTTCACGCGCTGGGCCGAGCCGCTGCTGCAAGCAGCGGAGAATCGCCGCCAGATTCCGCAGGCGTTACAAGCCGTGACGCTCGCGGCGAGCGAGAAACAAATCGATCCCGCGACCGAGATCCTCTGCGGCGCGGCGCTCAAACAATCGGAGTTTGTTTTCAACCGCATGTCTCGTTTGCAGCGGCAGAGCGAGCGCGCGCCGTTGCGAGTGCTGTGGATGCCGCAAACAAAGTTCCTGCGCCATCACTCGCGCTTCGAACAGGTCGTCAGCACCGCCGGACTAGCGGCGTTCTGGCAAGAGCAGGGACCGCCCGACGTCTGCACCGACGAGCCCAAACTCTATGGCTGCCAGATGCAGCCAACCCCTATTCGTCCCGACCGCGCCCGCCCGTAAGCTCGTTGGCCGACGCTAGTCCATTGATTCGCCGCTAATTTACCGGTCGGTAAATTTTCTGCTGTGTGGGATCCTTTGCAGTGCGGTAAAAACCTGAAAACTGCGCCATAATGCTCGCCCCGCGATGATCAGTAGGCCGTCGGCCGTTTCGGTCGACCGCATTCATTCCGCCTCGCGGTCCGATCAATTCAAACCACAGGAGACGCCGATGGGGGCCATCAACGCCGTGACCGACCTGTCAGTCGAAGACGGGATCGCGATCCTCTCGATCAATTACCCGCCCGTGAATGCGCTGTCGCAAGCCGTGCGCGACGGCATCGTCCGCGGCATGCAGCAGGCAGTTGCGGACGCAGCTGTGAAAGCCGTGGTGTTGATTTGCGAAGGCCGCACCTTTATTGCCGGCGCGGACATCACTGAATTCGGCAAGCCCCCGCTGTCGCCGAGCCTGCTCGATGTCGAAGACTCGGTCGAGACTTCTTCCAAGCCGGTGATCGCCGCGATTCACGGCACGGCACTCGGCGGCGGTCTCGAAGTCGCGCTGTGTTGTCACTACCGCGTCGCTGTTCCTTCCGCGAAGTGCGGCCTGCCTGAAGTTCATCTCGGCTTGTTGCCCGGCGCGGGCGGCACGCAGCGCCTGCCGCGCATCGTTGGCCCCGAACATGCGCTAGAGATGATCACATCCGGCAAACACATCGATGCCAAGACGGCGCACGCCGCGGGCATGATCGACGAGCTGGTTCCTGAAGGCGATCTGCGCGCGAGCGCCATCGCCTATGCAAAGAAAGTGGTCGCAGAAAAGCGCCCGCTGAAAAAGATTCGCGACCTGAGTGCGAAGGTGGAAGCCGCGCGCGGCAAGCCGGAAATCTTTGCTGAGTTCCGCAAAGCCAACGCACGCAAGTTCCGCGGCTTCATCGCTCCCGAATACATCATCCGCTGTATCGAAGCGGCGGTGAACCTGCCGATGGATGAAGGCCTGGAGGTCGAGCGCAAACTGTTCATGGAGCTGATGAACGGCATTCAATCGGCCGCGCAGCGCTATGTGTTCTTCGCCGAGCGCCAGGTGTGGAAAGTGCCGGATGTTCCCGAAGACACACCGACCTTGCCGATCGCGAAGGTCGGCGTGATCGGCGCCGGCACCATGGGCGGCGGCATCGCGATGAATTTCGCGAACGTCGGCATTCCCGTCACCATCGTCGAAATGAAACAAGAGGCGCTGGATCGTGGCCTCGGCGTGATTCGCAAGAACTACGAGACCACGGCGAAGCGCGGCAAGCTCAAGCCGGAAG
>CAMLEO010000061.1 GCA_946478975.1 uncultured Steroidobacter sp.
GTCACGCAGGTGTTGGATCGCACCACGGTGCTGCGAGTCAACTACTCGTACAGCGATGCCAGCGGCTATCTCAACGATCCTTACAAGATCCTGAGCGTCGTCGATCCGGTGACAGGCGACACGATCGCTCGCACGCCCGCTGCAGGTACGCAAGGCCCGACCGGCGTGTATCGCTATGAGAATCGTCCCGACAAGCGCGTCAAGCAGAGCCTGTATGCCGAAATGAAACATTCGTTCGGCTCGCCGGTGCTGCGCGTGGCGTATCGATTCATGACCGACGATTGGGGCATCGATTCGGACACGCTGGAAACCTCGTTGCGCTGGCCGCTGGGCTCGGACAGCTACATCGAGCCGCAGTTGCGTTATTACACGCAAAACGAGGCGGACTTTTACCGCTCCAACCTGGTGGCCGGGCAGCCGCTGCCTCAATACGCGTCTGCGGACTTTCGGCTGGGCAACTTCGATGCGACCACGATCGGTGTAAAGTACGGCCGCAAGACCGCAGCCGGCAACGAGTGGAGCACGCGTTTGGAGTACTACCAGCAGAGTGGCGACATTCCGAGCAGCCAGATCATCGGCAACCAGGCGAATCGCCCGCAGTATCCGGATCTGAGCGCGGTCATCGTGCAGTTCGGTTATCGCTTCGGGATGTAATGCGCAACGGCGACCCACATGCGGTCACGCTCGATTATGAGCAGGGTCACTTCGTGGGTCGTTTCGTCGCCATGGCGTGCCCATGCGAAGTGCTGATCGACTCGCACTCGCCGGAGCTGGCACAGACGTTGGTCCGTTCGATTGCCGGCGTCGCGTGGCGAGTCGAGCAGAAGTTCAGCCGCTATCGCATCGACAGCGTGGTGCACGAGATCAACACCGCCGCCGGCAAGGCGATCGCGGTCGATGACGAAACGGCTCAGCTGCTGGACTTTGCGGACACGCTCACGAAATTTTCGGAAGGCCGCTTCGATATCACCTCCGGCGTGCTGCGTCGGGCTTGGACGTTTGATGGCGGCAGTGTCGTTCCTTCGCAATCTCAGATCGATGCGCTGCTGCCGCTCGTTGGCTGGCACAAAGTGTTGTGGCGGCGTCCGCATCTGACGCTGCAGCCTGGCATGCAGATCGACTTCGGCGGCATCGGCAAAGAATACGCTGTCGACTCGGCCGCCATGCTGGCGGGATCGATCGCGCCCGATGTGAGTTGTCTGGTGAACTTCGGCGGCGACATCGCCGTTCGCGCCCCTCGCGACAGCACTCGGGAATGGTCGGTCGGCGTCGAACGTCACGATCAATCAGGTGTCGCTCGCGAGATCGTGAAGTTGCGCCGGGGCGCGCTCGCCACCAGCGGTGACTCGCGACGTTTTGTATTGAAGGACGGCCGCCGCTACTCCCACATTCTCGATGCCCGCACCGGCTGGCCCATCGCCGATGCGCCGAGCTCAGTCACCGTCGCCGCCGACACCTGCACCCAAGCCGGCGCCCTAACGACGCTGGCGATGTTACAAGGCACAGGCGCGTCGGAGTTTCTTCGTAACAGCGGCTGCAAGTTCTGGTTGCAATAGCAGATCGTGTAAAGTAGTGGGCCGTCGCTGCCAGCCCCGCATCCCAAGGAGCTCGATTCTGTTACAGCTGACCACAGCATGTGTCCTGCTGCTGTTTATCGTGCTCAAAGCCGGCTTTGGATTGGACAGCTCGCGTACCCTGGAGATTGGCACTGCCTGCAAGGTGGCAGCGATTCTTGTGTACGCACCCTTGGCTTTGCTGGCCGATTGTTGGTTTTTGTACCGTGCTACGGACTCGCCGAATGCCGACGGATTTCGGCTCCGTGTGAAGTATCCGAATTACTGGATGCTCGTCGGTGCCGCCAAGGCGGCGTTCCTGATCCTCGTCACCGTCCTCATCGCGCTAGACATCTGCGCCATGCTGGCACCGCGCTGGGGCGGCGAAGTGCAGCACGTGACCGCCAGAGTGGCGGCCGTGCGCAATGGCGACTTCGGGCTGTCGAACTGTGCGCGTTACGTCGAGCTGGAGATGCCCGACGCAGAATCGGAGCGGATCTGCTTTCGGCGCAAACGAACCCCGGACGTTCTCAATTCTCACGAGCCCATGCCCGGCGAGTACGTCTCACTGCGCACGCAGACCAACGCGTTGGCCACCTACGTCGACATGCTCACGCGGACGATGTGAGCTGCGGCCGCGAGACTGGGCGATCAGGGATGTGACTTCGCTGTCGTCGACCTGGTCGAAGTCGTCGTACCACTGGCCGACGGATAGAAACAACTGCGGTTCCATCGCGCACGCGACTTCATCTGCTTCGGCGCGCATGAGGCGCAGGGCGTCGGAGGATGCGACGGGAACTGCAGCAACCACACGAGCTGCGCCGAGCTTTCGAGTGGCTCTAATCGCGGCGCGCATTGATGCGCCGGTGGCTGAGCCGTCGTCGACGAGAATGACGGTGCGGCGTTTGATCTCCAATGGCAGGCGACCGTTGCGATAGAGACTTTCTCGGCGCGCGAGCTCCTGGCTCTGGTGATGTAACTCAGCACGCAGACGCAGCGGATCGCAGAGCGGGGCGGTCTCCTCGTTGAAGATGGATATGCCGCCGGACGCGATTGCACCCATCGCGAACTCGGGTTGGCCGGGAGCCCGCAGCTTGCGAACCACCATCACATCCAACGGCAAGTGCAGTGACGCTGCAACCTCGAACGCGACCGGCACGCCGCCTCGCGGCAGTCCCAACACGATGGCGTCGCTGCGTTCGAAATAAGCTGCTAACAATGCCGCGAGCGTCCGGCCCGCCTCAGTGCGGTTGATGAAGGGGTTCATGGGTCGCGCTTCCGAAGGATGTCGTTCCATTTACGCGCCTCAGCGCCCGGCCGCCCTCCGCGAATATCCGTGCTTGCACGTGGAACATCCCGAGAAACCAGGGTGTTTGCGGCAAACGCGTGCGTCCCGCTGGAAGTCCCGAGGTGCCGGCGCCAGCGCGTGCCGGCAACGTGGCGCAAAGAGAGGTGTGGATGTCCACGCAAATCGTCGCCACGCAAATCGCCAGCGAGAGCCCGCAGACCCGCTCCAGCAGTTATCTGCTGCCGATCGAGGATCCGCAGTTTTTATTGCGCGACGAGGTGCGTGCCGTGCGGTTCGCGCTCGAGTACGCGAAAGCGGATTTGATACTGCGCGACTGGCGGATTCGATCGACCATCATCGTATTTGGCAGCGCACGCGTGCCAGCGCCGGAAGCACTTGATCATCTGCCAGGCGCTACAGGAAAAGAAATGACGCTTCGGCAGCAGCAACGCCGCTGGTACGAAGCTGCGCGCGAGTTCGGGCGAATTGCCTCGTTGCGAGGCGGGGCGCTGAAAGACGGCGGCTGCGCACGTGACAATGTGATTGCAACCGGCGGCGGGCCGGGGCTGATGGAGGCGGCGAATCGAGGCGCACACGACGCGGGCGCACCGTCCATCGGTTTCAACATCAGCCTGCCGACGGAGCAGCGGCCCAACCCGTACACCACGCCGGAGCTGACGTTTCAGTTTCATTACTTCGCCATGCGTAAGATGCACCTGGTGATGCGCGCCAACGCGCTGGCGATTTTTCCGGGCGGCTTCGGCACGCTCGATGAGTTGTTCGAGGTGCTGACGTTGTTACAAACGCGCAAGG
The DNA here is from genome assembly GCA_946478975.1 of uncultured Steroidobacter sp. The sequence goes on from CAMLEO010000061.1 coordinate 3,655, forward strand.
CATCGGCACTGCCGGTGGTGCTGTTCGATCGTGCCTACTGGCAAAAGATCGTCAACTTCGAGGCTCTGGTGGACGAGGGCATGATCTCTGCCGACCATTGCGAGCTGTTCGAGTTTGCGGAAACGCCCGAAGAGGCATGGCACAGCATCGAACGTCGTGGATTGCACACTCACGGCTGAGCCTCACGCATGAGATTTGATCAGAGTCGCCGCCTTCTCGGCGATCATGATCGTGGGCGCATTGGTATTGCCGCTGACGATCTTGGGCATGACCGAAGCGTCCACCACCCGCAGGCCGGCAACTCCCCGGACGCGCAGCGTATCGTCGACGACGGCGGTTTTGCCCGAGCCCATGCGACACGTTCCGACCGGGTGATAAACCGTTTCCGCCTTGCGTCGAATGAAGCTCGTCAGTGCGCCATCGCTGTCGTCGCTCGTGCCAGGGAATATTTCTTCGCCGCGAAACTCGTCGAACGCAGATGAGCGCAGTATCTCCCGCGACAGGCGCACGGCTTCCAGCAGCACTTCCATGTCATGAGCATCTTGCAGGTAATTGGCGAAGATCAGCGGCGCATCCTCGGCCCGATTGGAGCGCAAGCGAATGCGGCCGCGGCTGCGCGGTTGAAGATGACAGGCATGCAGCGTGAAGCCGTGGCCGGGCAGACGATTGCGTCCATGATCGTCGAGCTGGGCCGGCACGAAGTGCATCTGGATGTCCGGCCGGCCAGGCACCGCATGAGAGCTGCAGGCGAACGCACCTGCCTCGGCGATATTCGATACGCCGGCACCGCGACGTTGCAGCCAGTACTGCAACAGGACTTTCAACTCTTGCAGCGGATTGAAGTCGTAGGTGATCGGCCGCGTGCTTTTATATAACGTGCACACGTCCAGATGATCCTGAAGGTTTTCGCCCACTGCGGGTTGATCGACGATCACCGGAATTTCGTGACTGCGCAGATGATCCGCCGGGCCGATGCCGGACAACATCAACACTTGCGGCGAGTTGACCGCCCCGGCGCTCAACAGCACTTCGCCGTCGCAGTAGGCGGTGTGAGTTCTGGAACCGACGCGATAGCTCACACCGATCGCACGGCCGTGCTCGATCAGCACGCGTTCGACCAGCGCATTCGTTGCAACGGAGAGATTCGCTCGTTGGCGTGCGCCGTTTAGATAAGACACAGCGCTGCAGCGCCTGCCGGCCTGCTGTGTGACTTGATAGTAGCCGGCGCCTTCCTGTCGCTCGCCGTTGAAGTCATCGTTGCGCGGCAAGCCGCTGGCCACTGCAGCCGATACAAATGTATCGGTGAGGGGATTACGGAAACGCAGGTCTTCGACCCAGAGCGGGCCGCTGTCGCCGTGATACATGGACGCGCCGTGTTGCTGGTGCTCGGCTTTGCGAAAGTACGGCAGCACGTCGTCGTAGCCCCAGCCGACCGCGCCGTCGCGCAGCCAGTCGTCGTAATCTTCGGGCTGGCCACGGATGTAACACATCGCGTTGATCGAGCTGCAGCCGCCGAGGACTTTGCCACGAGGCCAATACAGCCTGCGGTTGTCGAGCTGCGGCTCGGGCTCGGTGTGATAGTTCCAGTTGATGCGACGGTTGTGGACCAGCTGCGCAAGTCCCGCCGGCATATGGATGAAGGGGCTCGAATCGCGTCCGCCGGCTTCGAGCAGCAGTACGCGACGATACGAATCCTGCGAGAGCCGCCGCGCCAGCACGCAACCGGCGGAGCCGGCGCCGATGATGATGAAATCGTAGCTGTTGAGCGCTGAGGACATTAGGGCTCTCACGGCAGGCGAAAGGGATTGGCGACCCCGGCGATGAGTCGATGCATGATGTCGGTCTCGCGCTGCTCGATGATCTTCAGCAGTGCTTCGGCGCCCTGCATTTGTTTGAATGCGCGGTAACCGCGTTCGAGAAACTGTTGCAGGTCCGTGACGCCGAGCAGCCGGGCGGGAACGCGAGCGATGCGCAGCGCCGTACCCAGCGCCGGAATGTCGATGAGCGAGGCAAGGTCGTGGCCCGCGGCAAGAATGAGATCGATCTGCCGGCGTCGATCGTTGTAACGGCCGGCACGGCGATAAGCGGCGGGATAGGTCTCGAAGCCAGGCTCCGCCCCCTGCAACGCTTCGACCATGTCGACATCGAGTGCTTCCGACAGCAGCTCCAGTTCTAAAGCACCGCCGACAGCATCTAATGCTCGTGCGGGCAACAGCCGCGCCCATTGATCGAGTACTTTGCGCAGGTCTCGGTCGCGCTGGCTGTGATCGTGCGGGCCGTAAAGATCGTCGACGAAGAAGTCGAGCGCGGCCCGATATCTGGGCTGCGAGGCACAGTCGGCGTAAGTCGCGCGCAATCGTTCGACCTGGAATCGTTGCAAAGCCCGCAGGCGCTCGCGTCGCTCGGGGTCGCGATCGATGCGGGCCCGTTGCTGCGAAATCGACTCAATGATCCGCTGTGCCGGTTGCGCCATGAGATTCCTTGCCTGCGTCGTCGAGCAGCGCCCGGCGCAGAATCTTGCCGATGTTGGTCTTCGGCAGGGTGGGGCGGAACTCGACGTACTTCGGCACCTTGTACGGCGTGAGCCGCTCGCGACAGAACGCGATGATCTGCTCGGTGCTCACAGTGGTGCTGGTGACGACGAATGCTTTCACGGCCTGGCCGGAGCGGTCGTCCGGCACGCCGATGCAGCCGGCTTCGATGATGGCTTCGTGCATGGTCAGCACCGCTTCGATTTCGTTCGGGAATACTTTGAAGCCCGAGACGATGATCATGTCTTTCTTGCGGTCGACGATGCGAACGAAGCCCTCTTCGTCCAGCTTCGCGATGTCGCCGGTGCGCAGCCAGCCCTGCTCATCGAGGGTCAGGGCAGTTTCGGACGGCATGTTCCAATAGCCGCGCATGACTTGCGGGCCACGTACATACAATTCGCCGGCTTCTCCGACATCGAGCTCGCGGCCGTCGTCGCGGATGGAGATTTCGGTCGAGGGCACCGGCACACCGACGCTGCCGAGGCGCGACGCTTCGGGCAGATTACAGGAAACAACCGGCGACGCCTCGGTGAGGCCGTAGCCTTCGATGAGCGTGTTGCCGGTGACTTTGTGCCAGCGCCCGGCGACTTCCGGATGCAGCGCCATGCCGCCCGCGACCGCCAGCTTGAGCTTGGAGAAATTCACCTGCGCGAAGCGGGGGTGCTGCAGCAGTGCGTTGTACAAGGTGTTGACGCCGGTGATGATGGTGAACGGCCAACGTGCGAGCTCGGCGACGAATGCTGGAATGTCGCGCGGGTTGGTGATCAGCACGTTCAATCCACCGTGCTTGAAGAAGCACAGGCAATTGCACGTCAAGCAGAACACGTGATAGAGCGGCAGCGGTGTGATGATGACCTCGGCGCCATCGACGATATACGGCCGCCACAGCGTCGAGACCTGCTCCAGGTTCGCCATCAAGTTGTGATGCGAGAGCATCGCGCCCTTGGCAACGCCGGTCGTGCCGCCTGTGTATTGCAGGAACGCCAGGTCGTTCGCCGAGATCGATGGCGGCGTGAACCTCATTCGTGCACCGGCGTCCAGCGCCTGGCGAAACGGTACGGCTTCCGGAAGATCGTATTCCGGCACCAGTTTTTTCAGGTGCCTCGCGGCCCAGCTGACGGCGATGCTCTTGGGAAATCGCAGCAGGTCGCCGAGGTCGGTGGTGATGACCGTGCGAACCTTGGTATTCGGCAGCACGCGCTCGACGACGTGCGCAAAATTCGCCAGCACCAGAATGCCTGTCGCACCCGAGTCGCGCAGCTGATGTTCCAACTCGCGCGGTGTGTAGAGCGGATTGGTATTGACGACCACCAGTCCCGCACGCAGAGCGCCGAACATTGCGACCGGATACTGCAGGATGTTCGGCAGCATCAACGCGAGGCGCTCACCCTTCTTGAATCCCTGCGCCATGAGCCAGGCCGCGAACGCCCGCGAGCGCTGTTCCAGCTCGGAGTACGTGAGCGTCGTTCCCCAGTTGTGAAATGCCGGCCGCGCCGCGTAGCGCGTGCACACGGATTGAAACATGTCGACCAGCGTGGCTTGCGGATCGAGCGCGATCTCAGTGGCTGCGCCCGGCGGATAATGTTTGAGCCATGGCTTGTTCATCGCGAGCTCCCCTTAAGCTGCGATCGACTGTGGCTAAAGATAGGTCGAAACGCCGGCGCGGCGCGCTCGTGACCCTCGCGTAGACGCTCAGGGGAACTGGAAGCGGAGTTATTGAGCGGCGATCCAGTGCGACAGGCGATCGAGCGCAAAATTCAAATCGGCCGTGGGCGCGGTGCGGAAGTGAGTGGCGTCGCTCGGAGCCAGCGTGCGCTGCGGATCTCGCAAACGTTCCAGGCGCAGAGAAACGCCGTGCCGTTCCAATACACCCGCCAGCGAGTCGGCGTGCGTCAACAGGTCCTCGCGAGTGCGCTGATACGCATGGCTCGCCAGGCGGTAGCGCGCCGAATAGCGGAACACATTGGTGAAGAACATGATCTCGTCGTCGCGGTCCGGCTGAAACAACAATCGGTCGCTGTGCGGAAAGCGCAGGCGGTACGCAGCCATGCCAATCTGCATGCGCGACTGGATCAGCGCCCGGAATGTTTGATTCATGACGGTGATGAAACCGCCGTCGGCCAGGTCGTTGTAACGAGGATGATGATGCGTGCGCGAGCCGGAGAATGTCACCAGCGGGTTCACGGTGATCAACAGATCCGCGCCGCTTTCGAGCGCGAGCGATGCATGCGCCGTACGCAGCAATGCGCCATCCACGAGTGTGCGGCCGCCGATGCGGACTGGCGTGTACAGACCAGGAAGTGCAGTGCTGGCCCGGATGGCTTCGGAGATCGGCACCCGATCCAGGCCGGGCTCGCCGAAGCGCACTTCCTCGCCGCTGTTCAGATCGGTGGCGATGATCCGCAGCAGCGGGCGCAGTCGGCGAAAATCATTGCTGCGTCCCGGACCGCTGAGCAAGCCGCGCAGATACTCCTCGAACGGGCGATTGTCGAACACGCCCGTGGGAATCGCTTCGGTGAGCGGGCTCGAGATCGAGGCCCAGTTTTGACCGAACGGATCTTTGGAAATATTTCTAACGACGCGCGCCAGCAGCGATGGCACGCGCAGCGCACGCCGACAGTATTCGTCGAACGCCGGACGCATGAGCATGCCGGGCGAAAGCGGATATTCCTCCGAACCATTGTCCAGAAAGAACAGCCGCACCATCTGCGCCGTATCGATGCCGTTGGCCAGCCCGGCGCTGATGATGGCGCCGGAGCTCACGCCGATATATGCATGCAGTTGCGTGAGATCCAGGCCGTCGGTGCAGTCGGCCAGCGCATGCAGGCAGCCGAGTTGATAGAACGCTCCCAACGGCCCGCCGCCAGCCAGTGCCAAAGCGATGCGCCGGCGCGTGCGTCGCTTTCTGGCGGCGGGTTCGACCTGCAGCATGGGCGCCGCTCAGACCGCAGCGCCTTCCTGGTTGGTAGGCGCCGCTGGCGTCGATCCCTTGCGCCCGGCGTTGCCGCTCGACTTGGCTTGCGTAAGGGCCTGCACCGAGCGGTTCAGCTCTTTGACCTTGCGCGACAATGCATCGATCTCGTTCGAAGTCGGCACACCGAGCTGTTGTAACGCTTTGAGCACGCGTGCTTGCAGAATGCCTTCGAGGTTGTCGATGGTTTCTGTCGCCTTGCCACGCACGCCAGCGGTGCGCTCATCGAACTGCGCACGCAGTTGCTTCCACGCATCGGCGGTGCGCTCCTGCACGTTCTCGCGCTGCCGCTCCTGGAACTCGCTGCCTTCTGCGACCAGTGTTTGAAACAGCTTCGGGCCTTCCTGCTGAGCCCGTGCGACGGCACCGAGGCCGGCCAGCCAGATCTGTTGTCCCGTGTCGATCACGCTCGCGAGCGCACCCGCCGCTTGAGTGGACGCGCGCTTGCCCTTGCTCTTTTTTCGAGTAGCCATACTTGATCCTCCGGAGAATATGATCCAAAGCGAGTGTGCGAGCGCTGCCGGGATCGAAGGTATAGCGAAATCCCACGGGTGCTTACGGACTGGTCGCTGCAGCGAGCTTTGCGGCTGCCGGAATTCCGGCGAGCGCTTGTAACAACAGATGTTCGAACTCGCCGACGAACCGAGCGGTGATGTGTTCGGGATGCGGAATCAGCTGGCGATCGGCGATCACGCCGAAATGGACGAGCCCGTTGTATGTCAGCAGGCTCACGCCGACGCCGATGCTGCCGGCCTGCGGCACCCAGAAAAACTGCCGCTCGATGCGCACGCCGGCGACATAGAGCGGTTCGGGCGGGCCGGGAACGTTCGAGATCACCGCGCTCGCTTTGGTTGTGAACAATTCGATCGCCTGCTGCTCGACCACGCCAGGTAACAACCCCATGGCGGTCAGCAGCCAGAACGCGACCAGGGCCTGCGAGGAATGTTTCAGCGCTTCCATATCGCGATGCACGGCGTACAGGCGGGCGAGTGGATGACGCTCACCGACCGGCAGGCTGGCGAATACCAGGCCGAATTCATTGCCGAGCCGCGGCGCTTCATCCGGCGGACGCAGGTTCACCGGCACGAGCGCTTTGAGCGTCATCGAGTCGATCGCGGTGCCTCGAGCTTCCAGATACGAGCCGAGCGCACCGGCCACGGTCGCGAGCAGCACGTCGTTGATGGAAACACCCAGCGCATGCGCGACGGTTCTTACTTCTGCGAAAGACAACGGCTCCGCCCACGACACTTGTTTATGCTGGCTCAAGGGCCCTTTCAAGGCCGTCGTCGGGTCCTGTGGCAACAACGCGATCTTCGCGAGCTCGCGCGTCGCATCGGCCGCCCGTTCGACCATCGCAGCGGCCTGTGTCGGATGAGCGAGGCTTTGCAAAGACGTACTCACAACCTGGGCAGTTGTTTCAAGTGCGAACTGCACGAGATTGCTCGTATGCTCGCTCGGCGGCAACGGGGCAGGTGAATCGTCCCGGTCAGTACTGGTTAGAGACAGCATCACGCGCATCAGCGCAACGCCATCGGCGTAGCAGTGATGCACGCGCCCGATGATGGCGCTGCCTGTGCCGAAATGTTCGACCACATGGAATTGCCACAGCGGTCGCGCCGGGTCGAGCGGCGTGCTGGCGAGCTTGCTGGCAGCAGCTTGCAACTGAGCCTCGCCCGCTCGCGGCGGCAGCTTCAGGCGGCGCAGATGGGCATCGAGCTTGAAATGTTTATCGCGCTGCCAGTGGCCGCCGCCGAGCGCGTCGGTCACCGGCCGGTCCAGGAAACGTTCGAACTTCAACAACCGCTGTGCCAGCACTCGTTTCAGCCGCGCATGCGACAGCGGCCCGGCCAGAATCAAAACAGCCACGATCACCATTGGATTGGTCGGGCGGTCCATGCGCAGCCATGCCAGATCCACCGGGCTGATCGATTCGCCAGACATTACATGCGGCTCCTTGATGAGCGCATGGAACTGCCAACGCGCCTGCGCTGTAAACCGCGTGTGCCCCTGAGCGGTTACGGGCTACTCCCGATGTTTGAATGGCTGCGGCGCTCTTAGCCTGCTCGCATGGCTTGTTTCGTCACCGGCGCCACAGGTTTTATCGGCCGTTACCTGGTCCGGGAGCTGTTGTCGCGCGTGCCGGGGCCCATCTATGTGCTGGCCCGCAAATCCGCCTCGCAAAAGTTGGACGAGCTGCGGCAGTGGTGGGGGCCTGCGGCTGAGCGAGTGATCGCGATCGACGGCGATTTGCGGGAACCGGAGCTGGGCGTCTCAGCCGGCGACCGGGCCCGGATCGGCGCGCCCATCGATCATTTCTTTCATCTCGGTGCGCTCTACGATATCGACGCGGACAGCGAGGAATTACTGCGCGCCAACGTCGACGGCACGCGCCACGCACTCGAATTCGCTCGGGCGATGAGCACGGGCCATTTCCATCATGTCAGCTCGATTGCGTCCGCCGGCCTATATGACGGCATGTTCACTGAAGATATGTTCGAAGAGGCGTGTCATCTCGAACATCCTTACTTTCGCACCAAGCACGATTCCGAGGCACTGGTGCGACAGCAGAACCACGTGCCGTGGCGCATTTATCGGCCGGGCATGGTGATCGGCGACTCGCGCACCGGGCACATCACCAAAGTCGACGGTCCGTATTATTTCTTCAAGGCGCTGCAGATCCTGCGGCGTCACGTGCCGGCCTGGCTGCCGACGATCGGGTTGGAAGGCGGCTACGTCAACCTGGTGCCGGTGGATTACGTGGCCGGGGCGCTGGCGCATCTGTCGCAGCTGCCGGATCAGGATTTTCGTTGCTTTCATCTCACCGATCCGCAGCCGCGTCATGCCGGCGAAGTGTTGAATCTGTTCGCACGCGCCGGGCACGCACCGTCGATGGGATTGCGTGTCGACACCGAGTTGCTGCGCACTCTGCCATTCGACTTGTCCTCGGTGATCGAGAGTTACGAGCCGGTGCGGGCGATCGTGAACCAGGTGCTCGACGACCTGCAGCTGCCACGCAGCGTGCTCACGTTCATCAACATGCCGACGCTGTTCGACAACCGACGCACGCGTACGCTGCTACAGGGCAGTGGAGTCACTCTGCCGCGGCTCGAAGAATACGGCTGGCGAATCTGGGACTACTGGGAACGTCACCTCGACCCCGATCTCACGCTCGACCGCAGCCTAGCAACCCGGGTGGCGAACAAACGAGTGCTGATCACCGGCGGCAGTTCGGGCATCGGCAGAGCGACTGCGCTCCGGCTGGCGGATGCGGGCGCGAAAATCATCATCGTGGCTAGGGATGCCCAGCGGCTGGCCGAAACTCAAGCGGAGATTCGCAAGCGCGGACACGCGGCTCACACCTACGTTTGTGACATCACCGACGACGCTGCGTGCGATGCGTTCATTCAACGGCTGACCGCCGATCACTGCGGCGTGGATATTCTGATCAATAACGCCGGCCATTCGATTCGACGTTCGATCGCGGCGTCCTGCCAGCGCCTGCACGATTTCGAGCGCTTGATGAAGCTGAACTACTTCGCGGCCGTGCGCCTGACGCTCGCGTTGCTGCCGGGAATGGAGGCGCGAGGCAGCGGGCAGGTGGTCGTGATCTCGTCCATCGGCGTTCTGAGCAACGCGCCCAGATTCTCTGCTTACGCGGCCTCCAAAGCCGCCATCGAAACATTCGCGCGGTGTGCGGCCTCGGAGTATCGGGATCGCGGCGTGCGATTCAGCGTGATCAATATGCCGTTGGTTCGAACACGCATGATTGCGCCGACCACTGCGTACACCAAGCTGCCCGCGTTATCGCCGGAGCAAGCAGCAGAGCTGGTGGTGGACGCCATCGTCCATCAAGCGCCCCGCGTGGCGAGCCGTTTGGGAACGTTCGCGAGAATGCTGGAGCTGTTCGCACCCAGAATTGCCGACACCATCAATAGTGCTGCGTTCCGAATGTTTCCTGATTCAGCGGCGGCGTTGGGCACAACCGTGGAAACGCCGCCAAGCGACGAGGCGATCGCCTTCGCGCGAGTCATTCATGGTCTGCATTGGTAGGCCGCGGTTCGAAACCCGGCAGGCGGTCGAGCTGAATGCGGTAGACGAACAGATTGTCTCGCGCCGGCCACGGCGTCCAGGTCTCGTCACCGATCACTTGAATCCCATGCACGCCGAGCTTGCCCAGGTCCGTCAGCGACAGGTCCCAGCCCGCATAGTCGTGATCGTTCGCCAGCAGCTCCTGTTCGAACAAATGGCCGAGCACGGTGATTCGCGCGTCGACGCCGGTGCGGGCGAAGAACGCTGTTTCGCGCTTGATCAACTCCAGTCGCGAGGCCTCCAGCTCCTGGATTAAACGTTCTCGCGGATGCTCGGCGAGCACGGCGTCGCGTGCGTCTCGTTCCAGCGTTCCGAGCATGTCGTCGAGCAGATGTTCGAGCTCGGGCCGGTCGATCGGCTGCGTGACGCCGCCGTGCCACATCAGCGAAGCGTGCGGGGTGAGCCGCTTGTTGCGTCCGGCAAGAAACACGTAGTTGGCGCAGCTGGAGTAACAATAGGTGTCGATTTGCACATCCAGCTCGTTGTCGATCATCCAGTTGCCGAGCTGCATGGCCGCAGCAGCACCGCCGCCGTAGCTTTCGATCACGAGGGCAGTGGGTTTCGGCGACGCCTCCTGGTACAGATCGAATACTCCTTGATTCGCTTCTGACGTGATCAGTCCCTGGTATTCGATGCAGCAGTCGGTGAGCCGGATCTTGGTGACGATCCTCACGTCGGTCGATTCGGCGTGCGCGGCCGGTGCGAGCACCGGGAGCAACAGCACCCATGCGAGCACGCCCTTGATATCCATGGTCTTACCTCGCAGGTCGTTGCCTGGGGCCGATACTCTGAGCCGCGGCCTGCGGCGCAGCCAGCAGCGAACTCACGCAGCCATTCCGGTGTACTACGTAATGTCCCAGGACCGTTCCGAGCTGTTTCCTGTCGCCGGAGATGACAGGCTCCGTCTCCAGTACCGACAGGGGACGATCAATGTCACAACAGCGCTGGGATACACACTGGGACGCCGGCCACAACTGGGCGTTGATACTGGCGGGCGGCGAGGGGACGCGGCTGCAGGCACTTACGCGACTGGCATCGGGCATCGCTGTTCCCAAGCAGTTCTGTTCATTGGGCCATAGCGGCTCGTTGCTGCACGATGCGGCTGATCGCGCGAGCCTGGTGACATCACCCGAGCGGACCGCGGTTGTGGTGTCCGAGCATCATCGCCGCTGGTGGCAGGGCCTGGATCTGGGCATTCCCGAACGCAATCTGTTCAGCCAGCCGAGCAATCGCGGCACGGCGCAAGGCATTCTGCTGCCGTTGTTGCGCATCCTGCATCGAGATCCGGAAGCGAGCTTGCTGGTGCTGCCTTCGGATCACTATGTGAGCAACGAGGCCGTGCTGGCGGACAGCCTGCGCGACGCGATGAGAGAAATATCCCTCACTCGCAACGGCATCCTGTTGCTCGGCATGTGCGCCGAGGAAGCCGATCCCGAGCTCGGTTACATCGTGTCGGAGGGGCCGACCGATGTGAGCGAGGTGCGGGATTTCGTCGAGAAGCCGGATGTGAGTACGGCGCGTGCGTTGATTGCCCGCGGCGCCGTGTGGAACTCGTTCATCTTTGCGGCCCACGGGCAAAGCCTGTTGCGTCGATTCGAGCGGACCTGTCCGGATCTGGTCGGCGAGATGCGTCACATCGTGACATCTGTTCCTGTTTCGGCGCAGCCGGCGAGACTCGCCGATCTGTACGCGCGTTCGCCGAGCGTCGATTTCTCACGTGACATTCTGCAGCGCTCGACCGCTGGACTGCGCGTGCTGCGAGTTCCTGCCTGCGGCTGGAGCGATCTGGGAACGCCACGCCGCGTGATCGAGACGGTCGGCCGGATCAAGTCGCAGGCGAGCGCGCCGCGTTCGAGCAATCAAAACCGCCCGGCATTCCTGAACCTGGCGGGCCGCGCGCCGGAATTTTTTGCCGCTTGAGAATGTCATGATGCAACCCCTGCCTCATGTTTATTCCGTCGCTGCCGCCAGGAGTGCCGAGGGCAGCGTGACTCTGAGCTCGGCAGGTCTGCCGACATTGCCGAGCGAGCCGCCTCACACAGGTCATTACACGAGCGATGCTCACTGTCGCGCCCGGAACATCGACGGTGCTTTGCGAACGTGCGTTGACCAAGGCGGAGGAGAGCTGCCTGGTGGCGAACTCGCTCCGTTGCAAACGCGAGCTTGCGATCGAGCTGGTGAAAGCTCCCATGGATGAACCCGAAACCGAGGTGGTCTGAGCTATGTACGGCAAAATTCTGGTCGCAGTGGATGGCAGCGAAACCTCGCTGAAGGGACTGGCCGAAGGCATCCGGCTGGCCAGAGCCGGCGGCGCACGTTTGTTACTGCTGCATGTCCTGAATGCGCTGGTGCTGGAATCCGAGATTGCCTCCACGGCTTATTACCAGGCGCTGGCGAATGAGTTTCGCGCGTCGGGTTGGAAGATTCTCGAACACGCTGCCCTGGCGGCCCGCACCGCCGGCATTTCGTTCGAGCAGAAATTGGTAGAGAAGATTGGCGCGCACGCTGCGGATGAGATCGTCGAGCAGGCCAAGGCGTGGCACGCGGATTTGATCGTGCTTGGAACGCATGGACGCCGCGGACTGAAACGACTGGTCATGGGCAGCGACGCCGAACTGGTGCTGCGACAGGCGCCCGTACCCGTATTGTTGGTGAGGGAGGGAATCAGCATGTACAAAAAAATCCTGGTGCCGGTCGACGGCAGCCAGGCTTCGATGCTGGGCTTGAACGAGGCGGTCAAGATCGCCAAGAGCCAAGGGTCGCAGCTGCAGCTGGTGCACGTCGTCAACGAGCTGATCCTGACCGGGATGGAAACACCGGCGCTGTATGTCGACAAAGTTGCCGATGCGCTGCGCGAGGAGGGAAGAAAGATCCTTGCCAAAGCGGAGCGCGTGGTGCGCGAACAGGCGCTCGAGCCGAAGACCGTGCTGCTCGAATGTATCGGCGCCAGCGCGGCGGATTTCATCGTCGAGCAGGCCAGGCAGTCGCAAGCCGATTTGATCGTGATGGGCACGCACGGCCGTCGCGGGCTGCGCCGCCTTGCGCTCGGCAGCGACGCGGAACTCGTGGTGCGATCCGCACCGGTGCCGGTGTTGTTGGTGCGAGCAGAGACTGCTTTCTAGCTTAACCGCCCGTGGATTGCGCGTTATAACGAGGTGAACCATGGACGCGTCGAAGTCATTGTTGATCGCTTACTACTCGCTCACGGGCAATACCGCGCGTGTGGCGACAGATCTCGCCGCTCGATTGGGAGCGGACCTGGAGAGCATCCAGGATAAAGGTCACGGCACCAGCGTTCTCGGACATTTCACTGCAGCTTTCGATGCATGGCGCAGAGCGCCGGCACACATAGGCGCGCTTCAACAGGATCCGGCGCAGTACGCGATTACAGTGATTGGAACGCCGGTGTGGACGTGGCAGATGACGCCCGCGGTGCGTGCTTATCTCAAAGAAGTCCGCGGCCGAATTCACGACGTGGCGTTCTTTGTGACTTCCGGCGACACGGATGTGCGGAAGGTCCTGCCGTCGCTCGAAGCGGAGGCAGGGATCAGATCGGTTGCGTCAGCAGGCTTCAACGCTCACGAGCTCAGCGATGCCGCGACCTACGAAAAGAAGCTCGCAACGTTCGCGGACAGCATCATGAGTGCGGCACGATCGGCGCAAAGGGTCGCGTAGCCGCGACCCTGAAAGCGTTGGGTTACTTCGCGAGCTCGGCCGCGACGCCTTCGGCTTCTTTCGCGGCCTGCTCGTAATATTTCGCAAGCTGCTCGCAGTGTTCGACCACGTTCGCGTAGTTCGCAGTGCCTTTGACCGGCGTACGGCCGCGGTAGAGCTGTGCGAGCTTACGATGCGATTCGGCTTTCTCACGCAGCTGAGTCGCCTCGTCTTTATATTCGACTGCGACGTCTTTGTCGCTGCGATGATCCATATCGGATTTATGCATGTGCATGGGCGGCTTGGCATCGCCGTCGGCGAACGTCACAGTTCCGAGCAGCACGGTGTTCGCCGCCAGGGCGATCAGGATGGGATGTTTCATCGGGTTCTCCGCGGTTGAAAAACTAAGCGGCAGCTTAGTCCGCCCGCACGGCCGCCCCATTCAGGGAATGGCACCGTCGAACTGTGGTTGTCACTTAAACTCGCGATGGGTGAGAGGGCCGAGGGTCGTGCCTGGTTCACGTAACTGCCGAGTAGATCTCCCGAGTGCGCCGTCCGGTGGACGGTGCATGCTGCGATGGAATGAAAACCAGAAGCCCGGTGCGCGAGACCATCCCTGCTTACTGGGCGCTCCCGCCGGAGCAGGTCCTGGAGCAGCTCGACAGCAGCACTCGCGGGCTCACCTCGGAGCAAGCAGCCGAACGGCTGCGAAGGTTCGGAAGAAACGAGCTCCGCCAGGACCGGACGCTGTCGCACCTGGATATCCTGCTGCGACAGTTCAAGAATCCGCTGCTGCTCCTGTTGCTGTTCGCGGCCATTGTCGCTGCCGCCACGGGTGATATCACCGATGCAATCATCGTGCTGGCGATTCTGGCCGCGAGCGCGTTGATCACGTCGCGACGGGAGTACACGGCACATGCAGCGGCCGCGGCCTTGCGGGAACGCATCAAGGCGCGCACCAAAGTTCTGCGCGATGGCGAAGAGCGCCTCGTCTGGCTCGAAGAGATCGTTCCCGGAGATATCGTCCTGCTATCCGCCGGCAGCCTGGTGCCAGCGGATGCACGTGTGCTTGCTGCCGAGGATTGTTTCGTAAGCGAAGCGGTTCTTACCGGCGAGAGCTTTCCAGTCGAGAAATGCGCGGGCTTGTTGACGGCGGAGGCACCGCTCGCGAAACGTTCCAATTGTGTTTATCTCGGCACCAATGTTCGCAGCGGCAGCCTTCGATGCGTGGCGGTGGCCACTGGCGCAGGCACGCAGTTCGGGACGATCGCGCAACGCCTGGAATTGCGGCCCGAACAGACGGAATTCGATCGCGGGGTGCTGCGTTTCGGATATTTGCTCACCAGCGCCATGCTGGTCATGGTGCTCATCGTATTCGCCGCGCATATGCTCGACGGGCGGCCGGTGGTGGAAACATTGCTGTTCGCCGTCGCCCTGGCGGTGGGGCTGAGTCCCGAACTGCTGCCGGCGATCTTGAGCGTGAACCTTGCTCGTGGCGCGCAGATGCTCGCGCGACAGGGTGTGCTCGTCCGCCGTCTGAACGCGATCGAAAACCTCGGCAGCATGGACGTGCTGTGCACCGACAAGACCGGCACGTTGACCGAAGGCGTCGTCAGTCTGGAAGCTGGATATGACGCTCGGGGCGTGAAGTCCGATGCTGTGATCGAGCTCGGTGCGATCAACGCGGCGCTGGAAACGGGCTTCGCAAGCCCCCTCGACGATGCGATCCTCGCCACGCACTCGCCGGATGTTTCCAAGCTGCACAAGCTGGCGGAGATCCCATTCGACTTCGTGCGCAAGCGGGTCAGCATCGTCGTCGAGCGCGACGGCGGGGCACTGCTCATCGGCAAGGGCGCGTTCCATCATCTGCTGGAGGTGTGCACCTCGCTGGCCGACGGTGCGCCGCTCGATGAGAGAGCCAGCGCCGACCTGGAACGCCAGTACGCGGAATGGAGCGAGCGCGGGATTCGAGTGCTGGCGGTGGCGACCCGTAACCTGCCAGCACAAACGAAGTACAGCCGCGAGGATGAACGCGAGCTCGCGTTCGCCGGCTTCCTGACGTTCCTGGATCGGCCGAAAGAGGGCGCGGCGGAAGCAATCAAGGATCTCGAACAACTCGGCGTCTCCGTCAAGCTCATCACGGGTGACGCGAAGCTGGTTGCCGAGCACATCGCGAAGCTGGTGGGACTGAAGCACGAGCGCGTGCTTACCGGTGCTCAGCTCGATCAGTTTCGCGATGAAGCGCTCTGGCGCGAGGCCGAGCGCACCGATTTGTTTGTCGAAGTCGATCCGAATCAGAAAGAGCGGATCATCCTGGCGTTGAAGAAGATGGGACGCGTCGTCGGATTCCTCGGTGACGGCGTCAACGATGCGCCGGCGATGCATGCGGCGGACACGAGTCTTTCGGTCGAGCACGCAGTGGACGTGGCGCGGGAAGCTGCGGATTTCGTGCTGCTCGAACGCAACCTGGACGTGATCCGCCGCGGCATCGAAGAAGGTCGCAGGACGTTCGCGAACACGCTGAAATACATTCTGACCACCACCAGCGCCAACCTAGGCAACATGGTGAGCATGGCGGCGGCCTCATTGTTTCTGCCGTTCCTGCCGCTGACGGCCGGGCAGATTCTGCTCAACAACTTTCTATCGGACGTCCCGGCCGTCGGCATGGCGGACGACGCGGTGGATCCGGAGCTCATCGAGCGGCCGCGCCGCTGGGACATGCGTTTCATCGGCCGTTACATGGTCGAGTTCGGCTTGCTGAGCTCGGTGTTCGATCTGCTCACGTTTGCGTCGTTGCTGTGGATCTTTCATGCCTCGGTGGCCGAATTCCGCACCGGCTGGTTCATCGAATCGCTGCTCACCGAACTGGTGATTGCGCTGGTCGTACGCACGCGGCGGCCGTTTTTCCGCAGCCGACCCGGAACGCTGCTGCTCGCGTCGACGCTCATACTCATTGTCATCACGCTGCTCATTCCCTATCTTCCCTTCGTCGCGGTGCTGGATTTCGTGCCATTGCCGGCAACGCTGATGCTGATGCTGGTCGCGATCACTGTTGCATACGTCGCGGCGGCGGAGGGGACCAAGCGCTGGTTCTATCGTGCCCGGGCGTAGGGCAAACTGGGGTCGCAAGACCGGCTGAGAGGGCGGACGCATGATCGATCTGGATGTCGTCAACCTGTCGCGCCTGCAGTTCGCCCTGACGGCGATGTATCACTTTCTGTTCGTGCCGCTGACCTTGGGCCTGTCGATGATCCTGGTGATCATGGAGGCCACCTATGTCATGACCGGTAGAGTCATCTGGAAACAGATGACGCAGTTCTGGGGCGTGCTGTTCGGGATCAACTTTGCCATGGGCGTGGCCACCGGCATCACCATGGAATTCCAGTTCGGCACCAACTGGGCCTATTACTCGCATTACGTCGGCGACATCTTCGGTGCGCCGCTGGCCATCGAAGGCCTGATGGCGTTTTTTCTCGAATCCACCTTCATCGGCCTGTTTTTCTTCGGCTGGAACCGGCTGTCCAAGGTCGGGCACCTGGTCGTCACCTCGCTGGTCGCGCTCGGCTCCAGACTGTCGGCATTGTGGATCCTGATCGCCAACGCCTGGATGCAAAACCCGGTTGGCGGCGAGTTCAATTATGAAACCATGCGCATGGAGCTCACCTCGTTCGGCGCGGTGTTTTTCAATCCGGTCGCGCAGGCCAAGTTCGTGCACACGGTGGCCGCGGGTTATGTGGTCGGCTCGGTGTTCGTTCTGGCGGTGAGCGCGTGGTATCTGCTGCGAGGAAGAAATGTCGAGATCGCGCGTCGCTCGCTGGCCGTCGCGGCGAGCTTCGGGCTGGCGTGCTCGCTTTCAGTCGTGGTGCTGGGCGATGAGTCGGGTTACGTCGCGAGCGAAAACCAGAAGATGAAGATCGCCGCTATCGAAGCGGCGTGGCACACGGAACCTGCGCCCGCGGGTTTCACAATTTTCGGTGTGCCGGACGTGCAGGAGCGACGCACGCACGCCGAAGTGAAGATTCCGTGGCTGCTCGGCTTGATCGCCACCCGTTCCATCGATGGCGAAGTCGCCGGCATCAACGAACTGGTGGAGCATGCGAAGCTGCGCGTGAGCAATGGCATGCAGGCTCATGCAGCCTTGCAGAGGCTGCGAGCGAATTCAAACGATGCCGACGCCCGGGCGACGTTCGACAAACATCGCGCCGACCTCGGCTATGGATTGCTGTTGCTTCGTTATACCAACGATCCGGCGAAAGCGACCGCCGAGCAAATCGAACGCGCGGCGTGGTCGACGGTGCCGAACGTGCCGGTGCTGTTCTGGAGCTTCCGGTTGATGGTGGCACTGGGATTCTTTTTTATTTTCATGTTTGCGGCTGGCTTCTACCTGGCGTCCCGTCATCGCTTCGATCGCAATCGCTGGTTCTTGCGGCTCGCGTTCTACAGTCTGCCGCTGCCGTGGATCGCAGCCGAGCTGGGCTGGATCGTCGCCGAGTATGGCCGGCAGCCGTGGGCGATCGACGGCATGCTGCCAACCTTCCTCGGTGTCTCCGCCACGTCGGCGTCGAACGTTTGGACGTCACTGCTCGGCTTCGTTGTTTTCTACACCGTGCTGGCCGCTGTCGATGTTTATCTGATGCTGCGAGTGGTGCGACGAGGGCCGGATGGGCTGGGGTATTGGCCGCTCCCGCGTGAGGTTTAGTCATGTTCGACTATGAAACATTGCGGCTGATCTGGTGGGCGATCCTCGGCGCGCTGCTGATCGGGTTCGCGGTGACGGATGGCTTCGATCTCGGCGTTGGAGCGATCTTCCGGTTCGTGGGCCGCACCGACGAGGAGCGGCGCGTGCTGCTGGAAGCAGTGGAGCCGGTGTGGGAGGGTAACCAGGTCTGGTTCATCCTCGGCGGTGGTGCCGCGTTCGCTGCGTGGCCTTTGCTCTATGCCGCTTCGTTCTCCGGGCTGTATCTGGCGCTGTTCCTGGTGCTGCTGGCGCTGATCCTGCGGCCGGTGGGCTTTTCCTTTCGTGACAAGTTGCACGATGCGCGCTGGCGCAATGTTTGGGATTGGGCGCTGTTCGTCGCTGGCGCCGTGCCGGCGCTGCTGTTCGGAGTTGCTTTCGGCAATCTGCTGCTCGGCGTGCCGTTTCATTTCGATGAGTTGCTGCGGCCGGTGTACACGGCGGGCTTCTTCAACCTGCTGCATCCGTTTGCATTGCTGAGCGGCGTGATCAGCCTGTCGATGCTGGTCATGCATGGAGCCACCTACGCGGCACTGAAGATCGATCGCTCGCTGGCGCCTCGTGCTGCAGTCGTCGGCAGAGCCGCGGCAGTCGTTTTGATTCTCGCGCTGATCGTGGCTGGAATCTGGCTCGGCCTGGGCATCGAGGGTCAGCGGATCGTGTCGCCGCTGAACACGGGCGGCCCATCGAATCCTTTGGCCAAGAGTGTTGCAGTGGTCCGCGGCGGATGGCTCACAAACTACCGTGTGCATGCCGTGTTGTGGATCGTGCCGGCGCTCGCGCTGGTGGCCCCTTCTCTGACGGAACGTCTGCTGAGACGAGGGAGCTTCGGGTGGGCCTTCATCACCAGCGCAGTTACTCAAGCGGCTGTCATTTTGACCGCCGGCATCGCGTTGTTTCCTTTTCTAATGCCGTCGGCCACGCAGCCCAACCATGGCCTGACGATCTGGGATGCTTCCAGCAGCGCCAAGACGCTTGGAATCATGCTGGCGGCGGTCGTCGTATTCCTGCCTGTCGTGCTCATCTATACCGCGTGGGTGTTCCGCACCTTGCGCGGTGAAGTGACGCTCGATCACGTGCGACGAGGAACGGGGTTCTATTAGGAGCATTCGATGTGGTATTTCACCTGGATCCTGGGGTTGGGTCTTGCGCTCGTGTTCGGAGTGCTGAACGCCATGTGGTATGAAATCGGCGAGCGCGACTTCACGTCTGAGCGACAGTGACGGTGCGGCGGCGTGCGCCGACCCGAGTGTTCCCGAGACGGGTTAAGCGACGTTCCTTATTCTTTGCCGGCGAGGCGGCGCTAGGCTGATTTGGAACTGGCCGTCAGGGAGCCGCTTTCCGTGAATGTCTCGGCGTCAACGATCGTTCCTGGCGTTGCCCAGGAAGTCACCTCCGAGGACAAAGTTCGGGCGTTGCTGGCACCCGATCCGACGTTCGGCGGCGACGATCGCATCGAAGCGATCGAAACGCACTTCGCGTGGCTGATTCTGAAAGGCGACTATGCCTTCAAAATGAAGAAGCCGGTGGTGCAGCCGCTGATGGACCTGCACTCGCTGGTGGCGCGAAAGCTCAACTGCGAAGAAGAGCTCAGGCTCAATCGCCGTCTGGCGCCGAATATCTATCTCGCGGTCGCGCCGCTCGTGCTGCGCAAAGATGGACAGTTGCGAGTGGGCGGCGAGGGCGAGCCCGTCGAGTGGCTGGTTTGCATGAAACGCCTGCCGTCGCATCTGATGCTGGATCGCGCGATTGCCGCGGGAACGGTTTCCGTCGAGGCGTTGAAGGCAGTGGGCGTCGCGCTGGCGGACTTCTATCGCAAGCAGACGCGCTTCGAGCAGCAGCCGCACGAATACATCGCACTGATGCGGCAGAAGATCGACGAAGACGAGCGTGCGCTGCTGGCGCCTGAATTGAAACTGCCGAGGTCGCGAGTTCACGCCGCGGTCGACGCGATGACTCGCGCGCTGGAGCAGGCGAGCGAAGAGCTCGGACAGCGGGCGCAGAGCGGGCGAATCGTCGATGCGCACGGCGATCTGCGGCCGGAACACATTTGCCTGTGCGATCCACCGTGCATCATCGATGCGCTGGAGTTTTCGCAGGAGCTGCGTCGGTTGGATATTGCCGAGGAGCTCGCGTTCCTGCTGCTCGAATGCAAACTCGCCGGTGACGAGAACGCCGGCCGGCAAATCGTCCAAGCTTATTGCGACCGGTCCGGCGACTCATTCAGCGGCCGCGTGCTGGATTTCTATCGCAGCCGACGCGCCGTGGTGCGAGCGAAAATCATGGCGTGGCATCTGAACGACCCGGCCGTCGCAGGCCTTGCGCCGTGGGGCGACCGAGCGTGTGCGTACCTGGATATCGCGGAACAATATGCGCAGCTCAGCGCTTCCCGCGACTCTCGCGAGCCTGCTCTTTAGTAACAACCCCAGCCAGGGTCGCGGCCTGCTCGGCGAAGTGACGCTGGAAATCGTCCAGGGTCAGTATGCCTGCGATCTCGCCCGCATCGTTGATGACGGGCAGGCGTCGCACGCCGTGCGCACGCATGCGTTCGATCGCGACATCGACTTCTTCGGAAGTGCCGGCAACCACGAGCGGGGCGGCCATGACATCTGATACCACGATCCGGTTGGGATCCCGGCCCTGTGCGATGACCTGCACGACGATGTCACGATCCGTAACGATGCCCACCGGCTCGCGGCTGCCATCGATGTCGTCGATGACGATCAGGTCGCCGGTGTGACACTGGCGCATCAGCCGGGCGGCATCGGCAATGGTCGTTTCCCGCTTGCAGCTGGCCACGTCCAGCACGCAAAGATCTTTCAGCTTCATATCGATACTCCTGAATATTTGCTAACGCGCCAGGTCCTGAGCCATTGCCAGCAGGCGCGGATCGAGCGGCTTGCAGGCGCCGATGACTTCGTTGAGCGGTGTGGCCACGATCTCGTTGCCACGGATGCCGACCAGGCAGTCGTGCGCACCGTGCCCGATCAATTCGACGGCATGGCTGCCCAGGCGGCTGGCGAGAATTCGGTCGAACGCGTTGGGCGCGCCGCCGCGTTGCACGTGCCCGAGCCGCGTCATGCGCAGCTGCATACCCACTTGAGCGACATGGCGGTCGAAATATTCGACCAGCACATCGGCGTTGTACTTGGCGCCTTCGGCAACGACGACGATCGCATGTTTCTTACCGCGCTCGCGCGAGGCGCGCAGCTGCTCCGCCAGTTGTTGAGGCGTGGTGTCTATTTCCGGAAGCACGACGGCTTCGGCGCCGCCGGCAATCGCGGCGGAGAGAGCCAGGTAGCCGCAGTGACGGCCCATGACCTCGACCAGGAACGCACGCTCGTGCGAGGCGGCGGTGATTCTGAGCCGGTCGATGGCGTCGAGCGCCGTATCCAACGCCGTCGACGCACCAATAGTAATGTCGGTGCCGCACAGATCGTTGTCGATCGTCGACGCCACTCCGATCACGCGCACGCCGTAGCGGGCCAAAGCATGACTGCCCGTCTGCGAGCCGTTGCCGCCGATGACGATGAGATGTGAGATATCGTGATCGTGCAGCTGCTGGACGGCGGCACGCTGGCCGGATTCGGTCATGAATTCCTCGCAGCGGCTGGTTTCCAGCATCGTGCCGCCTTGATGAACGATGCCGCCGACCTCGCGCGGGCCCAGGTGCAGAAACTCGCCGGCGATCAGGCCGGCATAGCCGCGTCGAACACCAAACATCTGCAACCCATGCAGCACGCCGGTGCGGACGATGGCCCGCGTCGCCGCGTTCATGCCCGGTGCGTCACCGCCACTCGTCAGTACTGCAACGCGCACCATGCGCACTCCGGTTGTTATTTCGTAGGGTAAGTATGCCCGCCGCCGGTGGAGGTGCATTCGAGCCTTACCGATAGCCGCTACGCGACGTTCCTTAGCAGCGAGTTCCGGTGAACTACGTATGAAACAAGGAACAGTCACGGCACCCGGCATGGACGGTGAATGCCAGTCTGTATCGAAGCGCATAGGGAGCATCGCATGAAACTTCTCGCAGTCCTGGGCCCGCTGATCCTGGTCGCGGCCTGTTCCACCGTTCAGCCGCAACAGAAAACCGTATCGCAAATGTCCGGCATGGAGATGTACGAGTCGTTCTGTGCCAGCTGTCACGGCGTCGCCGGCAAGGGCGACGGTCCGGTGGCGCCGCTGGTGAAGACCGGCGTGCCCGATCTCACTCGCATCGCCCATCGCGACGGCGGCGAGTTTCCCGCCGAAGATGTCAGGCGCACCATCGACGGCCGGTTCGATCGGCCCGCGCACGGGGCGCGAGATATGCCGGTGTGGGGCTGGCAATTTTATAACAGCACAGCAACCAACGACCCCGCCGAGCGTGCGCGAGTGGACGCGTTGATCGCGAGGCTGGTCGATTACCTGCGCTCCATCCAGGTGGAATGATCATGAACCGCGGAAAAGTCACAACACTGCTGGCGTTGCTGCTGCTGACCTGCACGGCGCAGGCGGCCGATTACGTCGCCATGTCCGGAAAGGATCTGTACGTCCGCTTCTGTGCCAGCTGCCACGGCCCCGAAGGCCGCGGCAACGGGCCGGTGGCGTCTTCATTCAAAGTCGAAGTGCCGGACCTGACGCTGATTGCGAGGCGGGCAGGCGGCGAATATCCCCGCGATCGCATCGCTCGAATCATCGACGGTCGTTACATCGTTGGCGCTCACGGCACGCGCACCATGCCGGTGTGGGGCGAGGACTTCAGTCACCTGGAGATCGGCAACCCCGAGGCCGAGCGCAGCACCCGCGTGATCATCGGCCGGCTGGCGGATTACGTCTGGCTGCTGCAGCGAGCGCAGCCGGCCGATGAGAGGACGCAGTCCCATGAAAGCCGCTAAGGAACAATGGAAGTGCATCATGGTCGTCATCGACGACCCGTTTGCACGCGAGCAGATTGCGTTGGAAAAGGCTGCAGTCGTGGCATTGGCGAGCGGCGCCCGGCTGGTGTTGTTCAACTCATTCATGCTGCCGCAGCCGATCTCGGATGTTCCTGCGACCTCGCAGCGGCAGATCATCGCCGCAGCCGTGCGCCAGCGGCGCGAGCGCATGGAAGCGATGGTCTCGCATTCGCCCGAACTGCATGCCGAGTGCATCGTGGTTTGGGACTATCCGGCGCATGAGGCCATCGTTCGCCAGGTGCTGAAAACCAAGCCGGATCTGCTGATGTCCGGCAGCCATCGGCGCGGCCGCCTGGCCCGGCTGCTGTTGAGCAATACCGATTGGGAAGTGATGCGGCTGTGTCCTTGCCCGGTCTGGTTTGTGAGATCGGGCGAGTTGCCGCAACGTCCGGGTGTGCTGGTGGCGGTCGATCCGTTTCATGCGCATGACAAGCCGGCGCGCCTCGACGATCGATTGATGCTCGCCGCCGGCCTGCTGGCGCGGACGTTCGATGCCGGCGTCACATTGATCCACGCATATTACGAAGATCGAAGTTTTCGTGCCCTCGGGCCGGCGGCGTTTGCTCGTGCCGAGCAGGCGGTGAACGACCTGGGTGCGAAGTTCAAGCTCATTCCGAACTACTGCCAGGTCAGGGAAGGGCCGCCGGACGAAGTCATTGCTTCGACAGCGCGCCGCGAGGGTGCGGACATCCTCATCATGGGCGTGGTTTCTCGAAGCCTGCCGCAGCGTCCTTTCATTGGCGGCACGGCGGAGCGGGTGATCGATCGCGTCAGCTGCGATCTGCTTGCAATCAAGCCCGCGGGGTTCAAGTCACCGGTGCAATTGAGGAGCGATCATGTACACGAAAATTCTGGTGCCCGTCGACGGCAGCGCCACGTCGATGCGGGGATTGAAGGAAGCGATCGAGCTCGCCAAGGCGCTCAAGGCCAAGGTCAAGCTGGTGCACATCGTCAACGAGCTGCTGGGCGACTACACGCTCGCGCCGTCGGTGTACTACGAAAAAGTGATTGAGGGCGAGCGCGAAGCCGGCCGGAAAACGCTGGCGAACGCCAAGGCCTACGCTCACGACTTCGACTTCGATGTCGAAGTGGAAATGATCGAAACCATCGGCGCGCCCGCCACCACCCTCATCGTCGACGCAGCCAGGCCGTCGGGTGCAGAACTGATCGAGATGGG
>CAMLEO010000062.1 GCA_946478975.1 uncultured Steroidobacter sp.
CGCCGCCCCGCCGATGAACCAGATTCGCGCATCGGACGGCTGGCGGGCACCGATCGATCCCAGCAGCAGGATCGTATCCAGATAGACGTGGGGATTCAGGAACGTAAATCCGGCCGCCTGCGTGAGAATCGAACGCAGCGAGCGTTGCCCACCCTCTTCGCCCGTGAGCAGACCGCGAGGCCGGAAAGCATTCCGAAACGCCTGCACCCCATACCAGGACAGGAACATTGCGCCACCGGCAGTCAGCAGATTCGTAAACAAGCGCGAGTCGCCGAGAACCGCGGCAACACCGGACACGCCGACAGTGATCAACACAAAGTCCGCCGCCGCGCAGAAAACGACAATCGCGAGCACATGCTCACGCCGCAGACCCTGGCGCAACACGAACGCGTTCTGCGCCCCGATCGCGATGATCAAAGACGCCGACAACGCGAGCCCGGTAATGAAAGCTGACCACTGCATCCGCGCGAGTCTCCGGCCCTCCGCGTGCCTGAGTCCAGTTAAACTCTCTTGAGTTGGTTAAGAAGCTCTAATCATGTTCGACTATGCATCTCTCGCCGCCGTGGCCGCCGTCGTGCACGAAGGCAGCTTCGAGCGCGCCGCTCGCGTGTTGAATGTGACACCTTCGGCAATCTCTCAGCGCGTGAAGCAGCTGGAGGAAAGATTGGGCAGCGTGCTCATCGTGCGCGGCCAGCCGTGTCGCGCGACCGAATCCGGGCTGCTGCTGTGTCGACACGCCGAGCAAGTCAGCATGCTGGAGCACGACCTGAAAAAGTCGCTGCCGAAGCTGCGCAGGAGCGAAGCGGGAACGCCGCATGTGACATTGCGAATCGCCGTCAACGCCGATTCGCTCGGCAGCTGGTTCATCGGTGCGTTGGCCGCGTTCTCGAACAACGACCGCGCGCTCCTCGACATCTCCATCGACGATCAGGAGCACACGATCGAATGGCTGCGCTCCGGTGAAGTGCTGGCCGCAGTCACGTCGAGCTCACGTCCGGTGCAAGGTTGTGACAGTGTGCCGCTCGGACGCTTGCGTTACGTCGCAGTCGCGAGCCCCGCTTACATCGAACGTCATTTCGCAGCTGGAGTGAACGCGGCCACGCTGGCTTCGGCACCGTGCCTGACCTTCAACCGCAAGGATCAATTGCAGGCCGAGTGGGTGCGCCGAGTCTGTCGCCGCACGGTCGACACGCCGAAACATTGGCTGCCTTCGACCCAAGCGTTCATGGACGCCTGCGTCGCGGGCATCGCCTGGGCCATGAATCCGGTGCAGATGGTTGGCAGCCAGCTGCGCGATGGCTCGCTGGTGGAACTGGTGCCGGGGAAGACGATTGTGGTGCCGTTGTATTGGCAGCACACCCGTTTGCAGGTGCCGCTGCTGGATCGACTCACTCAGGCGGTGGTCGCGACGGCTCGCAAGAGCTTGCGTTAGCGGAACAGGTTATGTCAGTCCAGCCGCTCGCCCTGCGGGATGCGAATCCGTAGCCAGGAGCGGGCAAAGCGCAGCTCGCGCAGGACCGCCGCCGGCGGCAGATGCAGCAACAGCCCGATCTCCTTGATGCTGAGATTGGCGAAATAGCGCAGGTCGATCATCCGGGCGCACAGCGGATCCATTACGTCCAACCACCACAGCCACGACTTTACTTCACCAAAAGTAATCTCGGTGGCGCCCACGCAGCGATTGGGATCGGAGACCTCCAACACGATCCGCCGCACCAGCGGGGCGGCAAAAAACAGGATCCGAATCTGCTCCAGCCGCGGCACCTGGCCGCCGAACACGTCGGCGAACAAATCGTCGAACGAGCCCTGGCCTGGCAGCAAGCCGGCGTTGGCGCGTCGATGCAGCTCGTCCCGCACCGAGGTGAGATTCGCCAGGATGTTGGGATCCAGGCGTAATGCGGTGTCATGAGTGGGTTGAAACCCGTATGCCATCGTGCTCATTCAGCTGGCCTTGTACTCCCACGTCTCTATTGTTCGACGGTGCAGGCCCGCGAAATCCTCAACACGCCTCGGGCGGGAGCGCAGCCTTTCGACAGTGGGTAATAGCTACGCAGTGAGCCGTGCAGGCAGGCTCATATGTTATTTGTTTTTATTCGGTACGCCTGCGGCAGTGGATTGCAGAACCGCCCTGCGCACGCGAAACAAGGCCAGAATGAAGCGGTTCAGGGCCGGCAGAATGTCATAAGGCGCGCCCAAGGAAACATTGCAGCATCGTTCGACCGCGGCGAATACATGCGAGGAAAACAGCATCGTGAGCTCGCCTTCCCGACATTTCGGCCCTCGCACCAGCCCGCGATCGTGCCAGTCCCGCAGCGACGCCTCGATCTCGCTTAGAACGAGTCGAAGGAAACCGAACAGGCTGATGCGCCACTTGTGCCAGACGAAATCCGTGTACCGGAACCCCCAGCTCGCATGGGTTGCGTGCCAGGCCCAGGCATTCGGCAGCGCCGGGATGGAGCCGATTCGCTGTCGCCGCAGCTCCCAATCCACCTGCAGTCCTTCGAGATCCCGATAGTAGAACGCTCCCATCGGCATTCCCTGTTGCGACAGGCTCAACAACAGATCCTGTCCGTGCGACTCCAGAATCAATCCGTGCTCGAGAGCCAACCTCACCCACAGAGGTGCAAACGTCGCGCACAACAACTCGTCGACGTACCTTACGGGTGGCGTCTCGGTTCGCTCGAGCAGTTCGAGCAGCAGCGGCACACGACCTTGGTCTTCGCCGCCGAGTAGTGAGAACAACGGCACAGCTCGCACGGTGCCCTCCATGAGCTCCGCCGGCACGAGCCGCACGAGCGCACCGGTGCCCGGCGCCGGTCGTGCGCTGAATCCAAGAATTTCCGGAATGACGCGCAACTCGGCCGGCAGCTGCGCATCCGGCTGTCGAACTAGTTTGCAATTGCCGATGGCACGCGCGACCTGGGTTCGCGTGACCCGACGATCGCCGAAAATCGGCGAGTGCAAAGAAGTCTTGACGAACACCGCTCGTTGTCCCGCCCCCTCCGGCCAGACCAACAGCGTGCGCGTGCTCGACGTCGGGATTGCCCAAAAACGCACGCCATGCTCCGTCGCGTTGCTCGCATCCACAGCTCTCAGGAAAGCCCGGAACTGCTCATGAGCGGAGGGATGCACTGGAAACAAGATGCGCTCCGGGCCGGCATCGGTCTTGAAATGCCAGTGTTCGGCGCTCTCGTTCGTTTCATGCACGTAGAGATGTTTTCTCGGCACCCAGTAGCAAGGCAGCAGAAAAGCCCGGCAATGCTGCGGGAAATATCGTGTATCGAAGCCTGGATCGCGGGCCACATTCTGGAACTGATGCGCTTTGTGGAGATGAAATCGCTCCAGCACCAGCCAATTGCGGAGCGCCGGGGGCAACTGCGCGACGACATCGTCGTCGATATATTCTCGCCCGTCCAATTCGGCTGACATCGCCCGCGCTCCTTGCGTGTTTGTGACTTCCCCGTCGCGATTGGCGGGCACGATAACAATTCCACGCAACGCTGTCAGAACGACAGATGCGCTGTCGCGAATTCAAACAATCCAACTCTGTCACTCATTGCATCGCGATTTGCCGACCGGCGCCGGGCGGCGTTCGTGGCTGCCGCGAACAGCCGACTCGACCTTCCCGAGGTGACAGTTGACTCGGACGACAGTAGCGCGCTCAAAGCGCTGGAGGCGTTTGGATATATGTTCCCATCGGCTCGACGATACGCAGCGCGCGGGCGCACGTTTCGTAGCACGCAATGCAGGTTGTCTCGGGCTGTTGAACACGGCGTGAGGGTGATTCACCGAGGCAACTGCGCTTGAGGTCCTGTTCAGCGACGACCAACCTCGCCACGCCATCGGACTGATGGCAACCCAACCCAAAAGGAGTAGGAACATGATCAAGCTCGGCAAAGTTTCCGAAGCCACCCAGGCCGCCAAGATGGCCCCGTTCGATGAAGTCCCTGGCATCTCGGAGTTCCTGGGCTAATAGCGGCCTGTCCGCCATTCCGGCAACTCACGTTCTGGAATGAGCCTTCGGGAGGCGCACGTTAGTACTGACGCTGCGCCTCCTTCTGCGGACCTTCGGGACGAGACGAAATCATGAGCGGCTACTTCCTTCCTTCGCATGTTCATTTCTGTCAACGCGGCGACGCCTGTGTGTTCCTCGATCTCAAACAGGACGACTACACGCTTGTGAACGGCCCTGCCGCAGCGGCACTGCGAGCGCTGTCCTCGCCAACGAGCAACACGCAACCGACGCGTGATTTCAGCGACGACTTGAGCGAGCTGCTGCAAGGGGGACTGCTGATCACGCAGCCTCACGCCGGCAAACTCGTGGCACCGACGCGAATCGAACTCGCGGTGGAACACCTCGTCGATCGCGAGACGCTGCAGGACCATGCAGTGTCGGTCGGTCAATTCATGAATTTTTTCGCGGCTTGCGCCATGGCGCGCGCCAGTCTGCGCTGGCGAAAGATCGAAGCCACTGTCATGTCCGTGGCCAGGCGCAAAGCTTTGCACGTCAACTCGCCGTTCGACCTGCCACGGGCGCAGCAACTGACAGCTGCATTCCTGAAGCTGCGCGGCTTTTTTCCGGCCAATTACCTGTGCCTGTTCGATTCGCTGGCGCTGCTCAACTTCCTCGCCAGCTACGATGTCTATGCGACGTGGGTATTCGGCGTCCGGCTGGAACCGTTTGCCGCGCACTGCTGGGTTCAGCACCGGCATTACGTGCTCAACGAAGAAGTCGAAGAAGCGGCTAACTACACGCCCATCATGGCCATCTGATTTCTTCGCACCGCGCGCGCCCCAAGGATCGGGCTCGAAGACAAGGAGCAACCATGTATCGCTATCTCGCGCTCGTGTGGAATCCACAGCACCTGGAGAATGTTCGCGCCGCTGCGGCACTGACCGACGCGACGCCGGCGACGTGGAACACAGTGTACGAAACCCCAGGAATCAGGCTGTTCCGGACCGATGCGCGCAAAACATCGGCCCAGGTCTATCCGGTGGGACGCAACGGCGGCGCCATCTTCGGCCGGCTCTTCGAAGCACATTGTGACATTCAGATCCCCCGGCCGGTCGCATTCGATGCCGAGGAAGCTCACAAAATCATCGACAGCGGCGGCCGCCGCGTCGTCGAGCGGTATTGGGGCACTTATATCGCCTTCGTCTACGATGCAGCTGCGCGCCGGCATCACATCTTTCGCGATCCGACCGGCACGCTGGCGTGCTATCACACCAAGCATCGCGGCATCGACCTGTTCTTCTCCGAAATCGAGGATGCGATGCAGTGCCTGCCCGGGCCGTTTCGCGTCGACCCGGAGTTTCTGCCGCGCTGGCTGCACATGCGCCAGCTGACGAACGATCGGACCGGAATAGCAAACATCGAGCCCCTGCCCGCAGGCCAGTGTCTGACCGTGCACGACGGTGCACGCACCTGGTCGCGTCTGTGGGATGCCGTTGCAATTGCCGGCGCTGCCGATCTGGAGCGTCCCGAGGAGGCCGCGCGTGCATTGCGCTCGACGTTACAAAGCACGGTGAATGCCTGGGCTTCCTGTTACGGCAGCATCACGCATCGGCTGTCCGGCGGACTCGACTCATCGATCATCGCGGGATGTCTCGCGCAGACACCCGGCAAAGCGGGCTTGAGCTTCGTCAACATCGCAGCAGAGCTCGAGACCGACGACACGCTGGTTCACAATCCCGGCCTGAGCAAGGAGCTGTTCGGCAAGTTCCGAACCATCATCAGTCCGGGGGACGAACGGCGCTTCGCACGCCTGGTCGCGCAACACTGGCAGGTGCCATTGGTGGAAAGGAAACGAGTCGCCACGCTCGACCGGGAACGCCTGACTCACTTGCCGCTGAGCCTGAGCCCGCAGATGTACTTCACGTCGTTCGAAATGGACGACGCCAAAATGGAGATGATCCGCACCTATGGCACCGAGGCTTTCTTCTCCGGCCAAGGCGGCGACTCAGTGTTTTTCGCAGTCATGCAGCCGTTTCCGGCGATCGACTATGCCAGCATGCACGGACTGCGGCCCAGCCTCTGGCGGCACGTGATCGATAGCGCGCGCCTCAGCAAAGAATCGGTATGGTCCGTGATCCGCAAGACCGTCGCTCACGGGCTGTTCGGCAAACGTTACGTTTCCCCGTTATATACGTTCGACCGACCGGGCTTGCTCAGTGACGACCTGACAGCTGCGATGACTCGCGTGGAGCAAGCGCACCGGGAGGCGCAGTATGCCCCGTGCGCGTCGCTGCCGCCGGGCAAACAGTTCACGGTGCCTGGCGTAGCGGCGGCGCCTTATTACGATTACCGCTTCCACAGCGGCAACTTTGCCGATGACATCGACCCACTCGACTCACAGCCGATCTGGGAACTGGCGCTGCGCATTCCGACTTACACCCTGCTCCTGAATGGCACCAGCCGGGGCCTGGCGCGGTATGCGTTCCGCGATCTGCTGCCAGCGGAAATTCGTAAACGCATGACCAAGGGGACCGGGACGCCTTTCTATCAACACGTCGTGCGCACACACAAGGAACTATTGCGCGAGCATCTGCTCGACGGCGCGTTGATGAAGGATGGCTACCTCGATCGCCGCAAAGTCGAGCAGTGCCTGGCGCTGGACGATCCTTCCATGCAGGTCCGCGCGTCGACGTTGCTCAGTTATCTCTCGGCGGAGTTCTGGCTGCAACAGTGGCGTAATGCCGGAACCGCGCCGGCCCGAGCGTCCATACAACGCAGCGCCGGTCAATGAAACATCACTGACGCTGCGTTCGTTTGGCCTGATCCGCCCGCTGCAGCTCTTTGAGCTTGTGCCAGCGCGTGTATTGTTCCGCTTTCGCTGGATCGGGATCTTCGCGGTCCTGCAGCCAGAAGTCGAACCAATCCAGATTACGCCGCACGATTGCGTCCAGATGCGCGGGCTGCCATTTGATGTGTGTCTCGTCACGGAACACATATGTATCGTACGGCTTGCCAGCATCGTCCATGTGGCGAATGAGCCGCGTCATCAACGGCATCTCTGCTTCCGACAGCTGCATCAGGATCGGTGCCTCGATGGTGTCGACGTTGTCGGCGAGATCGATGCCTCGCCACAACTTCAATCCCTCACCCTCGGGCCGCACGAACCAGCTGATGGACTGTTCCTTCTGCCTCATGCGGCGAGTCGGCATGTAATACTGGAGCTGCGACCAGGTGGTGGATGCGATCGAGACGGCGGCAAAGCGGTCATGTCGCTGCATGATGAAGAGCGGGACGAAAGCACCGGTGCTCACTCCACCGATACCGACGCGTCGCTCGTCGATGAAGCCGCGCGCCACGACGGCATCGAGCGCGCGCAAAGTCGATTCGCTGAACATCGACAGGTGTGGAAAATCGAGTTCGGGCGAGTACGCGAGCCGGCGGACCTCGGCCGAGACTGAAAATAGATATGCGGCGGGAAAACCGGTATTCAGGACCACCATTCCGCGCGCGGCCAGCACATTCGAGGGTGTTTCCTGAGTGGTGCCGTTCTCGAAGCCCTCGGTCGAATAGGGGTTGATGTAAACGGGATATTTCTTGGTGCTGTCGAAGTCCGGCGGATAATAGATGAAGCCGTTGGCGCGCTTCGCATACAAGCCATGCAGCGGTTGACCGGGCTCGTTCCATGCGAACGTTGGAGTGTCCCACTCGAAACGCTCGACCTTGCCGAGGCGGATGTTACGAAACTCTGGATTCACATCCGCGAGCACGCGGACAGCGCCAGCAGGAATATCGATACTGACGACTTGATCCGGCACCGTCGCGGCCTGTCGCAAACAAAGCAGGCGGCGCTGCGCGTCGAGATCGCATTGGGTCAGCCAATCGTCCGCTGTTCGCAGGATCGCAGTGACGGTGCCGCCGGCCGGTGTCCACGCGTAGATCCCACTGGCCGACTTCCGCATTCCTTCCCGGCGCCACAGCAGCAGCGTGTCATCCATCCACCAGATCTTTTCGATGAGACCGGAACACTCCTCCGCGGCACAGGCGATTGCGTCCGCATCCGAGCCCGACAGTGAAACGTTCACGCGTAACGAGGACAGGTCATCCTTCGAGCGGGCCAGCCATGCACGCGCACCTTTGTCGTTTACGGCTTGCATCACGCTATCCGAGCGGAGCGCTCCGGCGAAATCGCCGTGTCCCTTCGCATCGGTGCGACCCCTGGCGCGTTCATACGCCGCTCGTTCCGTATCATTCGCCGGCCGCTCCCCGGTGCCGCGAGCCGACACCATCCATACATTCGTGGCAGGTGACGGCAACGGAAACTGCATCTGCGGCACCCAGAGATCCGTAAAGACTTCCAGGTCTTCGTCGTATCGATAGCCGGCTCGCTCTCGCGCAACTTCGCGATCGTGCTGCTCGGCACGCGGCGCGCCCACGACGAAATAAAGTGAACGACTGTCATCGCTCCATTCCAACTGCCGAACGTCCGCTGCGTTGTGAGTCAGTTGTTGCGAGCGGCCGTCGATGCCGCTGCGCCAGAGTTGAATCGCGCCGTCGCTCAGACGCGTGTACGCGATAGCACGCCCATCCGGCGACCAGCGCACGACCGGCCGTTCCAATGAGCCCAACGGTCTGCCGCCCTGGCCCTCTTTTGCCAACTGCGCCGCGCCGCCGTCGCCAACAAAGGTCAACGCTCCCTCTTGCACGCGGCCGATGAACCAGCCGCGTCGGTATTCGTTGGTCGCAGGATCGCCCTGTCGCGCCAGCACTGCGAAGCGACTGCCGTCGGGTGATACGCTCAATTTTTCAATGCGCCGGAGCCTGGCGAAATCGTCGGCAGTGATGAGCCGTGCTGCAGCGGCAGGCACTTCCGGAATCGTCACGCTCTGTTTGGGCTGAGCCGTGGCGACAGTAGAGATGAGCGCCACGGTCGCCGTGACCATCCATATCGGGGCTTGCAAGCGGCGTAGATGCATTGGTGATCTTTCGAGCTTCGGAAAAAAACGAGGGGCTTTCACTAGGAAAGCCCCTATGCCCCCTACCCAGAAGGAAACGTTACGAAATCACCAGCTCTTGGTGAACTCCAGCGCGATGATCCGGCCCAGCGGATCAGCGTTGACCGGATCGAAGCCGAGTTCGTACGTGGACGCGGCGAGCGCACCGGACGGGAACGCGACCCGCGGCGGATCTTCGTCCAGGACGTTCTGCGCGCTCAGCGCCACGCTCAACCCTGAGAAGAATCCGCCTTCGAAGCTCGCCGAGAAGTCATAAGCAAAGCGCAGATCCAACGTGGTCAAGGCATCGATCTTCGACTGCGCCGGCAGCGTCGTGGCCCGATTGTCGGTATAGGAATCGGTATGGTTGACGAACATGTTGGCAGCGAAGCCGCCCTGCTGATAGCTCACGAGACCGCGCGCGCGCCAGTTCGGCGGGTTGTAGATCGTATCCGCCGTATCGACTTCGCGACCGTTGTCCGTGACCTTCTGGTCACGATTCAACACATACGTGCCGTTGATGCCGAGGAAGATGCGACCCGGACCGACCGCAAAGTTATATTCGGTCGCAAGGTCCAAGCCGCTGCTGCTCACCAGGCTCAGGTTGCGCCGGCGGCCGTCCACGATCAGCTGCACGGACGCGGGGTTGAACGCGGGATTCGGTTGTCCGTTGGGCAACACGGCGCGGAAGCCTTGTCCCAGCTGACCGAGCGCGATCGCGGCGTTCACCTGCGCCAGCGAAGGATTGAACGTCAGCAGACCGCCGTAGGTTACCGGGTCGCTGTACAGGACCGCGGGTGCACCCGGGGATGCGATGATGTTGTCGTAGCGAATGTCATAGTAGTTCACCGAGACGCCCAGTCCGGAGACGGACTCCGGCCGGAATTCCAGGCCGAACGACGCGGTCTCCGCTTCCTGCGGACGCAGAGAATCGACTGCCGTGCCGCGCACCGTCAGCACTTGCAGAGTTCCCTGGCCAGGCACTGGCAGTGCGGCGGCCAGCGCATTGTTGCCGCTGAGGTTGTAGTCGAACAGGTTGGGCGCCTTGTATGAGGTGCCGTAGCGTGCGCGCAGACGGAAGCCTTTGACCGGCTCCCACATCAAGCCTGCTTGCGGGTCGGTCGAAGAACCGGCGGACGAATAATCGTCGTAACGTCCGGCGAGCGACAGTTCCAGGCTCTGGACGCCGGCGATGGCATTGCCCTCGCCGACGATGGGCACATACATTTCAGCGAACGCGCTGGTGATGTCCTGGTCCACGTCCTGCTTGGAGATGAGCGCGCCGGAACGACGGTTGGTTTCCTGATAGTTCTCCTGGCGATAGCCGCCGCCGATCGCAACGCTGACTTTGCCGCCGGGGAGCGAGAACAGCGTACCGTCCGCTTTGAGCTCCGCGGATTGCGAGTCGAACTGGATCTTGGTCAGGGTGGTCAGCAGCGGCGTCGTGACCAGCGTCTTGCCGTTGACCGTCTGATCGTTGGAGTTTTCAGCGTAGGTGCCGGCCAGCTGGATCTGCCAGTCACCGGCGACGTTCCAATCCACGCCCAGCGTGCCCGCGATCTGGTCGGTGTCGTTGTCGGACGTCTCCGCAAAGGTGACGCGCCCGACGTTCTGGCTGCTACGCTTCGAATACAAGCCGTCGGCGAACACGCTCACCGCGCCGCTGAGGTCCTGTTTGCCGGTGAACATCCCGGAATAAACTTCGGACTCGGGGAGCAAGGAACCGACCAGCGCGTTGACCGGTACGAAATCGCGGTCCTTGGCGTTCAATTGATCGCGTGTGTAGTACTCGAGCGACAGCAGCGCATTGCCCGAATCCCAAGAATTGCCTACGGCCTGGCTGGCGCGATATTCGTTTACGCCGTCCGCCACGCCCGCGCGCAAGCGCGTCTCGGCACCTTCGAAATCGTCTCTCAGAATGAAGTTCACCACGCCGCCGACCGCGTCGGAACCGTACAGCGCCGAGGCACCGTCCGGCAGGATTTCAACGCGCTCGATCGCGGACAGAGGCAGAGCGGAAATATCGACCGCCGCCGAGCGATAGCCGGGGGCGAGACGACGACCGTTCAACAGCACGAGGGTCGTGCCTTCGCCGATGCCGCGCAGGTTGACGCTCGATCCCTGCTCTCGCGTCACTGACACGCCGGGCGTTGTGACCTGTGTGCTCTCGTTCGCGAGCGCAAAGTTCTGCGGCAACGACTCCAGCAGCTTGGTGACCGTGCTGTAGCCGGTCGCATTGATGTACTCGCGCGTCAGCACCGTCACGGGTGCCGTGTTGTTTTCGATACCGCGGATGTTCGTACCGGTAACGACGATCTCTTCCAGCAGCATCACCGAAGGCAACCCCGATTCGGGCGATGGCTGAGGCCCCGAAGACGGACGCGTCTCGGCTTGCGCCAGGTGAATACGCTCTCCGCTCGCATAATTCGAGCTCGTCACCGACGCCGGGTCGGTGCTCGCAAGTTGAATCGTCACGGTCTTGTCGTCGAGCTGACGGTAGGTGAGCCCGGTGCCCTGGAGCACGGTCGACAAAGCCTCTTCGGTGGTCGCGCGCGTTTTCAACGGCGGCGCCGACTGACCTTTCACCAGCTTCTTGTCGAAGATGATGTTGCTTTCGGTCCGGGCGGCGATGTCGCGCAACGTGTTGGCGAGCGGTTGCCCGGGCAGATCCCATTCGGTGACGGCTTGGGCGTCGGCAGCC
Organism: uncultured Steroidobacter sp.; assembly: GCA_946478975.1. Next base: position 11,648 of record CAMLEO010000062.1, read on the forward strand.
GACGCGAGGATGGCCAGAACGCTGAGAGCGATACGAGAGGGGGTACTGAACGTCCGACGATTATTGGTGTTCAAGGTTGTCTCCTAAACCTTTTCAAGCAGCCCTGCGGTTTACATATTCCTGACTACTGTCAGGTTTCCTGACATACACCGGATAATCGACGTTGGAGCGGTAAGAAATCCTCAGTGGGAAACACTACTGGAAAGGATGATTTCGTTGCTGCGTTCCTGAACATTCAGCTTGTAGGCATGCGCAACGGCGTTGGCGAAGTGGATGGAGTCGCCGGCTTGGAATAAACCACTCACCAGCAGATCGCCCTGCACATCGTCGGCGATGACCAGTTTGGTGGCGTTGTAACGATTCATTTCTTCGGCCGCCGCGCGCAACGGCGTGTCATCCAGGATCACCTGGCCGCGGCGCCACGCGGTCGCCTTCTCGACCGACGGCGTATCGAGTTTCGCGGGTGAGCCGGCGCCGAATGTGAGACGTTGGCCCGGCGCCAAGGTGAAGACATCGCGGCGCGCGGGCGCCTCGGTGTGAGCGTCTACACTCGGCGCGGCCGAACCATTGCTCTGCGCGGGCTGCTGCGCGAGAGCGGGTTCGGCCGCGCTCCGTTGATCTTCGGCCACTGGCGAGACCACGACCTTGCCTTCGACCAGCATCACTGCCAGTTGCTGATCTTCCTTCCGGACGACGAACGAGGTGCCGAGCGCGCGCACCTGGCGATCGCCCGCGGTGACGATGAACGGCCAGTCGGGCCGCTTGGCGACATTGAACAGCGCCTCGCCCCGGCGCAGTTCGACGCGTCGCGCATCGTCCTTGTAGTTCACGACCAGTCGCGTATCGGTGTTCAAAATGATGCGCGTGCCGTCTTCGAGCACGACCTGGCGCTGCTCACCGACTTCGGTGGCAATCACGCCGAGGTTTTGGAACCAGAGCACGGCGCCGAGGACCAGCAGCACCGTCGCCATCGCCGCGGCGGCGAAGATCGGCGCCATGCTGGAGCGAGGCCGCTGCAGGAACTTGGGCTTGAGCGGCAGGAACTGGCGCAGGTTTTCTGCGTCATCCCACACTTCGGTGGCGAGTTCGAACGCGCGGGCGTTCTCGGGATCTGCCCGCAGCCAGCGCTTCAATCCGTTCTCCACCGCGCGCGTACGGTTACCGCCGTGCAAGCGCGCGATCCAAACGCCGGCTTCGGCCAGGCGTTCGGGAGCAATCGGATTTTTAGTCGTTGTTTGTGGAGAACTCATTCTCTCTGCCGGTCGATCGCGAGAATCGTCACGGCGCTGGCTACATGCTTCTCGACCGCACTGACGCTGATGCTCAGACGGCGGGCGATTTCGGCGTGACTGAACCCGTAAAGTCGATGCATGAAGAAAACGTCGCGTGTTCTAGGGTTGGCGCGCTCGAGCGCCTCCCTCATTCTCATCAGACGTTGCTCAGCGGCGAAAACCTCATCGGGCGCGGGTTCGAGATCGGGCAGATCCAGATTTTCCACCGGCTCGCTCTCGTAACTGTCGCTACGGGAGTGACGGTGATCATCGATTGCAAGATTGAGTGCGGTACGGGTGAGAAACGCTTCCTGGTTCTGCACCTGTCCGCCCTGGTGAGTATACACGTGCAGGCGGAGGACGGCCTCCTGCACCAGATCCTCGGCCTGCTCCGGCGTGGCACCACGCCGACGCAGGAGCTTTTGCAAATTCCTTAGTTGCTTGAACAGCACATCCATGGCCGGCAAAGATGACACGACACTGCGCCCGTTTCCAAGTATGTTGCCCAGCCCCCTTACTTCGTATACGAAGTTATGTGTCCATCGCGCTACACGCGCGGTATCTCAGGGACCAGCTCGCACACATTATTCGAAGGAGTGCTCGTGCACAGATTTTTCTCTCGCGCCATCGTCGCCGGCCTGGGCCTGTCGGCGGCGATCGGTGCGCCAGCGGCCGAACGCCGCGCCGTTACTCATGAAGATATATGGTTGATGCCCAGAGTCGCCGCACCGGTAGTAAGTCCGGACGGCAAAAACGCGGTCTTCAGCGTCACCGATCCCGCCTACAACGCCGATCAGCAGGCCAGCGATGTCTGGCTGGTTGCAACTGATGGCAAATCGCCGCCGCGACGACTGACACAAACGCGTGCAGCGGAGTCCGGCCTCACCTGGAGCGCTGACAGCCGGCGTATCGCGTTTTCGGCCAAGCGCGAGGGCGACGATGTCAGCCAGATATATGTGCTGGACATCGCCGGCGGCGGCGAAGCGCAACGAATGACGACGCTGAGCACTGGCGCGCGACTGCCGGAGTTCTCTCCGGACGGCACCAGGATCGCGTTCACCAGCGACGTGCCGATCGACAGCCGCAACGACGAGGACAGCAAACGAATCATCGCGGACGAAAAAGCACGCAAGTACAAAGTGCGCGCTTACGAGAGCTTCCCGATTCGCAATTGGGACACGTGGCTGCCGGAGAATCGGCGGCCGCATGCATTCATACAAACATTGGGACAGAACGATCCGCGCGATCTGTTTGCCGGCACCGAGCTGAGCAAACAGCCGGGCTTCGACGGCCGCAGCACGCAAGGCGGCAGCGATCTCGACCTGCTCTGGTCACCCGACGGCCAAAGCCTGATTTTCTCGGCCACGCGCAACGCCAATCGCGGTGCTTACGATTACACGAACTCCGAGTTGTGGCAGATCTCAGTCGCCGGCGGCGAGCCGCGGCGGCTTACAGGCACGGAGGATCTGAAAGGCGGCGACAGCTGGAGCGAACCGCACTTCAGTCCCGACGGCCGCAGTCTGTATGCGTTCAAGGAAGTGCGCGGCAAGCATGTGTTCGCGCCGACGCACCTGGCGGCGTTTGACTGGCCGTCGCTGCAAGCGCGCCCCGATATCACATTGCCGGCCGAACGCGATCCCGCCAACTTCGTGATCGCACCCAACAACCGCGACATCTATATGGTCAGCGAGGACGCCGGCAACGCGAAGATCTATCGCGGCAAGAGCACCGGCGGCGAAGCGAAGCTCGCATTCAATATGTCCGCCGGCGTGTACTCGAACCTGGTGGGCGCCGACCGGTCCAGCAACCTGGTGCTGATTGCAAACTTCGACAACGCAGTGAGCCCGCCGGAAGTCGTGCGCATCGATCCGTCACGCGGCCAGCACCAGGCGCTGACGAACTTCACCAAGGCGAAGCTCGCGGCATTGGACATGGCGCCGCTGGAACATTTCTGGTTCGACAGCAAACGCGGCGCTCACATCCACAACATGATCGTGCGCCCGCCCGGCTTCGATCCGGCGAAGAAATATCCGTTGCTGGTGCTGATGCACGGCGGTCCGCACGCCATGTGGCGAGACACGTTCTTCCTGCGCTGGAACTATCATTTGATTGCTGCGCCGGGTTACGTCGTGCTGCTCACGAATTACACCGGCTCGACCGGCTTCGGCGCCGCGTTCTCACAAGGCATTCAAGGCGATCCGCTGGTAGGCCCGGCGCTGGAGATCAACCAAGCTGCCGATGAAGCAATCGCGCGTTATTCCTTTATCGACGGCTCTCGGCAATGCGCTGCCGGCGCCAGTTACGGCGGCCATCTCGCCAACTGGATGCAGGCGAGCACCGATCGCTACCGCTGTTTGATCAGCCACGCCGGCCTCATCAATCTCGAAAGCCAGTGGGCGACCAGCGACGTGACGTTCTCACGCGAGCAAAACATGGGCGGCCCGCCGTGGCAGCAGGGCGTAGACTGGAACACGCAGAATCCGATTCGCTATGCGCCGAAGTGGAAGACGCCGGTGCTGGTCACGGTCGGCGAACGTGACTTCCGCGTGCCGATGAACAACACGCTGGAATATTGGTCGGTGCTGCAGCGGCAAAAGGTGGAAAGCCGCCTGCTGGTGTTCCCCGACGAAAATCACTGGATCCTGAACGGCGAAAACAACAAACAATACTTCGTCGAAGTTCACCAGTGGCTGGCGCGCTGGCTCAAGAACTGATGCTCTTTTGCGTCGGTCGGCAGCAGCTCAGCTGCCGACCGACGTGTAATGCCTCACGCCGAGACGCCACGCAAGCAGCGACAGCGCCGCGAACATGAACCCCGCCAACGGTGCAACGAATCCAAACCACGCCGGCGCACCCAACGGATCGGCGCGGTTCAACAGCGCCAGGATCGGATAATAGGCAACGCAAGCCAGCGGCACGACGAATGTCAGCACGCCACGCAGCCAGTCGTTGTACAAGCTCAAGGGATACTGCGCGGCTTGCACTCCGCCATAGGTGAGTACGTTCGCGATCTCTAAACTTTCGATCGTCCAGAACGACACCGCTCCCTGCAATACGACGATGCCGAAGAACAATGCGACGCCGCCGGCGACTGCCCACAGCATCATCAGCACGTCCGTCAGCGACCACTCAATCGCAGCGAAGTGCGCGCCGATGCAAAACACCAGCAGCCCTTGAGCAAGCCGCCCCAAGCGACTCAGCCTGAAGTCGTGACCCACGAGTTGCAACAGCACGATCCGCGGCCGTAGTAACAAACGATCGAACGTGCCGGTGCGCAGGAACTCGGTGCCGACGCTCTCCACGCCGTGAGAAAGCGCCCCTGCCACAGCAAACATCACGTGCACGAGGCCATAGAACACCGCCACTTCGGCGAACGTCCAGCCGTGCACGCTGCCGAAACGATCGAACAGCGCCCAGACCGCGATGATCTCGACCACGGTCGTCAAAAACTGCCCGACCGCCAGCAGCAGGGTCGACGTGGGATATTGCGCCTGGCTCCTGATCGACACGGCGGCAAAGTGCAACCACAGGCGAAGGCCCGACATCTTCAGCCTCCCTGCACTTCGAGCCGGCGCAACGCTCGCGACATCGCGAATCGGCCCAGCGCCACCAGAACGCCGATCCATGCCGATTGCAGCGCGAACCCCAGCAGCGCCCCGGTTCCTGCGAGCTTGCCCATATAAATGCGCATGGGAATATCCAGCAAGCCAGCAAACGGTTGTATCAGCAGTGCCGTGTGCAGCCAGTCGGGAAACAGCGCCAGCGGCAGCAAGTTCCCCGAGAGCGTGATCACCAGCGGCACGGTCATCGCAATCGCGCCACGATCCGTCAATGTCATCAAGGTGACGATGTTGATGAGCATCAACATCGCCGTCGACAACAGCAGTGCCAGTGACGTCGATATAGCAAACCCCAGCAGCGCCGTGAGATCAGACGGCGGCTGCCAACCCCACTCACCCAAGCCGATCAGCGGCAGCATCGCGCCAGCAAACAACAACATCAGCGCTGCTCGCGGTACGACGCGTGCAGCAGTCCATCCGGCGGAGCGAACAAACCAGAACGAGTAAGCATCGACGGGGCGCAGTCGATCGTACGCCACCGCTCCCGTACGTACCGCCGCGATCACTTCCGGATCGCCCATCCAAGGCAGCAGCGTCAGCAGCCCCTGCGACATCCAGATATATGTAATCGCTTGCGACAAGGTAATCGGCGCGGCGGCGGTCGATGCTCCATAGAAGGCGGCGAGGATCATCGCCTTGAGCCCGCCCCACCAGCACTGAGTCACAAAGCCTGCGACCGCAGCGCTGCGATACTGCATCACCAGGAGAAAGCGCGACGCGAAGGCCGCGCGATAAGGTGCCAGCGCATGCATAGGATCAAGCCTCGATGGCGCCGTGCAGATCGTAAAAGCGCGAGATGACGTGTTCGATCGACGGCTCGTCGATGTCGGCATCGCTCAGCACCGTCTCGCGCAGCCGTGCGAACGTGCTGTCCGCCAGCACCCGGCCATGTCCGATCACAATTACGCGCTCGGCCAGCGCTTCGATGTCCTGCATGTCATGAGTTGTGAGCAGGACGGTGACACCGCGCTCGCGATTCAAACGTTTGACGAAGTCGCGCACCGCCAGCTTGCTCGGCGCATCGAGGCCGATGGTCGGTTCGTCGAGAAACAAAATTGACGGCTCATGTAACAGCGCGGCCGCCAGCTCGGCTCGCATGCGCTGACCCAGCGACAGCTGACGCACGGGCTGATCGAGCAATCGCTCCAGCCGCAGCAGCGTGACGAGCTCGTCACGGCTGCGCCGATAGCGCACCGGATCGACGCGATAAATATCTCGCAGCAGATCGAAGCCATCGTTGACCGGCAAATCCCACCACAACTGCGTGCGCTGACCGAACACGACGCCGATGCGCGCCACGTGCTTGATCCGGTCCTCGAACGGCGTCAGTCCGTCGATCTCGACGCGCCCGGCGTCCGGACGCAGAATGCCCGAGAGAATTTTGATGGTCGTGGATTTGCCCGCACCGTTCGGCCCGATGAAGCCCAGCAGCTCGCCGCGCTCCAAGCTGAACGAAACGCCCTGTAGCGCCGAAACGGTTCGATAGCGACGGCGCACGAGCCCGCGCAACGCACCGAGCACGCCCGGATCGCGCTCCGAAATGCGGTATGTTTTCACCAGCTCTTGAACCAGAATCTGCGGCATGAAACGTTATCGACTTCGGTGATCAGGAGAGTGCAATGTCTACACGCCGACAGTTTATCGGTCAGTCCTCGATCGTGCTCGCTGCGACCTTCGGCTCGTCGTGGCTGTCGCTCGCACAGGCGGCGGACGCCAATGGAGGCACCATGTTGAAACGAAAAATTCCTTCCAGCGGCGAAGCCGTGCCGGCGATTGGAATGGGCACGTCGGGCAGCTTTGAAGTGACTCCCGGCGGGCAGGAGTATGAGGCACTCGCCGAAGTGTTGAAGCGCTTCTTCGCCGGCGGCGCGACGCTCATCGACACCGCGCCGACTTACAGCAATGCCGAAGACGTGCTCGGGCCCTTGCTCGCCGAAGGCAAACTGCGGCCGAAAGCATTTATCGCCACCAAGCTCTCCGGCGTCACCGGCCGGGAAGCGGGCCTGGCGCAGTTTCAGAAAACGCTCAAGTCGCTGCGCACGGACAAGGTCGAGCTGCTCCAGGTTCACAACCTGGGCGACTGGAAAACGCAGATCCAGGTCGCGCGCGAATTGAAGGAACAAGGCAAGGTCAAATACACCGGCATCACTCATTACCTGGATTCCGCGCACGACGCGCTCGCCGATGTCGTGCAGCAGACCAAGCCCGACTTCCTGCAGATCAATTATTCGGTCACCAACCGCGGCGCCGAGAAACGTTTGTTCCCGATGGCCAAGGACCTGGGCGTGGCCGTGCTCGCGAATCGCAACTTCAACGACGGCCGCCTGTTCAACCAGGTCAAAGGCAAAGCCCTGCCCGGCTGGGCCGCCGAAGCCGGCATCACATCCTGGGCGCAAATGTTTCTAAAGTTCGCGCTCAGCGATGAGGCAGTCACGGCGGTGATTCCCGCGACCGGCAAGCCCGATCGTCAAAGCGACAATCTCAAAGCCGGCTTCGGCCCGCTGCTGACCTCAGCGCAAAAGCAGGAGCTGATTCAGCTGGTCGGCTGAGCCGACCTTTCTCATGACTTCGGCTTGACCGGCTCGTCCGGCTTGGCCATCGGCATCAGCGCCGAGACGGTGATCTCGGGCGGCTGGATGCTGACCTGGCGCGGGATGCATTGGACGTGAGTGCTGACGACCTTGACCGCAAGCTTTGGCAGCACCTGGTTCTTGATGCCTTCCATCAGCTCGCAATCGCCCGGTTGAATGTTGAGCCGCCGGTTGCGAGCCAGCTCGACCGTCTTCCATTCGGCGGGGAATGTTCCTTCCAGCTGCGCGGATGGGACGCCGAGGCGCTTGAGCAAATCATCCTTGCTGGCATCGGCCTGCGACTTCGCCGGCACGTCGCTTGCGGGCACCGGCATTGCTGTCGTGATCGTAATAAAGAAGTTTCGCGACGGCCGGTTGAAGTTACAACCGGTCGCCGACACCTTCGTTTGCTCGTGGGCGCCCATCGCACGCAGGATGGCTTTGATGCGATCCTCGGCCGCATCGCAGTTATATGCGGTGGTGAAGCCGGTGTAGCTGTAACGGATCTCCTGGGTCTTCCAGGCCGCCTGAACCGGTGCTGAATCCGCCGCGGGTGTCTCGGCGCCGTGTCCGGCGAACGGCAGCAGCATGCCTCCGCACAAAGCCGCCAGCGCCAGGGCGCGTGTCTTGCCAGTTTGCATGATGAGACTCCAGAAGTCGGTGACCTTGTCTGTTGGACGAACCATGGCGAAGCATGTTCCCAGCGCAGCGGAGCAAGCTCGTGAAAAGTCGTTCATGATTGCGCATCGATTTCTTACTTGCGGAGGGCGATCGTGAGCCACCAGGACTCCATGGACTACTTGCGCGCAGCCGAACACTGGTTCCAGAAGCCGGACGACCGCTTCGGCGCGGCCGAACGGCGCGTGCTTTCCAAAGCCGCCCGCAAGCTCGCCATGGCCGAAGACCCCAACCGGCAGTTCGATTCGGAAGCGACGTTTGGAGACAGGCTGGCCGATCGCGTCGCCGGCTTCGGCGGCTCGTGGACCTTCATCGTCGGCTTCCTCGTGTTCCTGCTGGTCTGGGCGCTGCTCAACAGCGTGAGCAAAGCCCACGCCGTCGATCCCTACCCGTTCGTGTTTCTAAATCTGATTCTGTCGATGCTGGCGGCGATCCAGGCGCCCATCATCATGATGAGCCAGAACCGGCAGGCGTACAAAGACCGGCGCATGGCAACTCACGACTACGAGGTCAACCTCAAGGCCGAGATCGAAATCCTGGCGCTGCACGAAAAACTCGATGCGCTCCGCGCGCAGCAGCTGCAGGAGCTGATTCTCAAACAACAACAGCAGCTCGAGCTGCTGCAACAGCTCGCGGCGCGGCTGGAGCGCCAGTCGGCGGCTAAGGAGTGAACTCCTGCCGCTGCTCCAGCAAGAACGGCCGGTCGACCTGTTCGGCGTACAGGTCGATGTCGCCGCGGGTCACGCCGCATTCGCTGAAATGCTGCTGCCACTGATTCACGACCGCCACCACCTGGCGCACCTGCTCGACCGCCGCGTCTTTTTTCAAAGCAAACATCGGCGCCATGGACAGCGCATTCGCCAGCGTCGAGTCCGCCTCGTCCTCGCCGACGCGCATTTGCTGGAAGCCGAGCGCCTGGCCCGAAGGCAGCACATCGTAAGCCGGCGACAATCGGTACTGCTGGGCATCGGTGGCCACCAGCGCATGATTCTTTTCGTGGTCGTCGGTGTTGTCGATGAGGATGTTGAACACCATGCGGCGAAACAACTCGTGCATGTCCTGGACATTTTGATCGCCTTCGACCACGCCACGACGCCGCAGCAGCTGCGCGAGCTCCGGATATCCAAACCTTTCGGCCGCCGCACGCAGCGCCACGCACGCCGACAAACAATGCAGCCGCGAGCCGTTCTCCCGGTCGAATCGCTTGATGATCACAGCGTGACCATGCGTCAGCCGCACCGCTTTGGTTGCAGCCACGCGAATGTTTGCTTTTTGTGCGAGCAGCATCGAGGCGTGCTCGACCAGCGGCGTGTCGGCCGGCTCGCCATCGTCGAACTTGATCACCCATTGTTCGCCGGCAATGTCGAGCAAAGCCTTGGGACGCGCGCCGCCCAGGGTGACGCCGGGCGAAATCAAACGTTTCTGCTCCTCCGGCACCGGCTCGTTGGCCTGCACGCGACGAATGAGCTCATGAATGGTGTCGGTGTCGCCGAGCGCCGGCAGCGGGCCCAGCAGCCGGGGCAAATATTCCGTCGCCGAGGTCGACACGCCGAGCGCGCCGAAGCGATCGTCGCCGGCAAAATATAAATATTCGAGCAGCGACAGGCGCGGCGGCTTGTCGAGAAATCGGATGACGCGCTCGCCCCACCGATCCGGCCGTGCATCGTCGACCGCGCCGCTGGCGATGCCCGATTCGGTTGGAATCAATTCTTCGTCGATGAGCGGCAGGTCCTCGCTCAACGGAAAGCCTCGCTGCAACCATTCGGGCGCATAACGCAGCGACACGCCTCGCGTCGTGCGGATCAAATGCAACTCGCCGATGAGAACGGGCCGCGTGGGCTGAGTCACCAGCCACAGATACAACACATCCGTGGGAATGGCGCTGCGCCTGGCGTTCATGACTTCGCCTTTGTCTTCGGCTTGGCGCCGCGAGCCAGGCGCGCTTCAACTGATGCGGCCGATCTCACAGCCCGGCGTTTGACGGCGCCGCGAACTTCACTCTCCAATGCGCCCTTGTCCTCAGCGGGGGCGGCGATCGCGGGCAACGCGGCCACCCGACCTATGAGCCAGAGCGCCGTCGCGTAGATGCCCATGCTGACCCCGGCGTCGCCGCGTTCCATCCGAATCAGGGTCGGCACCGAAATCCCCAGGCGCTTGGCCCAGGTCCGCTGCGATTCACGGCGACGGACCCGGGCAATCGCCAGATTTTCGCCCAATCCGCGCAGCGCCTGGGCTGTGGCGGGAGGCAAGGTTTGCAGGGCCTGGGGGGTGCTTGGCATAACAAAGAGTTTATCGATTTTGTCGACTTGGTCAAATCTATGTTAGTTGTGGCAGACCCGGATCCGGGCCATGGCGCCGCTTCCCAGCGCTGCGGACCTTGGAATTACGCGCCCGCGCCCCCACCCCGTCGGTTCGGCCCTGAAAACCCCGACATGATGACGCCCGAAGACGCCCCGCTCCCCCTGGTCGAGGTTTACCGGTCCCTGCGCCTGCAGGACTGCGATCAACAGACGCTCGTGCTGTCGGCCGTCGGCATTCACTCTATGACCGTGGTTCGCGGCGGAGTGTTCGTCGTCGTCGTTCCGGAAGAGTCCGCCGAGCTCGCGCTCCGGCACCTGCGCGAAGTCGCCCAGGAAGCCGCCGTCCCGATTCCTGAACCGAAGGCGCCGAAACTGCATCCGCGCGCATGGACCGGCTCCATCCTGTACGCGCTGATCATGATGGGTGTGGCGTACGCCGCGGGAATCGACGGGTTCGGTTTCGACTGGCTGGAATCGGGCTCGCTGAACGGCGCCATTCCGAGCGCTCACGAATGGTGGCGTGTCGTGACCGCATTGACCCTGCACGCGGACGTGGGCCATCTCATCAGCAATCTCGTGTTCGGCGTCGTACTTGGATATCTGGCCTCGCGCTCGCTCGGCGGCGGCATCGCATGGGCCAGCATTCTTCTCGGCGCAATGATTGGCAACGGGCTGGACGCGATGTGGATGCCCGTCGAGCAACGTTCCATCGGCGCTTCAACCGCCGTGTTCTCGGCGCTCGGGATCTTGAGCGCGTACGCATGGATGATCGAAACAGCCAACAACCTGCGCTGGGCGAAACGCCTGGGCCCGCTGATCGCGGGCGTGATGCTGCTGGGATTTCTCGGTGCGGGCGGCGAGCGGACCGATGTGGTCGCGCACGTGACCGGTTTTATCAGCGGCTGCGCGCTCGGGGTGATCTTGGGCAAGATTCCCGAGCAGCGCTTCGAGTCACGAACGCTGCAGCTCGTCGCCGGCGCATGCGCGTTGATCGCAGTGGCCGGCGCGTGGCTGCTCGCGCTGCGCTGATCGCCTCATTCTTCGAGCTGGAAATTCAGCCGCAGCCGATAGCGCTGGTTCTTGCAGCTGCTGCTCATGATCATCGCGCTCACCGCCTTCACGGCGCCTTCGTCCAGGCGCGATGACAGGCTGCTCGCCACGACTTTCACATCGGTGGGACCGGCCGCTTTGCCCGGCACGGTGAATTCGACCACCACCGGTCCCTGCTCATCGAGCCGGCGCGCCTCGGGCGGATAGAAGTCGGAGATGTTCACCGGCTTCACCACTTCGTACTTGCACTTCGAATCGGTGCCGAGCGGCGGCAGCGGCGGACGTTCCTTGCAAACCGCTTCGAACGTCGAGGCATTCACGCCCTGCTCCGCCAGGCTTCCCACCACCGCACGGATGGTTTTCTTCAGTACCACTGCCTGCGAATCGGCCTGCACCCGGCCTTGCGCATCGGCTCCGTCGTACTTGATATAAGCCTTGCACTCCAGCTCCACGTCCGAGTTGTTGGTCACAAACACAGTGCGGCGGACACACTGCTTGTCCGGCTTCTGCTCGCCGCAGAAGCGCGGCGTATCGTCGCGAATCAGCGTGTAGCTCCATGAGCCGCCGGGCACCTCAGTGGAATAACCATCAGCTTCTTTCACGATCGAGCTCGGCGGCGGAGTGCCGCCCGGCGCGGGCGCCGGCGTTCTGTCTTTCGCCGCCGCGATATATGAGCTGCAATCCGCAGGCTTGCCGCCGGCACCGCCCTTGGTTTTGCGAAAGGCCGCCAGCTGCGCATTGAAACAGTCGGCCAGGCCGGCGACTTCATCGCTGGCAGCGTTATGCGAGGCGACGTAATCCTTCAGCAGCTGCTCGCGCGCCTGGTCATCCTTGCCGACCGTCTCCTGGCTGGTTTCGCCCTTGATACAGCGCAGGTACTCGCCCATGTCGCGATCGAGATTGAGCAACGCCTGCGTCGCGGTCTTCATCTCCGCTTCGGTCGCCGTTGCGCCCTCGGGGATGGTGATCTTGGCATTCGGGCGGGTGCACGCAGCCTCGGCCGTCGCGCCGAAACACAGCGCCGCCAGGATGAATGTCGAACCAATCGCAAATCGCATGTTCCGTCTCGTAGGTGGCGAGGGGCTGCAGATTGTCGGTGATGCGTCGGCTAAGTGCTACTCTCGATGCGTCATGAGCCCGACCCACCATCCCTGGGCCGATGCCGGCCTGGACGCAGCGATGCGCGAAGCGCTGACGCAAGGCTTGCCGCCCAATGAGCTATGGTCCCTGCTGCTCGCCGTCCTGGAGGCGCGGGCCGGACGGCGCACGCCAGCGATGATCCGGCAGCAATGGGAGACCGACCGGTTCGTGCAGCCGTCCGCGATCGATCAGCGCACGCTCAATCAGCTCGACTCGCATCTGCTGGCCGCGGCGGCGGAATTCGAAGCGCTGGAATTGTCGCCGGTCGCGCCGCTGGGCTCGTGCTCCAGCGTCGCGCTGACCAGCCAGAATCGAATCGTTTCCACGGCCCGCGGCACGGAAGTCGTTTCAGATCCCACCAACGTGCTGGCGCTGGAATGTGCGAAAAGATTGCGAGAGGCGCCGGGTGCGGTGGTGAAGCTCGCGACCAGTCATCGATGTTTGCGGGCGCAGCCGGTGCCGAAGCGGCCCGGGTTCGCACAGCACTTTCGAATGTTTGCTCTGGCCTCGGCGGGGCATGAGCAGAAAGATCATGCGTTGGTCACCAACACATTGATCGAGCACATCAACACTCACATCGCGGCGCTCGATCGGCTGGAGCAAAACGGTTACCACTTTCCCGACCGCGGCCTGCGGCTGCTCGCGACGCCGGAGCGCACGCACCTGGCTCAACGCGTGGCCGAGGCGATCACCACTATTCCGGTGACCGTAACGAAGCTGGAGCACAACTATTACGACGGCTTGCGCTTCATGCTGGACGTGAGCACGCCGCCCGGCGATGTGATTCCATTCGTCGACGGCGGCGCGTTCGACTGGCTGCGCAAGCTGCTGGCGAACGATCGGATGGTGTTCGTCGCCAGCGCCATGGGCTCGCAGCTCGCGGCGTATTTATTCCGCCGCGTAGCCATGATTGCGTGATTGCGCGTGTGTTATGCCCGGCGGCGGAACGGCGAGGTCGTGGCGCTCGCGACGCGCTCCGCTGACAGAATCGTGTTGTGGAGGAGCATCGTCACGGTCATCTGACCGACGCCGCCCGGCACCGGCGTGATGTACGACGCTTTTTCCTTCACCCCTTCGAAGTCCACGTCGCCGACGATGCGGCCGTCGGGCAGACGATTGAATCCCACGTCGATCACAACCGCGCCGGTGCGCACGATCTGCGGCACGATCAAATTCGGCACGCCGGCAGCAACAACCAGAATGTCGGCGAGCAATGTGAAGTTGCCGAGGTCGCGCGTCTTCTTGTGACAAATGACGACGGTGGCGTCCTGTTGCATCAGCATGAGCGCAGTCGGCTTGCCGACGATGTTGCTCGCGCCGACCACGACCACGTTGCGCCCTTCGACCGGAATGTTTTCGTGCTCCAGGATCTTTTGCACGCCATACGGCGTGCACGGCGAGAACACGGTGTTGCCGGTGACCAGCCCGCCCATGTTGTACAGATGGAAACCGTCGACATCCTTCTCGACCGAAATGCGCTCCAGCACGCTGGAGACGCGAATGTGCGCCGGCAGCGGCAGCTGCACCAGGATGCCGTGAATGGTGACGTCGTCGTTGAGACGATCGATGTGTTCGAGCAGTTGCTGCTCGGTCACGCTTGCGGGCAGCTCGATCTGTTCCGAGCGAATGCCCACTTCCTTGCAGCCGGCGATCTTGTTGCGAACATACGATTGCGAGGCCGGGTTGTCGCCGACCAGGATCACGGCCAGCGCCGGCGTCAGGCTGTAACGCGAGCGCAGCTGATCGACGCGCGAGTGATATTCGGCGCGGAGCTTTTTGGCGATGGCTTTGCCGTCGATGATTTTGGCTGTCATCAGGTCACCTCAATACAACTGTCTTGGCGTCGTTCACGAACACCCTGCGTTCGGCGTGCCACTTCACGGCGCGGTTCAACACCACGCTTTCGAGATCGGCACCGATGTTCACCAGCTCGTCGGGCGACATGGTGTGATCCACGCGCGCCACTTCCTGCTCGATGATCGGGCCTTCGTCCAGATCCGTCGTGACGTAATGTGCGGTCGCCCCGATCAATTTCACCCCGCGCGCGTGCGCCTGGTGATAGGCCTTGGCGCCTTTGAAGCCGGGCAGAAACGAATGATGAATATTGATCGCGCGTCCGGCGAAATACCCACACGCTTCCGGCGTGAGAATTTGCATGTAACGCGCGAGCACCAGCAACTCGCCGTCGACCTTTTCGAACAGCTCGATCATGCGCCGCTCCTGGTCGACCTTGCGGCCGTCGAGCACCGGCAGATAGTGATAAGGCACGCCGTGCCATTCGGTCAGGCTGCGCATGTCCTGGTGATTGGAAACGACCGCAACCACCTCGATCGGCAGCGTGCCGGTGCTCCAACGATGCAACATGCTGTTGAGACAATGACCTTGCCGGGAGACCGCGAGCACCACGCGACACTTGCGCTGCGCTTCGTCGAAGCGCCATTTCATGCCGAACCGCTGTGCCACGCTGCCGGAGAAGGCTTCGTCGAGCTGCTGCATCGACGGCGCACCTTTGCCATTGTCGTGGAACACGGTGCGCATGAAGGACGTGACCGAAACCGAGTCGTCGTAGTGCTGCGCCTCGGTGATCAAACAATTGTGACTGGCGAGAAAACCGGCCACGGCTGCCACGACACCGGTGGTGTCGGGGCAGGCCGTGGTGAGGATCATGCTCGGCGGCCGCTGCGGCTCCGAAGCTTTACCGCCGAACATGAATCACCTCATTTATCTTAACTGTAGCCACCCCAGGCACATGGATGTGCCCGCCGCCGCAGGCGGCGAGCGCAGGAGGAAAAGTCACGCCTTTTCCGACCTGCGCCACAGCGCGAGTGGCAGGATGCCCGAGTCGCTGTTTCTCAATAACGGTAATGATCGGGCTTGTACGGGCCATTCTTGTCGACGCCGATGTACTTCGCCTGCTCGTCGGTCAGCTTGGTGAGCTTCACGCCGAGCTTGGCCAGCTGCAGCCGCGCCACCTTTTCGTCCAGGTGCTTGGGCAGCACGTACACGCCGACCGGATACTTCGCGGTGTTGGCGAACAGCTCGATCTGCGCCAGCGTCTGGTTCGCGAACGAGGAGCTCATCACGTACGAAGGATGACCGGTGCCGCAGCCCAGGTTCACCAGGCGGCCTTCGGCCAGCAGGATGATGCGCTTGCCGTCGGGGAAGATCACGTGATCGACCTGCGGCTTGATGTTTTCCCAGGTGTACTTGCGCAGCGAGGCGATGTCGATCTCGTTGTCGAAGTGGCCGATGTTGCAGACGATGGCGTTGTTCTTCATCTGCTTCATGTGATCGTGCGTGATCACATGGAAGTTGCCGGTGGTCGTGACGAAGATGTCGCCGAGTGCGGCGGCGTCTTCCATCGTCACCACGCGATAACCTTCCATCGCGGCCTGCAGCGCGCAGATCGGATCGATCTCGGTGA
>CAMLEO010000063.1 GCA_946478975.1 uncultured Steroidobacter sp.
ATGAAAAACGGGCGCTGCAGGAGGCTGCCGGGCCGCTGCGTTCCTACGGCTCGCACGAAGACCTGATTCGGGAAGGCGACCAGAACACCGGCGTGCCGGTGGTGGTTTCCGGCTTCGCGTGCCGGCACAAGATGCTGCCCGACGGGCGGCGCCAGATCATCGGCTATTTCCTGCCCGGCGATATGTGCGACGCGCGCGTGTTCATTCTCAAGAGAATGGATCACACCATCAGCACGCTGGCACCGACGACGATCTGCCTGCTGCCGCGGGATGCGATTCTGGAGCTCACATCTCGTCATCCCAGAATCACGCGCGCTTTCTGGTGGAATACGCTGGTCGAAGAAGCCATCGTCCGCCAGTGGCTGGTGAACATCGGCCAGCGCACGGCGCTGGAGCGAGTGGCGCATTTGTTTTGTGAGATCTACGTGCGCCTGCAGGTCGTGGGGCTCGCGACGGCGGCTGGTTGTGAATTGCCGGTGACGCAATCGGAGCTGGCGGACACGGTGGCGCTGTCGACGGTGCACGTGAACCGCACGCTCAAGGAATTACGGCGCGTGGGGCTGGTGTCCATGAGCAGCAAATCGCTGACCATTCACGACCTGGCCGGCTTGCGATCGCTGGCGATGTTCGATCCTGCGTACCTGCACCTCGAAGGCGAAGGGCTGGTGAAGGATCGTTACAACCCTCCCGCCTTCATCAGGTGAGCGCCGCACGCACCTGCGCCAGGTCGCGCCGCGAATCTCTCGGAACATCCACCGGGCGGCACACATAAAACTCGTGCTCGGGGCGCGAGATCACCTCGAATCCCGACGAGCGCAGCAGCGCTTCCACGCACATTGCATTCGGCACCCACCAGTTGCTCGCGTCGTTCTCGACCCGGTGCTCGACGAACGCCATTTTCGGCCAGTAGTCCGCCAGCATTTCTTCGCGATGGTCCATGGCAAGATCCGGCGGCGTCGCTCGCTGCGATTGGCCCGGCATGGTCATGCTCTGGAACACCATCAGTTTGTCGGTGACGCTGCGAACCAGGTCGAGCGCCAGGTTCGGATAGCGCAAGTGATAAAACACGCCGGTGAACCACACCAGGTCGAACTGCCGGCGCAGGTTCAACAAGCGATACACATCGCCTTCGATGAACTCCAGCTGCTGCTCCAGTCCGAACTGCTCGGCAGCCCAGCGCGCCTGCCGAAGATACATCGGCTCCACGTCGAGTCCGAGCACCTTCGCGCCTCGCCGCGCCATTTCGATGCTGTAAAAGCCGGCGTTGCAGCCGATGTCCAGCACCGACCAGCCGCGCAGATCCTGAGGCACAGCGCCGGCGACCCGCTGCCATTTAAAGCTGGGGAAATCGCCGAACGGATGATTCGGCGAGGTCTGCGTGCCATCCGGCAGGTGCAGGTTATGAAACCACTGCCCCAGCTCCGCAATCTGCTCGCCGATGGATGCGCTCGCTGCCATGACCTGGTCCTCGCCTCTCGTCACTGGACGGCGACGGCTCGCGAACTCGCCGCGCTGGTATCCACAGTCATCCGAGCGTGAGGGCTCGTCACGCTGGTGAGATAACTCTCCAGCTCGGCGGCGCGATGTGCGCTGCTGTGCTCGGCGCAGACGCGTTCGCGAGCCGCATCAGCGATGTTCCGCGTTTCTTGGTCGCTCACGTTCTGCAGATAGTTCGTCACATCGTCTGCCGAGTGCGCGATCAGAATTTCCTTGCCGGGTTCGAGCACCTCGCTGAGTCCCACCCAGTCGTCGGAGATGATCGGCGTGCCGCACGCCGCCGCTTCGAACAATCGCACGCTCGGCGAGTAGCCGGCCTTCCGCATGTCCGCGCGAGTGAGATTGAGTGTGAAACGCTGGCGGCTGTAAAACATCGCGTGCTGGTCCGGGGCCATGTGATCGACTCGTTGCACGTTCTTCGGCCACACCAGGTCCTCCGGATACTGCGCACCGACGACGGCGAAGCGCTGCTTCGGCAGCCGTCGCGACGGCTCGTTCAACAATTCCTCCAGGCCGGGTTGTCGATCCGCGCTGTAGGTGCCCAGATAACCCAGCTCCAGATCTTTCTTCAGCGCCGTTGGCCGATGCTGATCGACATCGACACTGCAATACAGAGGCTTCGCGCAGCGTGCGCCGAACTCATCTTCCAAACGCTGCAGGGTCGGCCCGCCGGTGAAGCTCAGCATCAAATCGAACTGCGGCACTTGTGACGCTCGCAGATACTCGCAGCTGTCGGTCTGCAGTCGTGACAAAGTGACCGGCGTATCGATGTCGTAGAACGCCTTCACCCCGCCGCCACGTTCGAGCACCCAATCGCACACCTCGCGGCCTTGATACACATACGAACCGACGATCACCGCTGCCGCTGCGCGAATGCGTGGTGTGTATCGCGCGAACAGCTCATCGTTGTCCGCATACAGGCGCGACTGGCAATACGGAAGAATGGGCGCGTCTCGATTACTCGCGTACCACGGCTGGTCGTGTTCGAGGAACAACACGCGATGGCCGCGACGATGCAGGCCGCGAATCAGCGAACGATACGTGGTCGCGTGTCCATTGCCCCACGACGACGTGATCGACAGGCCAATGAAAATGATCTCATCCGAGTGCCGCACGATGCTTCTCCTCGCCTCGTCGCGCTCCAAGCGCGCCTGCTGTAATTTGATCCGCCAACAACTTCCGCAGCTCCTGCGCACGGTGCCAGTACGTGTGCTCGCTCAACAAACGTCGCCGCGCACGATCGCCGATGCGTCGCGCCTGCTCGGGTGTCAATGCCGAAAGAATGGCCGCCACTTCCTCTCCGCTCGCAACGCTCAATACCTCGCTGCCGGGTTCGAGGAACTCTTCGAGCCCTTCCCATGCATCGCAGATCAAGCACGCTCCCGCACCGGCCGCTTCGAAGACGCGTGTGGGAGGCGAGTAGCCGGTGCGAGCCATGCTGTCGCGATTGACGTTGAGCACCGCGAGCGTCGAGCAGTTGAATGCGTTGTGATCGCGCGTGTAGACGTGGCCGACGTAGTTGACGTTGGGCGTGAGCGCCACATCGCGATCCCAGCCGCTGCCGCCGAACACGAACTTCTTCTCCGGCAGCAGCACCGCCGGCTTCAGGAAGAATTCGTGCACGCGCGCCTCGCGGTCGGGCAGGCGATTTCCCAGGAAGCCGAGCGCGCCGCTGAATCTTTCATCGGCAGGCACCGGGAAGTGCGTGCTGGGATCGAGCGCGTTATAGATCGGCACGCAGCGACGGGCGCCGAATCTTTCATACGCATCGATCACTGGCGGGCCGCCGCCGTAGGTGAGCACCAGGTCGTACTTGCCGACCTGGCTGCGGAATGGATCGTTCGCATGGCTGTGCATGCGCTCCAGCGTCGCCGGCGCATCCACATCCCAGAAAACAATCATGTTGGAGCCGTTGCGCAGCCGTGGAAGCTCTGCTTCCAGCTCCTCGTCGAACACCCCGACACCACTGGCCTTGATGAGAATGTCCGCATCGCGCGCCTGCTCCAGTGAACGTTGCATGCCTTCGGTTGTCGCGGGGTAGACAACCACTCGCGCCCAAGAGGGATCGTCCATGTCCCGGTGCTGCTGGCGGCTGTACGCATCGGGCTCGTAGAAAGTCACATCGAAGCCGCACTCGTCCAGCGCACGGATGATGCCGCGATAGTACGTCGCCGCTCCATTCCAATACGCCGACACCAGGCTGGAGCCGAACATGGCAACCGATACTTTCGCGGTCATATCTGCCCTCTCATATCTGCCCTCTCATATCTGCCCTCTCAGGGGGCGCTTCCAACATCTTGGATTGCGTGGGCCGAAGCGTGGTCCGCAGCGACTGAACGATGGCCAGCAGCTCATCGACCCGATGAGCGCAGGAATGTCGACTCTGGATCGTTTCCAATCCGTGCCGGACCAGGCTGTTGGCGAGATCCGGCTCGTGCAGCACGGCCTTCAGGTCTCGCTCCATCTGCGCGCTGTCGGTCGCTACCAGAAAATCCACGCCGGGTCGGAAGAGATGTTCGTCGTCGTACCAAGGCGCGCTGATCAGCGGGATGCCACACGCCAATGCTTCGAACATTCGGATCGTCGGGATGCCGTGCAGCTGTTCTGCATACATGCGGCGAGGCACGTGCACCGTGCAGCGATAGTTTGCGAATATTTGCGGCACCCGGTGGTTCGCGATCCAGCCAGCGTAGTTGATGCGCGCCTCGCGTAACGTGTTGAGTGCCTCGCCGGGATAGCGCACGCCATGAATGGTGGCGCGCAGGTCCAAGCGAGCGACCGGTTTGATCAGGAATTCATACAACTCGGCGCCGCGTTCGTCGTCACCCCAGTTGCCGATCCACACCAGGTCGCCGCTGTCTTCCGTTTGCGGCAGCGGCTGGAAACGTCGCAGGTCCGCGGCTTCGTGCCAGACCCAGGCCTGTCGGGCCCAGCCGCCTTCGGCGTATTTATCTGCGACGGTTTTGCCGAATGCGAGCACGCCGTCGTAGTGCTGCAGATCGAGAGTCGACATGGTCGGCGTGTCGGTCACGCTGCGATGGTGCGTGTCATGAAACAAGACTGTGCAGCCGAGGCTCGCGGCGTGCTCGCCGATGCGTGCGATCCATTCCGGCTCGTTCCATTCGTGCACGATCACCACGTCGGCATGATCGAGGGCTTGATCCAGATCGAGCGTTGCTGCGTCGTAGAATCGGCTGCGCAGCTCGGGAAAGGCTGCATGAAAGTCGTCGACGGCGGACTGACCTTTGTCGGCGAGCAGATTGCTCAGGCTCCAGCCGCGCTCGGGTTCGTAAACTTCGACTTCGTGGCCACGGTCCAGCAGCTCGCTCACGATGCCGCGAAGGAAATGCGCGTTGCCGTGATTCCAGTCGGATAGCAGCGAGTGATAGAACAGAACGAACTTCATGCGACGGCTCGCGCTCCGCTGGTCGAGAGTGATCGATACGCTTTCGCGTAGGCGGCCGCCATCGGTTCTACGCCGTACTCGGCGGCTCGGCGCTGCGCCGCTGCTGCGAGCGTGGCGCGCTTCGCGGGGTTGGCGATCAGCGCCTGCAGCTTCGCGTGCAGCTGCGAGCTGTCGTGGGGGTTGTGAAATTCCGCTGCTCCGTTCCAGAGTTCTCGCAGTGTTGGGATATCGGACAGGACCAGTGCGCAGCCAGCAGCTGCCGCTTCGAGAACCGCGAGCCCGAAGGGTTCATACATCGCTGGGTGCACGAAAATGCTGGCGCGCTGGAGCCAGGACTGCACGTCGTGATGTGACAGCGCTCCCAGCGCGTGGAGCGCCTTCGGCACAAACGTTTGTCCGTCCGGCCCGGATGGATCGCCGATCACGTACGACTGCCACGGCAGGCCTTCGGCCGCCGCATCGAACACACTCAGGTTCTTCGCCGCGTCCCACAGCCGGCCACAGCCAATCAGTATCGGCTCGCGCCCGCCAGCTGCGCGCGAGCGACCGGGGCGGCCATTGCGAATGACCTGGGCGCGCTGCTTGAACCCATAGCAGCTTTGCAACGTTTCCAAGAACGCGGCCGTTGGCGCAATCACCAGATCGGCGCTGTTCAACCCAAGCGCGACATTCCTTCGGTAGACGTCATATTCGGCCGGGGGTTGCGCACCGTGGACGGCGTGCCACCACGACACGGCACAGGAATGCGCGACACACACAACGGGCCGGTGCCACGATAACGCCGCATGCGTATAGCCATTGAGATGAACCAGGTCGACCGCAGCCCGATCGGCAACATCCAACAGCCACTCGCCAGCCGCAGAAACATCTCTCCACGGATCCATCATCCATTCCAATCGATAATCGGACTCGACCAGCTGAACATGGCGCAGCCGCCTCACCGCCGCGCGTTGCGCATCGCTGGGCCGGGGGCCCATCGTTGCAAGCACGACGCTGATGTCGTGTTGGGCGAGCGCCCCGCTCAGATCGAGCGCGTACGTCCAAACACCCCCCACCGCATCGGCGGTCATCAGCACTCTCATGCTCGATAGACCTCCTCGATCAACGCAGCGCTGCGGACGATTTCATCGGCAGCCGGATCGAAACGATTGCTGACGCGCAGCTGCTCAACCCACGCCTGCAGCGCTCGCGGGCCCCAATCGTCATTTGCATCCCGCCCGCTCAGCCGCTGCCGGTTCGTGCCATGAATCAAGTCGAGCTGAAAGTCATAGAACGAACCGTCGATGTTGGTCCAGTGCGCGCCGCCGCGAGTGCCGGCGATGGCAATCTGGATGATCGCGCCCTGCCCGATGTGCGCGTGCCACGAGCATGCGAGCCGCACGATCGCACCGTTCGCCTGGATGAACTCGGCGAACGCGAGATCCTCGACCGCGTCGCCCGCTTGCACCGGCGCCCCCTGCGCAAACAGCCGGCTGCGAACGCGCTCGGTCGGCGGCATGCCCTGCAGCCACAGCGACAGATCGAGCAGGTGCACGCCCAGATCCATCAAACATCCGCCACCCGCGAGGCGTCGATCCTGGCACCAGGTTTTATCGGGTCCGTAAGCGTTGTGAAATGTGAGATCCACGGCCACCACGTCGCCGATCTCGCCGGCCTGCAGCCGACGACGCAGCTCGTGCATGCCGCTGACGTGGCGATAACAAAAGTCGATGCCGAGCAAACGATCGGCATTGCGAGCTGCGGCGACGACGCGCTCCACATCGGCAAGGTTGGTCGCCAGCGGCTTCTGACAGAACACCGGGATGCCGCGCTCCAAACAAGCGATCGCTTGTTGGGTGTGCAACCCATTCGGCGTGGCGATCACCACGCCGTCCAGATTTGTATCTAGCAGCGCTTCAACACCCGGCGCGGCCAGCGCATCCGGATAGGCTTCGGCGGCCGAGCGCAGCCGCTCAGCATCGCTCTCTGCGAGCGCAGCCACTTCGATCATCGCCGGATCGAGCGCATCGAGACGTTTGCGTCCGATCCAGCCCAGGCCGATGAAGCCGATGCGAGGCCGGGTCTCAGCATGAGGTTTGAGCTGGGCACTCACGCGCGCACCTCGTTCACCAGCAGCGCCTTCACGAAACCGTCTGGCCGGTCGCGCATCAGTTTGAAACCTTCGTTCAACGAGCCCAACGACAACGTGTGAGTAAACAGCGGGAACGGATCGAGCCTGCCCTCCAACGCCGCGACGATGGCCTTCTTCATGCCGCCGACGTAGCGATTCATATCGCGCTCATGCGCGTTCACGACATCGATGCCACGCCAGTTCCACTGCTGCATGTTCACTTGACGCAAGCCATCCTGGTGATAGCCGGCGATCACGAGCCGCGCATACTCGCCGCACAGCGCGCTCGCAAGGTCCAGCGTGGACTGCGTTCCACCCACTTCGATCACACGCTGAAACCCAGCGCCTTGCGTCATGCGCAGCGCGCGTTCGGCATCTTTGCCGTCATCGCAAGTCTGGATCGTCTCCTCTGCATCCATGTTTCCTGCGAGCTGCAGCGCCGATGTTCGATGAGACAGCACCACGACGTGCGCGCCCGCGTCGGCTGCCAGCTGCGTAAGCAACAAACCCAGAAAGCCGGCACCGACGATTGCGACTGAGTGGCCGTGATGAATGTCGCTGCGCTCGAAAATATTCATCGCGCAGGCGAGCGGTTCGCCAGGGAATGGCTCGTCGTCCAACTCCTCCGGCAGCGGCACGACACAGTCGCGTAGTGCGAGGTCATATTCGGCGTACGCATGACCAGACATGAGAGCGACACGCTGCCCAACTTGCAGGTCATGAACGTTCGAGCCGAGTGCGTCGATGAGACCCCAGCCTTCGTGGCCGGGCGAGCCCGCGTCCTGCGGATAGTTGAACCACGGCCGCCCTTCCCACACCGGCAGATTCGACGCACAGATGCCCGAGCCCTGCAGGCGCACGCGCACCTGGTTCTCTTTGGGTTCGGGAACGGCCACTTCGTGAACTTCCGTGATCATGGGCCTGACGAGAGTTGCGGCCCGTTGTCTCAGCATCGCGCTCATCCCCTGTTAGCCTCGCGCTCCCAACGGCAGCGCGGCGGCGGCCACCGGGGCGAGCGCCGGCTGCGCCGAATCTTCCTCACCTCGGAACCAGTCACACAAAGCGAGCAGCCCGCGCTCCACCTCCGTGTCGGCTCGCCAGCCGGTCGCGGCGCCGAATTTGCTCGTGTCGGAAACGTAGTAGCGCTGATCGCCTACACGCCAGGCGTCGAAAGACAACGCCACCGGCCGCTCCAGCAAATCTTCCAGTCGTCTAATCAACTCCAGCAGGCTGACGGTGTTCCCCGGACCGCCGCCGATATTGAAGGCGCGGCCGCTCAGCTTGCCGATATGTCGGCGCGCCAGCACGAATGCGTCGACCAGGTCTTCGACAAACAAAACATCGCGCACTTGTTTGCCGTCGCCGTAGATCGTGATCGGCTCGCCCGCCATGGCGCTGCGCGCCATGTGCGCCACCCAGCCCTGGTCTTCGTTGCCATGTTGATGCGGGCCGTAGATGCAACTCATACGAAACACCGCCGTCTTCAAGCCGAAGCTGCGGGAATAATCGAGTACATATTGCTCGGCGGCGCCTTTGGAACAGCCATAAGGGCTGTGAAAGTCCAGACAGCGCGCCTCATCGACACCCCTCGCGCGCACGCGCTCATCCAGCGGCATGTAACGATCACCGTCGGCTTGCACTCGCAGGTCCGACAGCTCGCCATAGACCTTGTTGGTCGATGTGAACAACAACGACGGCGGATGTACCGAGCGCCTGGCCGCCTCCAGCACATTCAATGTGCCGAGTGCGTTGACGTCGAAATCGAACGTTGGATTGACCAGGCTCTTGGTCACCGCCACTTGGGCCGCCAGGTGAAAGACGTGATCGACGCCCTCCACTGCCGCATTCACGGCGCTGGAATTGCGCACATCGGCTTGCACGAAATCGACGCTGTCGGCAAAGCGATCTTGCAGCCAGGCGATGTTTTCCTCGACGCCGGAGCGCACCAGCGAATCGAGGATGCGGACTCTTTCTCCATTCGCCAGCAGCCGAGCCGCCAGGTTGGTGCCGACGAAACCCGCGCCGCCCGTGATCAACACGGAACAACGTATCGAACGACTTGAAGCGGCCATCACAGTGTCAACCCCCGACGATCGAGCTCCGCGCTGGCATGCATGAAGTTGTCATGGGCCGACGTGCTGGCCAGCCACTCGGCCAGCTCGAGCAAGCCGTCTTCGAAGCGCACCTGCGGTGTGTAGCCGAGCAGTTGCCGGGCCTTGGAGATATCGGCGAAACAATGGCGGATGTCGCCAACGCGGTACTTGGATGTAACGACCGGCTCGATGTTCGCGTTCAACGCTTCGACGACGCTGCTCGCGACGTCCAGAACAGTGCGCGGCTCACCCGAGCCGATGTTGAAAACTTCACCCACATTTGGCGTCGTGAGCGCCAGACGGCACGCACGAGCCACGTCGCGCACGCTGACAAAGTCGCGCCGCTGCTTGCCGTCTTCGAAGATCAGCGGTGGATTGTCGTTCAAACAGCGTGACGCAAAGATCGCGAGCACGCCTGTGTAAGGATTGGATAACGCCTGATGAGGTCCGTAGGCGTTGAAGAACCGTAATGCGACGGTGGGAATGTTGTAGGCCGCGCCGAACATCAAACACAACTGTTCTTGATCGTATTTCGACAGCGCATACACCGAGGCCGGCACCACGCGCTTGGTCTCGGGTGTCGCAATCGGCTGCAACGCGCCCGTGGAGTTTCGAACTTCCCAGTTGGCCTGACTCAACTGTTCGCGTGAGCGCAGCTGCGGCTCGCAGTATTCGCCGTCGGGCTGACGGTAAAGGCCTTCGCCGTACACGCTCATGCTCGACGCCACCATCAAACGCTGCACCGGTTGCTCGATCAGCGCTTCGAGCAGCAAGGCCGTACCGCGATTGTTCACGTCGGTGTAGTGCTCGATCTCGTACATGCTTTGTCCGACGCCGACCGCGGCCGCCAGATGACAAACATGAGTGACTCCGGCGAGCGCCGCGCGCAGCGCGTCCCGGTCGCGAATATCACCTTCGACGCGCTCGACTTCGGCGTGCAAATGCTGAGGAAAGCCGGGCTCAGCGCCATGCACCTGCTCATCGAGTGAGTCGATCACTCGCACGCGTGCGCCGCTCTCCGCCAGCTGATTCGCGAGATGAGAACCGATGAAGCCAGCGCCGCCGGTTACCAGCACGAGGGCATCGCCCGGCAGGCGGCTGTCGTTGGTTCGTCCACCTGGATGAATTCTCGTCACCGGGATCTCCTCACGTGAAGGCCGACAGTTGTTCGGCAACGTAAGTAGCAACAACCGTGCCCGGTGCGCGCGCGAGGTTTTACGGCGGAGAAATCCGCTTCATTCGAGTGACGCCTTGGAAAAAAAGTTACAACACCCTGGATCCGTTACATGCTTGCGAGCGGTGCGCCGGCTGTGAAATCGTTTGTTCGTGGGCGCGTGCGGGAGTCGACGTACTTTGCATGCTTCATGCATCGAGCAAGCGGCGAGCTCGCAGCGTCATCATCGAAGGAGATTGCATTGAACGCAGGTACGGTCAATGTCGGCATCATCGGCGCGGGCAACTGCGCTTCTTCGTTCGTGCAAGGGTTGCACTACTACCGCGACGCTGCGGAGGACGAGGAAATCCCGGGGCTCATGCACGCGCGCGTCGGCCCCTATCACGTAAGTGACATTCGTGTGACATCGGCCTTCGACATCACCGCGCACAAGGTCGGTAAAGACCTGTCGGAGGCGCTGCTGGCCCCGCCCAACAACACGCGCGCCTTCACCAAGCTGCCCAAGCTCGGCGTCAAAGTTCAACGCGGCCGCACGCTCGATGGCATCGGCCGATACCTGGAAGATGACTTGATCGAGTCCGACGAGCACGAAGCGGATGTCGTGAAAGTGTTGAAGGACTCCGGCACGCAGGTGCTCATCTCCTATTTGCCGGTGGGCTCGCAGCGTGCAACCGAATGGTATGCGTTGCGCGCGCTCGAAGCGGGCTGCGCGTTCGTGAATTGCATTCCGGTGTTCATCGCCTCCGACGCGGACTGGCGGCGGCGTTTCGAGCTCGCGGGTCTGCCGATTGTCGGCGACGACATCAAGAGCCAGGTCGGCGCGACCATCGTGCATCGTGTGCTCGCCAATCTGTTCCGTGAACGCGGCGTCAAGCTGGACCACACGTATCAACTCAACTTCGGCGGCAACTCGGATTTCAAGAACATGCTCGAACGCGAGCGCCTGGTCTCGAAAAAGCTGTCGAAAACGCGCTCGGTCACCAGCCAGATCGACGTCGCGCCGGGCGATATTCACGTCGGGCCGAGCGATCACGTGGAGTGGCTCACGGATCGCAAGTGGGCCTACATTCGCATGGAAGGCACCGCATTCGGCGGCACGCCGTTGAACGTCGAGCTGAAGCTCGAAGTGTGGGATTCGCCGAACTCCGCCGGCGTAGTGATCGATGCCGTGCGATGTGCGCAGCTCGCGCTCGATCGCCGCGTCGGCGGCGCGCTGGTCGGCCCTTCCAGTTATTTCATGAAGTCGCCGCCGCAACAGTTCGTCGATCACATCGCCCGGCAGCTGACGCTGGATTTCATTGCCGGCAAACCTAAGGACAAGGATCATGACCAACGAGTTCCTGCTCGTGCGTCACGCCACGTGCGAGCGCATGGATGAAATGTTGTTAGGACGTACCGTAGATTCGCCGCTCGACGCGCGAGGCATGCAGCAGGCCGCCGCGATGGCACGCGCCCTCAGCGCTCATCGCGAGCTGCTGATCGTCGCCAGCCCCCGGCGGCGTGCGCAACAGACCGCGGCCGCGATCGCCGCCATGACCGATGCCGAGATTGTGACATCGCACGAAATCGACGAGGTGGATTTTGGCGAATGGTCCGGCCGCACCTTCCTGCAGCTGGCGGACGATCCGGAGTGGCAGCGCTGGAACCAGCAGCGCAGCCTCGCCCGCACGCCCGCGGGCGAAAGCATTGCCGACATACAAACGCGCGTTCTGCGTCACTTGAGGCAGCTGCAAGACGAATATCCCGGCCGCTCGATCGTGCTCGTGACGCACGCCGAAGTGATTCGCGCCGTGGTGTTGCATTGGCTGGAAGCGCCGGTCGATGGCTACTACCGGCTGGCGATCAGTCCAGCATCCTGGACGCGCGTCAGCATCGGCGACTGGGGCGTGCGCATCGACGGCATCAATCAGCAGGCGCTGACATGAAGATTGCGATTTTTGGCTTGACCATCAGCTCCTCGTGGGGCAACGGACATGCGACGCTGTGGCGAGGCCTGTGCAAATCACTGGTCGCGCTCGGCCACGAATTTGTTTTCTTCGAGCGCGATGTACCCTATTACGCGAACACGCGCGATTGGCCGTCGCTGCCAAGCGCCTACGGCAGCAGCACGCTGATCTTGTATTCGGACTGGTCGACCGTCCAAGCGCAGATGAAACGTGAGCTGGCGAGCTGCGACACTGCGATCGTCAGCTCGTATTGTTTCGATGCCCAAGCCGCGTCGGACGCGATTCTGGATGCCCAGCGGCCGCGAGCGGTGTTCTACGACCTGGACACGCCGGTCACACTCGACAGCCTGCGCTCCGGCAAGCATGTTCCCTATATTCCACGCCAGGGACTGCGAGATTTCGACTTGGTGCTGAGCTACACCGGCGGCGCGGCGCTGGAAGCTTTGCGCAGCGACCTCGGCGCGCATCGTGTTCGCGCGTTGTATGGGCACGTCGATCCGGATGTCCATCAGCCTGTTCCGGCTGTGGATCGATATCGTGCCGTGCTGTCCTGGCTAGGGACTTATGCAGCCGACCGGCAGGCGATGCTGGAAGAACTGTTCGTCGCTCCCGCTCGCCTGCGGCCGCAGGACAAGTTTCTGATCGGCGGCGCTCAGTATCCAGACAGCTTTCCCTGGAGCGACAATGTTTATTTCGTGCGCCACCTGCCGCCGCAGGAGCACGCCGCGTTCTTCTCCTCGTCGCGCTTGACCTTGAACGTCACTCGCGAGCCGATGGCACGCATGGGCTGGTGCCCGTCAGGGCGTTTGTTTGAAGCCGCTGCGTGCGGAGCCGCGATTCTCTCGGATGAATGGTGCGGGCTGGAGGACTTCTACACTCCGGGCGAACAGGTCCTGGTCGCGCATTCATTCGAGGACACGCTCGCTGCATTGGATTTGAGCGACGCGAAGTTGCAAGCCGTCCGGCGGGCGGCGCGTGAGCGCACGCTCGATGAGCACACGAGCTATCGCCGCGCGCTCACGCTCGTTCGTTACCTGGATGAGCTGGATTCCCCCGAACAGATGTTCACGGCGCATCTGCCAGAGCGCCCGTATCAAGCCGCGAGGCCATAATCATGTGGGGCATCGTTCCCGCCGCGGGTCGCGGCAGTCGTATTCAACCCTTGGCCTTTTCGAAAGAGCTGCTGCCAGTCGGCTCGCGCGTGCTGGATGACGTGCAGCGGCCGTGCGCGGTCAGCGAATATTTGCTGGAGCGGATGATCCGCGGCGGCGCAGACAAGATTTGTTTCGTCATCGGCGCCGGCAAGTCGGACATCATGGAGTACTTTGGCGGCAGCTTTGGCGGTGCCGATCTCGCGTATGTCGTGCAGCCTCAACCTGCTGGGCTGTGCGACGCGGTGTTTCGCGCCAGCGCGTTGATCGCGCCGACCGATACGGTCGCCGTGGGACTGCCCGATACGATCTGGTTTCCAGACACCGGCCTCGCGGCACTTCCCGACGATCAACTTTCGTTCCTGTTGTTTCCTGTCGAACGGCCCGAGCAGTTCGATGCCGTGGCGCTGGCCGACGACGATGCGCATGTCACGGAGATTCGGGTCAAACAACCGAATCCCGGCACGCACTGGATCTGGGGCGCATTCAAGATGCCGGGCGCGGTATTTCATGATTTGCATCGGCTGTGGCAGGAACGCGAGCGGCGCGATGAATATTTCGGCACGTTGATCAATGCTCATCTTGCCGCGGGCGGCACGGCGCTCGGTATCAAAGCGGGCGAAGCCTACGTCGACGTGGGCACGCTGCAAGGTTATCGAGCCGCAATGCTGATGCTCAGCGACTCGCAGCACGGCACCTCCGAGGTCACCAACATCACGCGCTCCGCCGGGAGCAACGAGTTACGCACATGATCGAAGCCGCGATGATCTGGAACGAGCCGAACAACAAATCTCATTGGGATCCGGAGGTGGATCCGCAGTGGGCGAGGTTTGCCCAGATGGCGAACCTGGCCGGCCAGGCGATTCGTTCCGCGCATCCGGGCCTGCCACGCGTGTTGGGCGGCATGTCGCCGATCGATCCGAGTTTCGTGCAAAACCTCGCCGGCCGCGGCGTGCTCGACAACGTCGATGTAATCGCCGTCCACGGCTTCCCGCTCGACTGGAACTTGTGGTGCATCGACGAGTGGCCAAGCAAGATCGATGAGATTCGCTCCGTCACTTCGCTGCCGATCTGGGTCAGCGAAGTCGGCGTGTCGAGTTTCGGCGCCGAGGAAGTGCAGGCGTGGGGCATCGATCGCACAGCTGCATTGCTCATCGGCAAGGCGCCGCGTATTCACTGGTACAGCTTATACGACCTGCCGCGTGCGTGGCCGGCGACGACGCGACACAAGGAAGCGGAAGGCTCGTCCTACTACCGGCATTTCCACATGGGTTTGCTGCGCGAAGACGGCACGCCGAAGCTGGGCATCGACAACTTCGCACGCCACACGCCGGCGCTCGGCATCTGTCAGTGGTTTCATTTCGAAGATCATCGGCTCGATGAAGCAGTGGCGTGGTTGAAGCGGCTGGGTGTGCGTCACCTGCGCACCGGGCTGTCGTGGGCCGACAGCTTCCGGCCCAACGCGCTCGCGTGGTTCGACCGACAAATGGAAGCGTTGATGGATTTCGACGTGACCGTCACGTTCTGCTTCACGCCCGAGCATCTCGGCATCATGCCTCATCACACCAGCGCGCCGCGCGAGCCGGAGCTGTTTGCAGAGTTCTGTGCAGCGATGATCGAGCGTTATGCGCCGGCCCAGCGCGTGTTCGAGCCATTACCCAAACCTCACGTGGCATTCGCATGACGCGCGCCATCATCATCGTGCTCGACTCGTTAGGAGTCGGCGGCGCGCCGGACGCGAGAAGCTTCGGCGACGAAGGCTCCGATACGCTCGGTCACATCGCGCAACGCTGTGCGAGCGGCGATGCCGATCGCAGCGGCGTCCGACACGGCGCCCTGCATCTGCCCAATCTCGCAGCGCTCGGGCTCGGCGAGTGTTGCCGGGCGGCCACGGGCCTGGAGCCTCCGGGTTTGTCACCAACCGCATGGGCTCGGGGCCGCGCCGGCGCGGCTGCGGAAGTTTCCACCGGCAAGGATTCGCAGTCGGGCCATTGGGAGATCGCGGGCATGCCGGTGAACTTCGCCTGGGGTTACTTTCCCAAGACGCAGCCCTGCTTTCCGCAGATCCTGATCGAGAATCTCTGCGAACGCGCCGGTCTCGACGGCATCCTCGGCAGCAAACATGCGTCCGGCACCGAGATCATTGCCGAGCTCGGCGACGAGCACGTACGCACCGGTAAGCCGATTTGCTACACCTCCGCCGACAGCGTGTTCCAGATCGCCGCGCATGAGCAAACATTTGGCTTGCAACGTTTGTACAGTACGTGTGAGATGGCTCGTGAGCTGCTCGACGACTTGCGCATCGGTCGCGTGATCGCCCGGCCGTTTATCACTACCGAGAACGGCTATCGGCGCACGGCGAACCGCCGCGACTATGGCGTGCCGCCGCCGTTCCCGACGCTGTTGCATCGGGCCCGGGACGACGGGCGCGAAGTGGTTTCGGTCGGCAAGATCGGCGATTTGTTTTGTCACTCGGCGACCGGCCGGGAGCTCAAAGGCAAAGACAATGGCGCCGTATTCGACCAGGCAGTGGATGCGGCAACACGTTTAGGCGACGGCGGATTGATGCTCGTGAATCTCGTCGACTTCGATACTTTGTACGGCCATCGCCGCGACGTTGCCGGCTATGCGGCGGCGCTGGAGGAATTCGACGCGCGCCTGCCCGAGCTCATCGAGCAGCTGGGCGATGGCGATCTCGCCATCATCACCGGCGATCACGGGTGCGATCCGACGTGGGTGGGCTCGGACCACACGCGCGAATGCGTGCCGGTGCTCGCCTTCGGACCGAATGTCAGTACGGGAACGCTGGGCCGACGCAGCAGCTTCGCCGACATGGGCGCCACAGTCGCAGAACACCTGCGGCTGCCGGGCGGCAGCGCGGCGAGCCCTGGCCGATCGTTCCTATGGTAAAGAGCAATGGACCCGTGGATCGAGTCGATGCGCCGGGGCGACTTTGCCGCCGCGTGGCGCATCAGTGATCGTGTACTGAACGAGCGGGTGCGCAGCGGCGTCGTTTGTTACGACTGGCCGAGGCACCTGCAGTTCGTCTGGCGTGGCGAGCCGCTCGCAGGCAAGCGCCTGTTCGTGCGTTGTTACCACGGCATGGGCGACACGCTGCAGTTCATCCGGCTGCTCGCCCTGCCCCGTTTGCGTGCCGCCGAGATCACCGTGTGGGCGCAGCCAAAACTTCTCAAAGTGTTGCAGACCGTGCGTGGCATCGATCGGCTGCTGCCGTTGCACGACGGCGAGCCGGACGTGGATTACGACCTCGATCTCGAATTGATGGAGCTGGCGCATGCATTGCGCATCGAGCTCTCCGATCTGCCCGGCCCGACGCCGTATATCTATGTGTCGGCGCCGGCAGCGGCGAAGTCCGGCAATCGCAGGATTGGTGTGTGCTGGTCGGCGGGCGACTGGCGACGCGAGCGATCGATCCCCGCGGAATCGTTGAATCAGCTGGGCGGCGTGCCGAATGTGCGCTGGTTCAGCCTGCAATATCCGCCTGCGCCCTGCCCACTGCCTGCCGCGCCCGTGGCGTGTCGTGACATCGACGAGTTGGCGGTGCGCATTCGTTTGCTCGATCTCGTGATCACTGTAGATACGATGACGGCCCATCTCGCCGGCGCGCTCGGCGTGCCGGTGTGGCTGCTGCTGGATCACGATCCGGACTGGCGCTGGATGCTGGATCGCGACGACTCGCCCTGGTATCCGAGCATGCGTTTGTTTCGTCAGCACACGCCCGGCGACTGGAATGAAGTGCTCGATGACGTGCGCAATGCGCTGGAGAACCGCGTCACTCCAATGCCTTATATTCGTTCAACCGGTTATAGAGCGTCTTGAGGCTGATGCCCAGCACCGCGGCGGTCCTGGTCTTGTTGCCCGAGCTCCGCCGCAACGTTTCCAAAATCACGCAGCGCTCGACTTCGGCGAGCGACATGCCATCGCGAAACGACACCGGCGCTTCTTCGACCATGCCCAGCTCGCCCATCTCCGGGCCGTAATCGGAAGCCCCGCGCAGGTCCAGCTCGTCGTCGGCGAGAATGAACGCGCGTTGCACGGTGTTGTACAGCTCGCGAACGTTTCCCGGCCAGCTGTGCTCGCTCAAGTAACGCAGCGAATCGGACGAGAAGCCCTTGTGCATGCCTTCGGCATCGTTGAGCTTGGTGAGAAAGCTGCGGGCGAGCAGATAAACATCGTCGCCTCGCCGGCGCAGCGACGGAATATTCAAATGAAACACCGCCAGCCGATATAACAAATCGGCACGGAATTTATTCTCCGCCAGCGCATCGGCCAACGAGCGATTGGTGGCCGCGATCACGCGGGCCTGCAACGGAATCTCGCGCTCGCCTCCTACGCGGGAAAAACGCCGGGACTCCAGCGCGCGAAGCAGTTTCACCTGCATGTCGAGCGGCATCTCGCCCGCCTCGTCAAGAAACAAAGTGCCGCGCCCGGCGCGCTCGAAATAGCCCGCTTGCGAACGAACCGCGCCGGTGAAACTGCCGCGCTCGTAGCCGAACAGCTCCGCCTCGACCAGCGTTGCAGGAATCGCTCCGCAATTAACTGCGACGAACGGCTCGTCGCGCCCCGTGCTCAACGAATGAATCGTCTCCGCGACCAGCTCTTTGCCGGTGCCGCTCTCGCCGGTGAGCAGAACGCTGACGCCAGTAGGTGCCACCCGCCGCACGCGCTGAAACAGCTCTCGCATCGGCGGGCACGAGCCCAGCAGGCGACCCAGGCCATCTTCGCCGCTGTCGTGGCGATCGTCATTCGTGACATCCAGCGCGAGCGCTCGTTTGTAACCAGCCCAGGCATTCGTTTCGGAAGGATTCAAGCTCACCAGCACTCCAGGGTCGAACAGCAGCAGGTACTTACGAATACCCTGTACCAAACTCAAACGCACTTACATAGGTTGAGTAAGTCTGCTCACTGCTTTGATTCGCGCGCCTGCGCAGCGTCGTGACCCAACGCAGTCGGATCCTGCAGCAGGTCGCGAATCGTCCGGCTCCGCTGGTCGCATTCGTGCGCGCGCTGCTCTAGTTTTTCCGCCTCGGCAGCATCATTTCTTTGACGAGCGAGCGCGGCCGCGTCGCGCAGCAGGATGGATCGCTCTTGTAACGTTCGCAACACCCCGCCGAGACTGCTGTCGATGGAATCGTCGATGTCGGCGAGCAATGCCTGCACCGAATAGGCGTGACCGGTGTGACAACGGAAGCGCACGATCGACCCCTCGCGCACTTCGCTCAACACGCCGTGACATTCGGGACAGGTAATGCTGGATTTCCTGCCGAGCTCCAGCGAGCCGGCGCGCAGCGGATCGGCACCGCCGGCAATTTCGTTTTCGGTACGCATGGCAGCCGTCACCTCTCGTGGCGCACGCGGCACGGGCAGCTGTGCGAGTTGCATGAGCAGATCCGGAAGCTGTTCCAGATCCACGACGTGATCCACATCGACGTGTTGCAGAGCGCTCATCGGCATGGAAGGAAATTGCGCATCTCGCGGCGACTGCACGACGGTGATGCCGCCGCGGTCCTTCACCGCCCACAGCCCCGAGGTGCCGTCGTCCAGCTGACCGGTCAGCACGACGCCGACGACGCGGGGGCCCAGCGTGTACGCCGCCGAACGAAACAAAGCATCGATGGACGGTCGAAAGCGATTTTCCTTCGGGCCACGACTGAGCTGCAGCTTCATGCCGTCCACGAGCAGATGCCGGTCGGGCACACCCACGTATATGTGTCCAGCACGAAGGATCGCGCCGTCCGTTGCCTCGCGCACAGGCAGCGTCCCGCGCCGATCCAGAATGTCGGCCAGCAGACTCGGCACCTGGGGTGGAAGGTGCAGCACTGCGAGCAGCGCAGCCGGAAAATCCGCGGGCAACCGGCTGACGAGCGACCGGAGCGCCTCGACGCCGCCGGCTGATGTTCCCAAGACGACGATTCGAGACGGTTCTTTCAAGGACCTTCCGGGGGAGTCGGGCGACTGACCTCAGGTGCATCTGGCCGCGGTATTCTTGTACGTGCCCCGCACCGGCAATGTTCCTGTAATCTCACGCTCCTGACGTGATGGACAATAAAAGCATGAGCACCGAAGCGGATAACGAGGATTCAGGCGACATCCCGCATTCACGCGGCCAGCAGCTCGCCGCTGCCGTGGATTACGTCGACACCGCCACGCTGCCCTTCCCAGTTGTCGGCGTCGGCGCTTCCGCCGGCGGCATTCAGGCAGTGAGCCAATTGCTGGAGAACATGCCGACCGACAGCGGCATGGCGCTGGTGGTGATCCAGCATCTGCCGCCCGATCATCAAAGCATCCTGGCGGAGATCTTCTCGCGCCACACGAAGATGCCGGTGCTCGAAATCGAAGACGGAATGGCGCTGGCGCCGGATCACGTCTACGTCATCCGGCCCGCGTTCGGCGTATCCATCGACGGCGGCAAGTTCGCGCTCGGCGAACCGGTGGAGGAGCGAGGTCATCGCCGGCCCATCGACGATTTCTTCCGCTCGCTCGCCCGAGTGCAGCGGGAGAAAGCGATTGCGATCGTGTTGTCCGGCGTCGGCACCAACGGCACGTCCGGCGCACAAGCGATCAAAGCGGCGGGCGGTGTGTGTATCGCACAGGATCCCGACACCGCCGATTTCGGCGGCATGCCGCGCAGTCTCATCAACTCCGGCTACGCGGACCAGGTTTGCAAGGTCGCGGAGATGCCGGAGGCGCTGATCCGCTACATCCGCCATCCGTATATCGATCCGGCGACGCGGGGCCGCGAGCATGCAGAGACGGTGCTGCGTCCGGACAAGGAATACCTGACGCAGATCTTCGCGATTCTGCGCACGCGCACCGGCCATAGTTTCAATGGTTATAAAAAACCAACGGTGCTGCGGCGGATTCAGCGTCGCATGGGCCTGCGCGGCATGACGGATCTGCACGCGTATACCGAATGTTTGCGGGAAGACACCGAAGAAGCGCGTGCGCTCGCGAACGATCTGATGATCAACGTCACCGGATTCTTTCGCGATCCGGAAGCCTGGGAAGGTTTGCGCACTTCGGTGATCGCGCCGTTGATCGAACGCTCCTCGGTGGACGGCTCGATCCGCGCCTGGGTCACCGCGTGCGCCAGCGGCGAAGAAGCCTACACACTCGGCATGCTGCTCATGGAAGAGATGGACCGGCAGGGCAGGCACGTCGAGATCAAGATCTTCGCCACCGATACCGCCGATAAAGCGCTGGCGTTCGCGCGTGCCGGCATTTATCCAACGGGTATCGAGGGCGATCTGTCACAGGATCGGCTCGACCGCTTCTTTGAAAAGGAAGAACACACTTATCGCGTGAAGAAGGCTCTGCGCGATTCAGTCGTATTCGCCGCGCACGATGTGCTGCGCGATCCGCCGTTCTCGCGCGTGGATCTTTGCACCTGCCGCAACCTGCTCATCTACCTGGAGCCCGACGTCCAGCAGCGCGTGATCTTCATGCTGCATTTCGCCCTGCGCGAGGCCGGTTATTTGTTTCTCGGCAGCGCCGAGACGCCGGGCGCCGGCGAGAAGCTGTTCGAAACGGTCAGCAAGAAATGGCGGATCTATCAGCGCAGCAATGTTTCTCACCATCCGTTCGACCTGTCGGGACTGGTGTCGACGGCGGTCGCGCAGCCCGGCCGCCGCGACCTGGTCGTCTCGCTGCCCATGCCCTCGCCTCGCGGGCTGCCGACGCTCGCCATCCAGCAGGCGCTGCTCGACCAGATCGGCTCGGTCACCATCGTCGTCGATCGCACCGATCGCATCGTTTATTTCAGCGGCGATACCACGCCGTACGTCACGCAGCCGAGCGGCGAGCCGACCCGTGATGTGTTTGAAGTGATGAAGCCGTCGTTACGTGCAGCTTCGCGCACCGCGTTGCGCCGGGCTACGACCAAGGGCGAGCCCGTCACCATCTTCGCTGAGATCAGCTCTGACGACATACCGCGCGCGATTCATCTCACGGCCGCACCGCTGCCGACTGCCAAGCCGCCGGAATATTTCCGCATCACGTTCGAGCTCGCGTCGATGAGCTCGCTCGCCGCCGTCGATGCCGGCGCCGAAACATCCGAGATCGGGCGGCCCGCCGCGGCCATTCTTCCCGGGCCCGAAGAAGCCGGGCTCGAAGACGAGCTGCGCATCATGCGGCGCGAGCTGCAAAGCACGGTCGAAGCGTTTGAGGCCAGCAACGAAGAGTTGAAGGCCTCGCACGAGGAAGTGGTTTCGATCAACGAAGAGCTGCAAAGCGCGAACGAGGAGCTGGAGACCGGCAAGGAAGAGCTGCAGTCGCTCAACGAAGAGCTGATCACCGTCAACGCGCAGCTGCAGGCCAAGATCGGCGAGCTCGAAGCGACCACCAACGACCTCTCGAACCTGTTGAGCAGCACGAACATCGCGGTGGTGTTTCTGGACACGCAGTTTCGCGTGCGACGTTTCACGCCGGCAGTCTATGACTTGCTGGAGCTGATTCCCGGCGACATCGGCCGGCCGATCGCCAACCTGGCGCAGAAATTCATCGGTGGCGGTCTGCTGGAAGATGCTCGTGCCGTGCTGGCGCGACTGATCCCGCTGGAAACCGAAGTGTTGAGCAACAGCGGCTCCTGGTACTTGCGACGGACGCTGCCGTATCGAACCGCGGACAATCACATCGACGGCGTCGTGATTACGTTCGTCGATATCAGCGCCAGGCGCCGTGCCGAGCAGGCGGTGGAAAGCTCGCAAACGCAGCTGCAATCCATCCTCGACCAGCTGCCGGTTGCCATGCTGATGGTGGACGCGACCAACGGCACGTTGTTACATGCAAACCGTCCGGCAGCGCAACTCATGAACCTTTCCTATCCGGTGCCGACCATCGGCGCCGAATGGAAGCTCGCGGCCGCCTCGTTCCAAGGCACGCATCCGGACGGCCGCCCTTACAAGCCGCAGGACTGGCCGCTCGTGCAATCGTTACGGCAAGGGATTGCCGTCGCCGAGCAGGAGATCGAGTTCCGCTATCCCGACGGCGCTCACGGGGTGTTGTCGATGAGCGCGACGCCGGTGCTGGACGCGGACGGCAAGATGGTCGTGGCGGTGGCCACGATGTTCGACATCACTGCACAACGCCAGGCAGCGCAGCGCTTGCGCGAAAGCGAACAACGCCTGCAGCTGCTGATCGACAGCGCGCTCGACTACGCGATTTTCATGATCGACCTGGAAGGCCGCATCATCAGCTGGAACCGCGGCGCCGAACGTTTGCTGGGCTGGAGCGAAGAAGAAGCGATCGGACGCGCCGCCGGGTTGATCTTCACGCCCGAGGATCGCGCCGCCGGAGCGCCGGAAAAGGAGCTGGAAACGGCCCGACAGGAGGGCCGCGCCCTCGACGAGCGCGTCCACCAGCGCAAGAACGGCGAACGCTTCTGGGCCAGCGGCATGCTCATGGCCGTGTACGATGACAAAGGAACGTTGTGTCGTTACGCCAAGATCATTCGCGACGAAACCGAGCGCAAGCGCGCCGAAGAAGAGCTGCAGCGCGCCCTGCTGGAAGCAGAACGAGTGCGCGCCGGTGCCGAAAGCGCCAATCGCGCCAAGGACGAATTCATCTCCACCATCAGCCACGAGCTGCGCACGCCGCTGAATACGATTCGGCTGTGGGCGCGCATGCTCGGCTCTGAGCGCCTGTCGGAGCAGGACCGCATCGAGGGCGTGCGCATGATCGACCGCTCCGCCGAAGCCCAGCAGCATCTCATCGACGACCTGCTGGATGTTTCGCGCATGTCCTCGGGCCAGTTGCGCCTCAACGTGCGGCTGACGCGGCTCGCCGATGTCGTGCGCAGCGCGATCGAGTCGGTGCGCCCATCCGCCGATGTTCGCAAAGTTCAGATCGTCAGTGCGCTGAGCGACGAAGTGGGGATGGTGCGAGCGGATCCGGAACGCATACAGCAAGTGCTGCTGAACCTGATCTCGAACGCTGTGAAGTTCACGCCGGGCGGCGGGCGCATCGATGTACAAATGACCCGCAGCGGCGACGACGTGATCATCGTCGTCAAAGATACGGGCATCGGCATCGGCGCAGAATTTCTGCCGCACGTGTTCGAGCGCTTCCGGCAGGCCGAGATTGTTACAACTCGCCAGCACGCCGGCCTGGGCCTGGGCCTGGCGATCGCCAAGCAGCTGGTGGAATTGCACGGCGGCACTATCGTCGCCGAGAGCAAAGGCGAAGGTAAAGGTGCGACGTTCACCGCGACCTTGCCGCTGCCGCAGACGACCGGTGAGCAACGTGACTTCCCCGCACAGGATCGATCGGCGCCCCATGGCTTGAACCAGGTGCACCTGCTGCTGGTGGAAGACGACACGGGCTCACGCCTTGCAACGTGCCGTGCACTGGAGCTGCGAGGTGCCGTGGTGGACGGCGTTGCGAACGCTTCGCTCGCGATGGCCACATACACGCAAACCCCGCCCGACGCAATGATCCTTGATATTGGCCTGCCCGGCGAGGACGGTTACTCTTTGATCGCTCGCATTCGAGAGTTCGAGGCGGCGCATGGCCGGGCGCGGGTCCCGGCGGTTGCGCTGACTGCGTTTGCCCGCACCCATGATCGGGAAAGTGCCTTCGCCGCCGGCTTCGACGAGCATTTGGCCAAACCCGTCGACATCGAAACCCTGGTGTCGGCACTGCTGAGATTGACCCGACGCGATCGGAGCTGACGTCATGAATGCACCGCCCGCCGCAGTCCCGAAGCTGCCGCCCAAGACCCGCCGCCTGGTGCACGACCTGCGCAACTGCCTGGCCTCGATGCGAGCGGGCGCGAGCATGCTGCGCCGATGCTCGAACGAGCCAGCCATCGTGGAAAAAGTCGCCGATGGCTTGTACGAGCAGGTTCAGAACATGCTCGACATCGTCGATGACTTCATCGGTCGCCCCAAGTCCGCCGAATCCATGCAGACCGGGGCCGCAAGCGCTGCGGCCGAACCGCTGAAAATCCTGATCGCCGACGACAATGCCGACGCAGCCAACACGCTGGCGACGTACTTGCGGCTCAGCGGCCATCGCCCGGTGGTCGCGTTCGACGGCAGCGAAGCGCTGCAACTCGCGGCCCATGAGCCGCCGGATGTGATGTTGGTAGATCTCACGATGCCGACGCTCAACGGCTTCGATGTCGCTCGCAACGTTCGCGCGCAGCCCTGGGGCGGCGCGGTCCGCCTGATCGCCGTGAGCGGCTGGTTCTCGCCGGAAGATATCGATCGCATTTCGCATGTCGGCTTCGATGCGCATGTGAGCAAGCCGATCGACATGGACGAGCTGCCGGGCGTGCTGCAGCCGGCGCATTAACCTTTGTTTCTTTCGCCAGTTAACATTTGATGAGCCGGCGCCGTCGGCGCCGCGGATTCTACTTCGTTACGGAACGCTTTGCTCCGGCGTCGCATTGCTCGGGGCATGCGCATTCATCATCTCAATTGCATCTCCAGCTGCCCGCTCGGCGGCGCGCTCATGGACGGCCACTCCGCATCGCTGCGCGGGCGGCTGAGTTGTCATTGCATGCTGGTCGAACTCGACGGCAGCCTGATATTGATCGACACCGGCTTCGGCCTGCGTGACGTAGCGAATGCACGCTCACGCCTGAGTCGTTTCTTCCTGACGCTGCTGGCGCCGGACTTTCGCGAGGAGTTCACTGCGATCCGGCAGATCGAAGCGCTCGGCTACGACGCCCGCGACGTGCGGCACATCGTGCTCACTCATCTGGATTTCGATCACGCCGGCGGCCTCGACGACTTTCCGCAGGCGAAGGTTCATATGCTCGGCGCGGAAAGAACAGTTGCCGAGAAACAGTACACGCTGCTGGATCGGATGCGCTATCGCCCGCAGCAGTGGTCGACACGTCACAATTGGGTGACATATGCGTCCGTGGCAGGCGAACGATGGTACGGCTTCGACTGCGTGCGGCAGCTCGACGGCGTGCCGCCGGAAATTCTGCTCGTGCCGTTGCCCGGCCACACCTTTGGCCATGCGGGCGTCGCGGTCGAGCGCACCGGCGGCAGTTGGATTCTGCAAGCCGGCGACGCTTATTTCTTTCACGGCGAGATGGACCTGGAGCGTCCACATTGCACGCCCGGCCTGCGTTTCTATCAATGGATGATGGAGCAGGACCGCCGCGCGCGCCTGCTCAACCAACAACGGTTGCGCGATCTGAAACGAGCTCACGCCAAAGCCGTGCGCATCATGAGCTCGCATGACGTCGCCGAATTCGAAGGCGCGGCGCATCGGCCGATTACCACGCTGCCGGGTAGGCCACTTCGCGCCTGATTCATTGGAACCGTCGTGAGCGCCGGCAGTTGTTTGTCGGACTCACCACTAAAGCAGCGCAACGCTGCTCAACCAGGAAGGAACATCATGACGCTGGCATTGTTTGAAGATCGCGGCACACCGATCGATCAACAGCGGTTCACTTGGCGAGAGCTCGCGGGCAAACCCATCAGCAAGCTGGATGACGATGCGTTCACGCGTGTTCGCGTCATCCTGATGAATGGCCTGGAAGTCGAAGCGATGCGCTTCTCGCACGCGGCGGCCCGATTCAATCTCGATCTGCGCCGGCCGCTGGCCGAGATCCGTCGCGTCGAGCATCACCAGGCGACGCTGGTGAACTGGCTGCTCGGCGCCGACCATTCGCCGCTGGAAACGACGATTGCTTACGAGCAGGTTGCGATCGAAGTCACAGCCGCACTCGCGCAGCAGGAGCCGGACGCGTACCTCGCGCAGAAC
This sequence comes from uncultured Steroidobacter sp., assembly GCA_946478975.1. Next base: position 26,119 of record CAMLEO010000063.1, read on the forward strand.
TATCGCTTTGGGCTGCTGGAGGATTTCGATCATATGTATCGTTTCTCGGCGCTGCTCGACCGGCTGGAAGGCAAGGATTCCAACAACATCCTGCAGAGCTATACCGACGTGCTCCCCGGACGGCCGACCGTCATCGAACATCGCTCGCCGGAAAACGATCTGCGTCGCCCGTTCGATCGCAAGACCGCCGCGCCGCTGACCAAGCTCAATGCGCTGACGCTCACGGCGTCCGAGAATCAGACGCACGACTACTACATGAACATCGGCCCGCTGTTCGCAGACCCGGTCGCGCGCCAGCTGTACGCAGAGATCGCTTCGATCGAGGAACAGCACACGTCACATTACGAGTCGCTGCTCGATCCGAGCCAGACGCTGCTGGAGAACTGGCTGATGCACGAGACTATGGAGGTCTACAACTACTACAGCTGCGTGCAGCAGGAGTCCAACTCCCGGCTCAAGGCGATCTGGGAGCGCATGCTCGATTACGAGCTCGGGCATTTCAGCCTGGTCGCCGAGCTGTTCAAGAAACATGAGCGGCGCGATCCGGTCGAAGTCGTCGGCGAACGCCTGCCCGAGCCCATTGCCTTCGCGAGTCAGCGCGAGTTCGTGCGAGCGACACTGGCGCGTGAAGTGAACCTGCGGCCGAAAGGTGAGGACTATGTGAGCCTGGAAGAAGAGCCGCAAAGCTCACTCAATTATCGCAATCACATGAACTCCGAAGGCTCGCCCTCGGAGACGGTCGCGGCCGGCTACAGCTGGCGCCCCGGCACGGAAGTGCTGCGCAAAGTCGCAAACCTGTAACGGAGAACGGACATGCAAGATTCCACCGACGCCACCCGCACGGGTCTGAACCGCACCGGCATCCAGATGTCGCCGGAGCAAACCAAGGAAATGCTCGCAGGCATGGAAGCACTCGAAGTCGACTCTTCCGCGGAGTCCTCGCTCGACGGCCCCGACGGCCAGGCGCTCTCGGTCACGCGACTCGAATACATCGCGATGGCCGATCCGCTCGGCTCGGTGCCGGCGCCCGGCACGCTCAAGGGTGCGGCCAAGAGCGGCGCCAAGATGCTCACCGGCAGTCGTCCGCAAGCGTTCATCGACAAGCTCGCCGAGCGATTGGCTTTCGAACGCGGCGGTGCTCGTTTGTACGACGCGGTTTACGCCAAAGCGGTCGCGCACAACGACGAGCTCAACAAAGTCAGCGCGCAGGAGATCCTGGAGATTCGCAACGCCGAAGCGCAGCATGCTTTGCTGCTCAAGGAATGCTTGGAAACACTGGGCGCGGACCCCACGGCGCAGACGCCCTGTGCCGACCTGGTCGGCGTCGAGTCGATGGGACTGATCCAAGCCGTTACCGATCCACGCACCACGCTTGCACAAACGCTGCACGCGGCGCTCGCGGCCGAACTGATCGACAACGAAGGCTGGGAAGGCTTGATCCTCCTGGCGCAGAAGATGGGCCACGACGACATGGCCGAACGTTTCCACGCAGCGCTGGAGGAAGAAG
>CAMLEO010000064.1 GCA_946478975.1 uncultured Steroidobacter sp.
AAAGCTCCAGTAGATGGTGCGATTGGTCGCGAACTGCGGGTCGAGCGCCACATCGAGCAGACCGCCCTGGCCTTCGAAGAACACCTTCGGCAGGCCTTTCAGCGGCGCCGATTTCTTGCCATCTTTGCCGATGATGCGCAGGTTGCCTTGCCGCTCGGTGACCAGGATGCGCTGGTCGGGCAGGAATTCGAATGCCCAGCCGCTTTCGATATCCTTGGCAACTTCGGTCACGTCGAGCTGGAAGTCGCTCTGCAAACCGCCGATGCGGGTCTGGCCTGCGAACGCCGGCTTGAAGTCTTTGCCGTTGGGCTCGCGTGTTTCCAGCGGGGCGCCCGGCTGGCCCGGCGCAGCGGCGGCCTGGGCCGTGTCCGCAGTCTGTGCGGCGGGCGGGGGAGTTTCGCGAGAGCAGGCGGCACACGCGGCAAGAACGACGAGAGCAGTGGCCGTGTTCAGGAGCGATGAACGTGAGTGGTTCGGATGCATGGCTTTCCCGGTGCGTGATGGCTGGGCACAGTATATACAATAGAACATGACTTCCCTCTTTGCTGTCGCCGTCATTCTCGGCGCGTGCCTGTTGTTTCTGGTTCAGCCGCTGATCGCAAAGATCATCCTGCCTTGGTTCGGCGGCACGTCGTCGGTCTGGAGTGCGGCACTGGTGTTTTTCCAGGTGTGCGTGCTCGCCGGCTACACGTATGCCCATTTGTTGACGACGTATGTTGAACCTCGCAAGCAGCGTCTGATTCACGGCGCACTGCTGCTCGCTGCATGCGTGTTGATGCCCATCCTGCCGTCGGATTCGTTGCGTCCGAGCGCCGGTTCCGATCCCACACTTCAGATTCTTTGGCTGCTCACGGCCACGGTCGGCTTGCCGGCGCTGATGCTGAGCTCCACCAGCCCGCTGCTGCAGGTTTGGTACATGCAACGGATGCGCAGCGAGCCGCCGTATTGGTTGTTTGCATGGTCCAATGCTGGATCGTTGCTGGCGCTGTTGAGCTTTCCGTTCGTGCTCGAGCCCGCGTTCAGCGCACACACGCTGGCGTGGATCTGGAGCGGCTTGTTTGTATCGTTTGCGTTGCTGTCGATTGCCGTGGGTTATGTGAGCCGTGGCGAAGCGGAGCCAGTGGTCACCGAACAGAAGCAGGCAGCACCCGCGGCTGCGCCGAATCTCGGGCAGATGGTGATCTGGGTGGTGCTCGCCGCAGCGGCCTCGGGTTTGTTGGTGGCGGTCTCGGCGAACATGAGCGCCAACGTCGCGCCGATTCCGTTGCTGTGGGTGGTGCCGCTGGCGTTGTATCTGCTCACGTTCATCCTGGCGTTCAGCGGCCGCCGTTTCTATCACCCGACCTGGTTTTTCCCCGTGCTGGCGCTGGCGATCGGCTGCATGGCTGTTCTTTATACCCAGAGCCTCGTGAACTGGCCGATCGAGCTGGTCATTCCGGTGTATCTCGCCAGCTTGTTCATTGTTTGTCTCGCATGTCACGGCGAGTTGGTGTTGCGGCGTCCGGCGCCGCAGTTTCTCACACGATTTTATCTGTTGATCTCGTTCGGTGGCGCGCTAGGCGGCGCATTCGTCGGGGTGATCGCGCCGAACGTGTTTCGGACATATGTCGAGTTCCCGGTGTTGCTGGTCGTGATTGCTGAGCTGTACGTGCTGATGCAATGGTATCGGCGTGGCTCGCGTCGCACGCTCTGGCTGGTGCGGATCGTGATGGTGGCCGGCGTCGTGACGCTGGTTGTGCAGCTGATGCGCGCGGAGATCGAAGTCCGGCGCGGCAACGTGCTGGTCGAAAGAAACTTCTACGGCATGCTCACGGTGCGCGACGAGCTCGATCGCGGCGAGCTGTCGCGTCGGCACCTGGTCCACGGCAGCATCAGTCACGGCTATCAATATCTCCACGGCAGCTATCGCAATCTGCGGGCCTCGTATTTCTCCACCCACTCAGGCGTCGGGCGAGCGTTGACCGCCTTGCAAAGCGAAGGGCCGGTGCGTTTCGGCGTGGTCGGTCTGGGCGTGGGCGTGATGACGGGCTACGTTCGCAACGGCGATTACGCGAGGGTGTATGAGATCAATCCCGCCGTGCTGGACATTGCCGATCATTATTTCACGTTTGTTCCCAACGCCCGCCGCAGCGGCGCGGATTTCGATGTCCTGCTCGGCGATGCCCGCCTGACGCTGGAACGGCAAACGCCACAGCAGTTCGATCTGCTCGCGATCGACGCATTTTCCAGCGACGCGATTCCGGCGCATCTGCTGACCAACGAAGCCTTCCACTTGTACTTCAAACATCTGAAGCCGAACGGCGTGCTCGCCGTCCACATTTCGAATCGCTACGTCAATCTGATGCCGGTGTGCGCTCGGGCGGCCGAGCATGTCGGCAAGCCGGCGCGAGTGGTGGTCAGCCTGAGCGACGGCATGTTCGACACCAGCGTTTGGGTGCTCGTTACTGCGAATGAAGCGTTGTTTGATCGGCCGGAGTTTCAGGATGCGACCATGTATCCGCCGACGGCGAGCCCGACGTTCCAAGGGTGGACGGATCAGTACAGCAGCCTGTGGCCGGTGCTGAATCTGTCCGGCAAGGCGTACGCGATGGCAGCGACTAGATAATTTCTTTCGCCGGTTGCACGGGAGCGGTGCGATTGTCGAGCCGCACGGCGTTGCGCACCGAATCGAGTAATCGTTTCCACGAGCTGCGACGGCGCTGAGTCGGCGGCAGGCCGAGGCGGCTGCGCATCGCATTGAAAATCTCGTTGGGCACGCTGATGCCGCAGGCTCGTTCCAATCCCTGGAAGCCGGGCGAGGAGTTGGCCTCGCAAATTCGATAACGGTCGCCATCGAGCAGAATATCGACGCCGGCCACATCCAGCCCGAGCACCTGCGTGACGCGAACCGCAAGCTCGGCCATCTCCGGCGGTGGCTCGAACGCCGTGCCGACGCCGCCCAAGGAAATGTTTGATTTGAAGCTGCCGTCGGTAGAGCGTCGCTCCATCGCCGCGACGGCGCGACCGTTGACGACCAGCACGCGCACGTCGCGCCCATGACTCGCTTCGATGTACTGCTGGAAAATGAAGTCCGACCCGGACTGCGCGCCGTCGAGCAGATTCGCCAGATCGTTGAACTGCTCGCGATTCGCACACAACAGCACGCCGTTGCCGCGAGTACCGCGCAATGTTTTCACGACCACGGGAAAACCCAGCTCGCGCTCGATCACGTTCACGTCGACTGGAAACTTGCCGAGGATGGTTTTGGGAATCGGAATGCCGGCGCCGGACAGCATCTGTAATGTTTGCAATTTATCCGCCACCGCTTCGACGGCACTGGAGCTGTTGACCATGGCGATGCCCTGGCGCTCGAAGTGACGCAGAACCGCCAGCGTGAAATAAGTGGTCTCGCTGCCGGTGCGCGGAATGATCAGATCGGGTTTGGCGAGCCGCCGGCCCTGATACACCGCCGACCAGCCCTCGGTGCCGTCGACGATCAGCTCGAAATGGCGCGGATTCAGCACATCGCAGCGAATGCCGGCTTCGGCAGCCACCTGCTGAAAGCGCATGACCTCGGCGGCTTCGGGAACGTCGCGACGCAGCTCTCGATGAAACAGCAACCAGCAATGCATGCGTCAGGTCCTCGATGAGGCGAAGGCGCATGCTGCCTGCCTCATCGGGCCCTGTCCATCACAGATCGGTGACATTTCTCAACGAGTGACGCGCAGACTGTTGATCACATCGCGAACGCCGGGAATGCGCTCGATCAAATCTTCCGCATGCCGCTTCTCGTAGCGCGACTCCACCGTGCCGGAGAGCACGACCTCGCGATCGTTCACGGTCACGTCGATGTTGCTCGCGTCAATGTGCGAGTCGTCCGTGAGACACTGACACACGTCTTCCTTGATGCGCTCATCGGAGCGGCGATAACCGCGCGGACCGCGGCCACGAAACTCGCCCGACTGTCGTTCCTGCCAGCGGCCGGGTTCGCGTTCGCCAAAATTGCCGCTGCCGTACAACACCTCGTCGCGCTCGGGCACTTCGCCTTCGCCCAGCCAAGGCGTCTTGGGGATGCCGCCGTGGCCGAAGTAACCGCTGTCGTACATCGAGCCGGCGCGCGTCAGCGGGTGATCGCCGAGAAACGGATTGTCACTGGAGCCGCCGTACTCGTCCCGGCCGCCGCGGCCGAAGCGTTCGTAGCCCGAGCCGCTGTACGAGTTTTGCCAGCGATCGTTGAAGCGACGGCCCTCGTCGTTGAACGACGGATGATTGCGATACGGATGCTCGCCGTAACGCGCTTCCGCTTCCTCATGCCATGAATCGCGCGACAGCGGGTCGAGCGGAAAGCGCGTACGCTCGGGCTCGTCGCGGCGACGCCAAAAGTCTCTCAGTGCCATAGTCGTCGTCCTCGCTTCTAGTCAAGGCAAGGAACTAACGGGTTGCGCTTCGGACAGTTCCAGCCTGGCGCAGCAGCGATTCGTAGATTGCTCGCAAGCTGGCGGCGCTGAGTTTTTCGTCGAAGTGTTGTAGTGCGTGCACGCGACCGCCGGCGGCGCGCGCCTGTAAAGCTTGCCGATTGGCGAACGCGCTCGTCATCGTCGCGCTCAGCTCTGGCACCGAATCCGCGTTCGTGAAGCTGAGAAACGGCGCGACGCCGTGCGACTCGTAGGCTTTCAGACGATTGGTGAGCACCGGAACGGCACACGCCAGGCATTCCAGAAACGTCACCGGGAAAGCGTCCATCTCCGGAAAATTCACCGCCAGGTCCGCGGCCGCAAACAAGGCGGGCTGTTCAGCGTACGGCATGCCGCCGACCCAGCGCACGCGCGCAGCGATGCTGAGCTCTTGAGTGAGCCGCTGCAGCTCCGCGACCGAGGTGCCGACACTGTGTCCGAAAGTGCGAACGATCAGGTACGACTCGTCTCGCACCGACGCAGGCATCGCCGCAAAGGCTCGAATGATTTCTGCCGGTCGATACAAAGCGCCGAGCTGTCGCACGCATAGATAAACGATAGCGTCCGATTCGATGTTGAGTCGGGCGCGCCACTGCTGGCGCTGTTCGGTCAAACCCGGTCGAAACAATTCAGTGTCGATGCCGATGGGGAGCAGGGCGCTCGGCACGTCGCGTCCGGCGATGTTACGCGCCGTGTCGATGATGTCGTCGCTGTCGACGATCAACAGATCGAGTGCGCGTAACGCAGCGCTGAGCCGCAGGCGGGCTGGATCGTCCTCTGGCGCAGTCAGCGGAACATTCAAATCGCTGCCCCACGCGGTCGCGACCAGCGGCTGACCGCCGGCCAGGCTCACATCCAGCACGCGATCGTCGATCCACTGGACGTGAAAGACATCGGCGCGCGTGGACGCCAACAACGGTTGCAGGCGCCGCTTGTGAAGGAAGGCCAGCGGCCGCGAGCCGATCAACTCATCGAGCTTGCGCATCCGGCGTGGATATTTGTATTGCTCCACGCCGGGCATGCTGGGCGAAATCGCGCCGCTGTGCTCGATCAGTGCGACCGAGCATCCGGCGAGCTGCAGCAATCGCAGGTATCGCCGGCAATGAATGTGCATCTGTCCGCGCTGCCCGAAGGGCGCCGCGACCATTGTGACTTTCATTCGACTAGTGGACGGCGCGCAGGATGCGCGTGATCTCGTCGACTTCCTCGAAACGCAGGCCGGGGTGCAAGGGCAGAGTGATGGCGCGGCTCGCGAATTCGTGCGTGAGCGGCAACGTCTCGGTGAAATGCCCCTGAAAGCCGCTGAATTCCAGAATGGAGGGGTAGTGCATGCTGGATTGTATGCCCGATTCCCGTAACGCGTGCACGGCGAGCGGCCGGGCCTGCGCACTGGGCGCCAGCGCGACCATCAGGTGGCCGGAGGAATGTTCGATGCCGTCGGCAAACACCATGGTCCAATGCGGGCCGCCCGCCAGGCCGTCGCGATAACGGGCCAGCAGTTCGCGGCGCTTCTGGTTGCCGCCGAGCAATTTCGCGAGCTGCGCGCGACCGAGCGCCGCATGCAATTCGTCGAGCCGATAGTTGAAGCCCGGCATCGCGATGTCATAAGAGCCGGCACGGCCCTGGTGGCGTTCCCACGAAGAACGAGTCATGCCGTGAGAGCGCAGCATCTGCAGCTTTTCGGCGATGTCGGCGCGGTTGGTCACGATCATGCCGCCTTCGCCGCAGGCGAGATTCTTGTTGGCGTAGAACGAGAATGTGCCGATATCGCCAATGCTGCCGGCCATGCGCCCATGCGGCGGACGCCGCTGGGCATCGTGATAGCGCGCACCGATGGCGTGGCAGGAGTCTTCGATCAACGTGATGCCGCGGCTCTCACACAGCTGGAGCAGTTCGTTCATGCGGCTCAGATTGCCGCCATAGTGCATGGGAATGATTGCCTTGGTTCGCGGTGTGATCAGTCGCTCGACTTGCCGGGGATCGATGGTGGGCTCGGTCAGGCTGCAAATATCTGCAAACACCGGGGTCGCACCGGCGTAGAGCGTCATGTTTGCAGCGGCCACGAAGTTGATCGCGGGCTGGATCACTTCATCGCCGGGACCGATGCCAGTCGCATGAATGGCCAAATGCAATGCAGCGGTCGCGCTCGAAACGGCGAAGGCATGTTGCGCCGATTGCAGCCTGGCGAATTCCTGCTCGAAGGCCAGGACTTCAGGCCCCATGGACAGCCATTTGCTGGCGAGGACCCGGTGTGCTGCTTCGGTTTCTTCCGCGCCATAGTCCAGCACGGACAGCGGAATGCGCCAGTCGCTCAATGTTCGTACTCCGTGTACTCGAGGCTAAGGCAAGTAACTGGTCGGTGCGCGAGGCGTGTCGGGAGGATCGACGATCAAACTATATGTTGCCAGGGTCGCGGCGACGATGGCCATGCAGATCAGCACCACCGGCCGCCACGGCAGGTGCCCGGACGCCTCGGTCCGGTGCATGAATCCCGGCTTGAACAGCCGGTGTTGTAATGTTCTTCCCACAGCCATGGAAGCTTCCTGCCAGTCGCAGCGGCTGGTGCATTGAGCATCGACGTGAGCTCGAAAGCTATAAGGGTAAGCTGCCGTTGTTAGTTCCCGAGTCCTTTTGGCAAAGCAACCAGCAGGCGCAGCGCTCCTTTGAGCTTGCGCAGTGACGAGCCGGGCACCTGCGAGCTGTCGCGATAGGTGCGTAGTCCGGCGCGTACGCGACCCGCCTTTGTTTGATCCAGGGCGGCGTCGATGTGAGCTTTGACCAGCCGGTCGCGATGAGCGGCGATATCCACCGTGCGCGTCACGCTCGGCGCCAGCGCCTGCAAAGCCTCCAGAGCCGGCCTTTCGTGCCTGGCGCGATTGGCGTAGAGCCGCACCTCCGCCAGCACTTCATCGGTGAAGATCACGCCCCCTTGCAGGAATGTTTGCAGCGCGAACAGGGTGGTGTGGCCAACCGTAAGCGTCGTATCGAAGCGCAGCGACTCGATCCACGCGCGCCGAAACATCGTCACTTGCACATAGGACGGAATTTCGTTGCACGCGACCAGGGCGCTGAAGGCACGTTCCTTGGGAATGCGGCCGAAAGCACTCGATACCTCCTGCAGCAGCACCGGTCGGCGCAGCTCGGGATACGACGGAAATTGATCGCGCACGATCTTGCCGGTCTCATCGCTGAACCATACGAAGTTGGAGAAGGCACAGACGACGGTCGGATCGTCGGCGACAAAACCGTGCAGCCGCTCGACCAGCGCAGGTCCCCAGCGGTCGTCGGCATCCAGAAATGTCACAAACTCGCAGCGCGCCGCGTCCAGGCCGGCATTGCGAGCGGCGGCGGCACCAGCATGTGTTTGCTTGATGTACTCGATGCGCGGATCTTTAGAGCGACGCACGACCACCTCGGTCTCGTCGGTCGAGCCGTCGTCGACCACGATGATCTGCTCGGGCTCGACGCTTTGGGCGAGGATGGATTTGAGTGCGTCGCCGATGAACCGACCGTGGTTGTAACAGGGGACGATGACGCTGACGGGCGCGTAGTTTGTGGAGCTCATGACGCATGATAAGCCACGCACGCGGCTTCGAGTTTGCGCACGGCCTTGTCGGTGCGATTGGTGGCGAGACTGAGGCCTAATCGGATTGCACGAGCGCTGCCGCGAGACGCGTCACACATCCTCAACGATCGCCTTCGCGCCAGGTCACACTTCGGGCAGAAAAACAGCGCTCGCGCGAGCCGTTGGCGCACGCGTGTAAGACTTTGCCCTGTACAGCAAAACGACAGTGGCGAGACATAACCTCGCACGACATAGTGCCGCCGCCTTCGGGGGCGAGTTCAAGGAGCACAGATGAAGCGCATTGTGTTGGCGATGTTGATGTCGGCGAGCTGGATCGGTGGCGCGCACGCGGGAATGGTGAGCGTCGGCTTCAACGACTTCGATGCTTCGCCGGCATTCTCGTACGACAACTACGCCAACGCCGGTTACTCGATGGATCAGTGGCAGAAGTGCTCGGGCAGTTACTCCGGCGGCTCGGTCGCGATCACCTCGGGCACGATGTGCGAATACGAAACCAACTACGCCAGGCTCTACCCCGACGCGCTGCTGTCGGACACCGCGATCAACGATTCCGGTTTGCTCACATCGTATGGCCCGCTGCATATCACGGCCGACGGCATGTTCAGCCTCGCGAGCGTGGATCTGCTGAGCGGCTTGAACAATCACGGCATGTCGCTGCGGTTCGATGCGTACACCAACGGTGTGCTGACCGCGAGCTCGGATGTTTATTTTCCCACGGCGGATCCGTCGAACCAGGCCGCGTGGATCGGCGGCCAGAGCTGGCTCATGGGCTACAACGGCTCGGCGCTCGGCATGATGGACACGCTGGTGATCACTGGCATCGTCGGCATTCGCGGCGACACCAAGTTCTTCCTCGACAATCTGCTGGTCGATTCGGTCAATGTGCCGGAGCCGGGCACGCTCGCGCTGTTCGCCGTCGGCGGCTTGGGATGGTTTGCTCGTCGCCGCCGCGCCACTCAGACCTAACGAGCCAACTTATCCGGATCTCGCCACGCGCGTTCGAACGGCAAACGCCACGCGCGCGGGGCGATCAACTGATGAATCGCGTTCGGGCCCCACGAGCCCGGCGGATACGGCCGGATCGGCGGCGGTGATTCGAGCAGCGGTGTCGAGACCGCCCACAAGCGCTCGATGCCCTCGGCTGTCGTGAACAACGTGCGATCGCCGCGCATGGCGTCGAGAATCAAACGCTCGTACGCCTCCAGCACATCGCCAATCAACCCCGTGTCGCGCATTGCGAATTGCAGGCTGAGCTTGTCGAGCCGCATGCCGGGCCCCGGCCGCTTGCCATAGAACGACAACGACATCTTCGACTGATCGGCAAGATCGAACGTCAGGTGATCCGGCCCTTGCTCGCCGACGCCGGAGCCGACCGGGAACATGCTCTTCGGCGGCTCGCGAAACGCGATCGAAATGATGCGCTGGCCTTCGGCCATACGTTTGCCGGTGCGCAGATAGAAGGGCACGCCGGCCCAGCGCCAGTTGTCGATCTCGCACTTCAGCGCGATGAACGTTTCCGTCTGCGACTGCGGATCGACGCCTTCTTCGGCGCGATAACCGTTGTACTGGCCGCGCACCACGTAGCCAGGCTCGATCGGCTGCATGCTCCGGAACACCTTGTTCTTTTCTTCGCTGATCGGAATCGGCTCCAGCGAAGTCGGCGGCTCCATGGCGACGAACGCCAGGATCTGGAACAGGTGCGTCACGACCATGTCGCGAAACGCGCCAGTCGCTTCGTAAAACGCCGCGCGCGTTGCGAGCCCGATGGTCTCGGGCACATCGATCTGGATGTGATCGATGAAGTTTCGGTTCCAGATAGGCTCGAACAGGCCGTTGGCGAACCGGAACGCCAGAATGTTCTGCGCCGGCTCTTTGCCCAGGAAGTGATCGATGCGGAAGATCTGATCTTCCTTGAACACCTCGTGCAGCTTGCTGTTCAACTCCACCGCGCTCGGCAGGTCGACGCCGAACGGCTTCTCCATGACGATACGAGCGCGCTCAACCAGGCCCGCGTCGCCCAGCGTCTTCACCGCCGACAGCGCCGCGTTTGGCGGCACGCTCAAATAATGCAGGCGGCGGGATTCGCCGGGGAAAGAGCTCTCGGCCTTTTCCACCGCGGCTTTCAATGCCGCCGGCCCGGCCGACAGCGGCACGTAATCGAGATTGGCCGCGAAGCTGGTCCATTCCTCGGGCTCGACCGGCCGAGCCGAGAATTCTTCGAGCGAGGTGCGTGCCAGCGCGCGAAAGCCGTCGGCATCGAACTTGTCGAGCGACACGCCGACGATCTTGCAGCCGGGAATGAAGCCGGCGCTGATGAGGTGAAACAGGCCCGGCAGCAACTTGCGCTTCGCCAGGTCGCCAGTCGCGCCGAACAGCACGACCACTTGCGGAAAACGGGGGCCGACGCCCGGAGGAATCTTCGCCATAGGTGTCACAGCATAACGCACCGGCGCGCCAACCCCGATCGCCACATGCCGAAAAACGCTCGTGCTAGATTACGCAGCGCCCCGGGTGCCGGGCAGGAACAAGAACACGCTCAAAAAGGGGAGACCACATGCGCCGCCAATCCGCTGCCTACGCCATCGTCGTGGGCGGCCTCATCGCCGGGGCCATCGATATCACCTATGCGATCACCTATTCGGCCCTGCACGGGGTGGCAACGTCGCGCCTGCTGCAATCCGTGGCCAGCGGCTGGCTCGGATCGGACGCATTCCAGGGCGGCATGCCGACGGCAGTGCTCGGGTTCGTCACGCACTTCGCGCTCATGATGATCATCGCCGCGATCTTCTACTTCGCCAGCACCCGGCTGCGATTTCTGGTCGCCAGGCCGGTGCTGTGGGGTGCGCTGTATGGCTTCGGCGTGTTCTGGGTCATGAACCTGGTGGTGCTGCCGCTGTCGGCGTTCCCGATCCAAGTGAAGTTCAGGGCGGTGTGGACCATCACCAGTCTGATCGTGCACGCATTCGGCATCGGTGTGCCGATTGCGCTCGCGAGTCGCGCTGCGCTCAAGGATCGCTAGGCTCGCATCCGTTCCTTCAGCGCCTGCGAACGGCAGGCGGTGGGGCAGCGGGTCACGCATCTAATTCCTGTGCTGATGCTGGCGCTGGCAGCAGCAACATCTGCTCAGGCGCAATCGTTGACGCGCGTCGCGCACGACGCGCGGCTTGGAAACTTTCGCAGTCACTGCACCGGGCCGCTATCTGCGCATCGTCAGCGCCGGCAGCGTCGACCGACCCGAATGCGCCGGCATCACGAGCCATCGATGGCAACCTGAACACGGAATGGGCGGGCGCAGGCGTCGGCACTCATTTGACATTCGATTTCGGTCAACGCGGTCGGTCGTTATCTGCGCATCGTCGGCTGGGGCAACAACATCAATCGCAACAACTCATATTATGAGGTGCAGGCGTTCGGCGGCGCCGCGCCTCGACGCTGACTCCGATATCCGCTGACTGTCACATCGCTGTCATCGTTGACGAGCGCACTCGCTGTGACATCGACGTCAATGTTGCCGACACTGTCGCCAGTCGGCGCCACTTCTAATAACAAACTCACTGCTGCGATTTTTACAATCGTTCGCGCACAGCGGCTTCGCTAAGCGAAGCATTTCAACCAGTTGCCAAGTTCACTCTCAGCCAGTCGATAAATCCTGGCTGCCGCAGGTGGGGCACTTGCCCACGCGCTGCGTCATTGCAAGTGATGGCGCACGGAATACCGCGCACGAAAAAATTTTCGTCAGCACGGACGTCTGCGCAAGCAGGTAAAAATTGCGCCGTCAGCTCGGCTGGTTGCACAGGAGCTGTCAATGAAGGGCTGTCCGCGGTGTGAGTCGGTGAGTGCGTGGGTGTTGGGCGATGGGCGAATGAAATGCCAGGGCTGCGGGCGTCGCTATCGCTGGAAGTCGGTGTGGGATTCGATACGCTTGAGCGAAGCTGCGAAGGAAGCATTGCTCGATGCATTCGTTCGCGGTGTGCCGGCGGCACAGTCAACGGCGGAGCATGCGTGTGCCGACAGTCGCGAGCGCTTCTATCGCTTGGTGCGCGCTTGCTGTGTGAAATATGAACGGCCATCGCGCGACGGCCTGACGGTTGCCGAATGTTCTGCGATCAGTGCGCGCACGCGACCGGCGATGCGAGGCTGGTCGACCAGCCAGCGCGTGATGATCGTCGGCTTCAGCGAACGCGCCGGGCTCATACAAATCAGTGCGCCGCCGGGTGGCATCGCGCACGTGTTGCCCAAGCTTCGCGAACGTATCGCTGTCGGGGGTGTATTGCAACTCGATGACACCAGCGCCACGGCGTGTCTGCAAATCCAAGGTGCGTACGTCATCGCACCGATGATGACGCGCGCCGCGCTGGTGATGAGCTCTGCCGAAGCGTTCTGGCGCCACACGCGCCTGCATCTGCAGATGTTTCGAAAAATCCCGGTCAAATTCTTCCAGTTGTACCTGGCAGAAGCGTGCCTGCGCTTCAATCAGCGCGACCAGAACCTGCACGCCCTGTTGCGCGAGATCATGGAGACCACGGCGATCGGCGACTTGAAGCCGCTGCTGCTCGGCGACTCAGTCCGGATCGGTCAGGGTCAGGCCGGTTTTGTTCCCAACACATGCGGTTCGTCACACATAGCTGCGTCATAGTGGCATTGCGGACAATGAAGCGTGTCGGTGTACGGGAGGACGGGCACAGCGGTCATGAGCAAGCAAGTACGCATTTTGAGCGGGCTGCATCGTGGTGCCGAAGCGACGGTCGCGAGCGATGAGCATTGTGTCATCGGCTCCGACCCCGAATGTTCCATCGTGCTGTTCGATCCGCAGGTCGCGCCCCGGCACTGCGTGTTACAAGCAGATGAATTCGGTTTGAGCGTTCGCGCGCTCGATGCCGCTGTCACGATCGACGATCAGCAGATTGCCGCCGGCGAAGTGGCGAAGTTGCAGGACTTCTCGCTGATCCGCTGCGGCCAGGCGGCGTTGAGCATCGGGCCGCCGGATGGCGACTGGTCGATTGCCGAGCGTGCGCTCACCGCACCAAGAACCAAACCGATGCACGCAGTTCGCTCGCTGCGGCAACTCAATCCCTACGCGTTGTTTGCAACGGTGCTGGCCGGAATCACTTGCGTGATTGGCCTCGCGTACGCGGCGCTTTCCGATCGTCCTTATGAATTGACGCCGACGCGAGTCGAAGCGGCGCGCGCGTGGCTGAAGAAGATCGCACCCGAAGGCAGCGAGCTGACCATCGGCGCCGACGCTGCGCCAAGTCATGAATTGTTATTGACGGGCTATGTGCGAGACGACGCGCAGCTGCGCACGTTATTGGGCGCGACGCGCGGCTCTGAATTCGCACCTCGCGTCGAGGTCTATGCCGTCGATGAAATGACCGGCTCGATGGAACGACTGCTGCGTCTCGCCGAACTGCCGTGCGATCTGCATTATCAAGGCTCGGGACAATATCTGTGCGCCGAAGCGGTGCCGAGCGAAACCGTCGCGATGAAATTGCGAACGATCGCTCGCGATGTGCCGGGCTTGCGCGCGTTGCAAGTGTCCGTTGTGCCGCCGCCTGTGCTGGCCGCAGCGCCGTCACCCGAACCTGTGGTGAGCAGCGGTCCGGTGCGTCTTACCCAAAAGTTCTCAGTGCTGATGTGGCGCAATCAACGTTACCTGATTGGCCCCTTCGGTGAACGATATCGCGAAGGCGAAGAGTTCGACGGCTTCAAGATCGGTCGCATCGACGTGGACAAGATCAAGTTCGAGCGCGATGGCAAAGAGTTCGAGTTCTACGTCGCTGCCCTGAGGACGCCGAAATGACGACGCCGATGGTGCCGACAGGGACTCCGCTCGGCGAGTTCGCATCGCGGCTGCAGGCGGACGAATCGGGCGCGATCAAGCGTGAGTACTGCGCGATGTTCGACGCCGCTCACAGTGAAGCGCGGCGACGGATGTATGAACCGTTGACGACGGAAGAGCATGAAGCGGCAGCAGCGCTGGCGGAGAGCACACAACAATGTTCAGAAGTCGTCGGCAAGGTGTGGATTGCGTTGCACCCGTAGGGGATGCATCGCGAGCGCTGGCGTCGTTCGCTGACGACGGCGAGAGCAGGGCATTTGATCAGCAAACAAGCTTTGAGGAGATCGACATGGTGAATCTGGACGGATTGGCTGGCACGGTCGGCAACGCGGAAAACGCCGCGAGCGGCGCGGTCAACGGATTGGGCGCGAATTCCTCGGCGGCGGACCTGACGCGCGCCAGCTTTCTGATGAATCAATATCAGATCGTTGCGACTGCCGTGAGCGCCATCATCAAGGCGGATTCCGAAGCGAAGTCGGCGCCGGCTCGCTCGATCTCGCGCTGACCGGCGCGAGCGCATGTCGACGCGAGACGCAAAGTTGTCCGGGACGGGGGCCATGGATCCGGTGCTGTCACCCGGCGTCGCCAGTCATCGGCGGCGCAGGCCCCTCGATCCCGTGCTGCTGGAACGGCTCGCGGAGACAGGCTTTCTGGCCACGGAGTTCGGCCTGCATGAGCAGGCCGAGCGCATCTTCGAATGCCTGGCGAAATTGAAGCCGGGCAAACCCTCGCCGCTGATCGCGCTGGCGATGGTGCAGGCACGTCGCGGCCGGATCACCGAGGCAATAGCGGCGCTGCGCGAAGTGATCAACCAGCATCCGGAATCGGAGCTGGCGCGCGCGGTGCTTGGATCGATGTTGATACACGTCGGCGACAACGAGGGACGCGAGTTGCTGGAAGGTGTGATTGCCAGGGATCAGGACAGCGCAGCGGTCGGTGTGGCCGTGAGCTGTGTCGACCAGGCGCAGACACCGGCAGCAGCGCCGCAGTCGCCGGCTTCGTCGGTTGAATACTTTCGTCATTACAACGTTCGAGCGTGAGGTCATCCATGGTCAGCACTCCCGGCGTGGATATGTTGGGTTACGCGCCCTTGAGCGGCACCGAAAAGCTGAGCGTCGATCGCATGCCGGTCGCCCCTGGCTCGGCACAACGTTTCCAGATGCTGATGTTCGGTCCGCCGACCGCGAACACATCGGCACTCACTGTGGGCTCGATCGCAGGCGGCGGTTTGAAACATCACCTCGACGGACTGTCGCGGCGCTGGGATGCCGGGCAGACGGCTCTGAAGCGCATGTCTGAAAAGGGCGAGTTCACTTCCAAGGAACTGATTCAGACCCAGATCCAGATGATCAATTGCGCGCTCGATGTGGAAGTGTCCTCAAAGTGCGCATCGATGTTCGAGAACGGCGTGCAGACGCTGGTTCAGCGCGGCAGCTGACGGAGGCGGTCCTTGAAATGCATTCGCACGAGGTTCCTTCTCATCCTGACCATCCTGCTGGCCTTGACGCTGGCAGGATGTAAGCAGCCGATCTATACGCAGCTGTCCGAATCCGAAGCGAATGACGTTCTGCTCACGCTGATCAAAGGCGGCGTCGAAGCGCAGAAGCGCAGCGGCGAGGACGGAACATTCAGCGTCTGGGTGTCGGACGCGGAGATCGCGACGGCCATCGAGTTGCTGCGTGCGGACGCGCAGCCTTCCGAACACTACAGCAATCTCGGCGAAGTGTTCGCGCGCAACAGCCTGGTCTCGTCGCCGACCGAAGAACGCATTCGTTATATCTACGGTTTGCAGCAGGAGCTGGCCAAGACGCTGTCGCAGATCGATGGCGTGCTGGTCGCTCGCGTGCACATCGTCGTGCCGGCGTCCGATCCCTTCGACGCGACCACCAAGCCGTCTTCGGCGTCGGTGTTCCTGAAACATCGCGCCGACATCAACATGCAGCTGGTGGTGCCCGCGGTGAAAGACCTGGTGGTCCGAAGCATCGAAGGGCTGACGGCAGACAGCGTGGCGGTGAGCCTGTTTCCAGCGCGAGCGACGATTACGCCGCCCGCACAAGTGCCCGTGACTCGCTTCTTCGGTGCGCTGGTCGCGTCGCGCAGCGTGGTGACGCTGTGGATCATCTTCACGATTCCATGGATCCTGGTCGCGGTGCTGATCGTGCTGCTGTTACATGCGACCGGCGTGCGAGAAACGGTGGGTCGCTGGATGCAGCGTCGCCGCTCAGGACGAGGCGACGAGGCGGACAACCTGGAGCTGCCCGACGATGAACGCCGCGCCGCGTGAATCGACCGCCGAGCGCCTGCTCGATCTGCAGCTGTCGTTCAATTTGTATCCTTCCCAGTACGCCCATGGCAGCTGGCTCGAGCGTCTGGGCGTGACGGATACCGATAGCACGCTGCGGGCAACGCCCCTGTGGACGCGCTCTGTCTCCAGCGCTCTGCTGCGTGCGGCCAACCTGGATAAACATTTCGACAACGATTTCTTCGATCCCGCCAAACGCCTGGCTTTGATCGACGCATCGGCGCTCACGCGAGTCGCTGGCCTGGTCTGCGCAACGTTACTTCGTGACCGGATCAAACGCGCGGTGCGACAGGATGAAGTGCGCGCGCTGCGAGCAACCATTGGCCCTGAAGCACATGCATTCGCGGTTCGCTTTGGTGGGTTGCTGCCGATGGTGAGTCCGCCATTTGCAAGCGATCCGTGGCCCACACCGGCGGAATGGCAGAAGGCCACGGTGTTACAGATGTTCAGCGCGTTGCCTGCGCATGCGATCGGCGTGATGGGTCGTATGCGCATGCGATTCGCAAGCGAGTGGACCTTGCCACGCGCCCGGTTGAATGAACCGCAGCGGGTCGGCCTGACGAAACTCATCGTCGCGGTGATCCTGCAGAGCACGCCGGACTGGCGTTGGCTGTTTGAAGCCGCAACTACCGGAGAAGCCTGATGTCGAGCGCCGCTGTACTCATCGACAAGGGCAAGCTGGCTTCGGCCGTCACACCGGTCGTCAAGAAAGAAGAATTCTCGGCGCTGCTCGAAGCGCGGGAGATCGTCGCTCGCGCGCATCGCTATAACGAAACGTTGAAGGCTGAGATGCATGAGCAAGTCGAAGCCGCGCGTCAGGCCGGTTACGAAGCGGGACTGAAAGAAGCGCGCACGGATTTCTCGGCGACCGTCGTTTCCACCGTGGCGGAGATGGAAACAGCCTTCGCTCGACTGGAGCTGCGCATCGTCAACACCGTGATGGGCGCCTTACAGCAGATTCTCGGCCGCATCGATGATCGCACGCTGATGGAGCAGTTGGTCCGTCGGGTGTTGAGCCAATCGCGACAAGGCAAAGAACTGCGTCTGCGCGTGGCGGCCGATCAGTTCGACGAGGTCAATCGCTGGTTATCTGACGTCATCAAGGAGTTCCCGGACATCGAATTCGTCGATGTTTACAAAGACGCGTCGGCGACGCCGGGCACGTGCGTGCTCGAAAGTGAGTTCGGCGCGATCGATGCGAGTCTGGATGTGCAGCTGGCAGCCGTGCGGCGTGGGTTGGTGACTGCGTTCATCGACAAACGCGTCGCGGCTTCGACGGCGAGAGAGTAAGTCATGAGCTCGGTGATGCAGAAAACCTTCCGCGCCGATTACCTCGAAGCTGCGTTAGATAATGCGCTGAGCGACGTCGCGCCCATGCAGGCGCGCGGGCGAGTGCTCGATGCAGTCGGAACATTGGTGAAAGCGACCGGCTTGTCTGCTCGAATCGGCGACTTGTGCGAGCTCCGAAACGCAGGGTCGCCGTGGTCGATGCGTGCCGAAGTGGTCGGCGTGTCACGGCAGGCGACGTTATTACTGCCGTTCGGCGAACTCGACGGCATCTCGGCGCAAACCGAAGTCATCAATCTGGGCCGGGCGCAGACAGTGAAGGTCGGCCCAGCGCTGCTCGGCCGGATCGTGAATGGCTTCGGCGAACCCATCGACGGCTTGGAGCCCATCGATTCGACGCTCGAATATCCCGTACGCGCAGCCGCTCCCGATGCGTTGATGCGTAAGCCCGTGAGCACCGGGCTGCAAACCGGCGTGCGCGCCATCGATGGACTATTGACGTGTGGCGAAGGCCAGCGCGTCGGCATCTTTGCGCCTGCTGGCGCCGGCAAGAGCAGCTTGTTGAGCATGGTGGCTCGCGGCACCAGCGCAGACGTCGTCGTGGTCGGATTGATCGGCGAGCGCGGTCGCGAAGTCGGCGAGTTTCTGCACACGTTGCGGAATGCAGGTCGCAACTGCATTTATGTCGTCGCAACTTCAGATCGTCCGGCGGTCGAGCGTGCGAAGGCGCCCAACGTGGCCACCGCAATCGCTGAGTACTTCCGCGATCAAGGCCTGCGGGTGCTGCTGCTCGTCGACTCTGTCACGCGATATGCGCGCGCGTTGCGTGAGATCGGACTCGCAGCCGGCGAGCCGCCGGCGCGACGCGGTTATCCGCCGTCGACATTCACAGCATTGCCGCGTTTGTTTGAACGAGCAGGGCAGTCTGCTGCCGGTTCGATCACAGCGTTCTACACCGTGCTGGTCGATGACGACGAGGGCGGCGATCCGGTAGGCGAGGAGGTGCGTGCGACGCTCGATGGTCACATCGTGCTTTCGAACAAGCTCGCAGCGAGCGGACATTATCCATCGATCGACGTGCTCGCGAGCCGCAGTCGTGTGATGCGACAGGTCGTCGATCAGACGCAGCGAGAGCTCGCTGGCGACGCGGGAGCGCAGCTTTCGAAGTTCGATTCGATTCAAACATTGGTGCAGATCGGCGAATACCGCGCCGGCGCGGATGAGCTGGGCGACAAGACATTGCGTTGTCGCGATTCGCTGCTGAAGTTCCTGCGCCAGGACCTGATGGAGCAGTCGACCTTCAAGGACACGCTGACGCAACTGAAGCGCGCGTTGGATAACTGATGTCGCAACTCCACGCCGTACTGAAGATTCGCGAGCTGCGCCTGGAATTGATCCGCGCCGAGCTCGCGCAGCGCCTTGCCGAGCTGGCGGAGGTCGATGCGGAACTGAGCGCGGCTGCCGACGAGATCGCCCGCGTGGCCGGCCAACGTGCGTTGTGGGAACACGAGTGGCAGCGCTGGTTGCATCAGGATGGCGTGCTTCGTCACGGCCAGGACTACAACTTATCGCACGTGGCCTTGAGCGCGTGGGAACAGGATGCGAAGGCGGCCTACGACGAAGTGTTTGCACGTCGCGAGCAGGCGGCCGCTGTGGCGAATGAGGTGCGTCAACGCCTGGCGAAGGCCCAGCAGCGTTGTGACGTGATGAGGGACGAGTTGAACAGGCAGCAGCGCCTGGAGATTGCGAGGCGCGCCGCGCTGCTGGATTCACGCTCGCAGGACGATGCCGCGGCCCGCGGCTCATTGACACAAGTGGCGGTGTAATCATGGATCACAGCAAGGTCAATGGATTGAATGTGCCATCTCAGACTCCCGCGACAACTGCGCAGCCGCTGAGAGCCAACCCGCTCGCTGCCGACCGCTTCTCTCGCGCGATGGGCGATTCGCCCTCCGATGATGCGAGCACGAGTAGCAGAAGCTCGGTCAGTGGCACACGGATCACGGACCTCACGCCGGAAGGCTCGCAACAGAATCGCGAGTACGCCTACCGCCGCTTGGGCGGCTCGATCAGCGACGGAATGATGGGCCCGGTCGCTCGCGACATCGCTTCAGATTCCGGAGGTGGCAAGACTCGCGCGCATATCGATCCCGCCGAGGTCGCCATTTCCAACTCCGTGGTGTCGCAGTTTGCTGGTGCCACTCATGCGCATGCGAACGCTGGCCTGCGCACAGCTTCCAGCGCGGATCTCACGCAGATGCTCGAACGGATGTGTTCGGCCTTGTACGTCGGCGAGAAATCTGTGGGCAGTCAGCGTGTCGTGATGGCGCTCGATCACGTTCTGCCGGGTGCGGCAGCAGAGATCGTTCGCGACGGCGTGCACCTGACCATTCGCCTGCACGCGCGTTCCGAGGAGTCGTATCGATCGATGGTGGCACAACGCGATGCGTTAGCGCGCGCGTTGAGCAGCACCGGCGATCGTCGAGTCGAGGTGAGCGTCGTGCAGGGTGATGGACGTGACGGTACAGGCCATGGCTGAGCCGAACAAGATCGTGGACTTTCCCGACACGCGGGGCGCGCAGCAGGAGCCGCTGAACGCTCCTCTGAATGTGACTTCGCTGGAGTCGGCGTTGACCGCGATCGATCCGCACACGCGCGATATTCTGAATGAGTGGCTGAGTCGACGATGTGCACCGACGTTTCAGCTTGGTGCGGACGAATTCGAGATTCGCTGGCTGCAAAGCGCTGGGCAGCAGTGGCATGTGCTCATCGAGTTAGGTGCGGGGAATTTTCGAGCACTGCTGGCACTGGATGGATTCGCTGCGCTCGATCCATTGCTCGTGGGCGAGCCCTTCACGCTGATGCCGAACGCATTGCGTGGGCTCGCAGTCCAAAGGTTTATCGCACGTATTCTCGGCTACGCGCCGGCGGCGTTGGCCAATACGCTGGAAGTTCGCGCGATCCTGTGGGATGGACGCGGGTTGCCGGACTGGCGCTGCCGCTTGCCGTTCCTGCTGCGGCGTCGGGATGGAACGCAGCTCACCGGAACATTGCTGTTCGAAAGCGCAGCGGCCCTGAAGTGGCTGGATGGTGTGTTGCCGGTGGATGTCACTTCCAACGCCAAGCGGCTGCAGCTCGCTACTCCGTTGCGATTGTCGCTCGGTGAAACGAAGGTTCCGTCCGCAGCGCTGCAAACGTTGAATGCCGGCGACGTGATGTGGATCGAGAACGCCAGTATCACTCGCGACGGTGTGGCAATCGACTTGACTGCACCTGCGGCGCGCAGCAGCTGGCGTTGTCGCGCACGACGCGAATCATTACAAATCCTTTCGGCCGCACAAACCAGTGCGGCCGCGAAGCCGAAAACCTCAGCCCCTTTGCAAGCGTCCGCCGCGTCGGGCGCGGGAGTATCTCCGATGGATGCGCAGCGCTGGCAGTTGGAAGTTCCAGTGACATTCGATTTGGGCGAGCTGCAATTGCAGGTTGCGGACCTGGAACGGTTGCAGCCCGGTCACATCATCGAGCTGCCGCAGGATGTTTCCACTGCGACAGTCTCGCTGCGCGTGGCCGATCGCTGCATCGCTGAAGGAACCTTGATCGCCGTCGGCAAACGACTCGGCGTGCGCATTGCCACCGTGATCGCTCAGCCCGCAGCGGGCGCTGCGTAATAAAACCATAAAACACAACTATAACTATGTCGGCTACGCCGGATCCTGTTGTCGTTCTGCTGACGCTGGTTTTCCTCGCGTTGGCGCCGTTCATGGCCATCATGGTGACGTCCTTCGCCAAGCTGGTCATCGTGCTGTCATTGGTGAGGAATGCGCTGGGTCTGCAGCAGATCCCGCCGAACCTGGTGCTCAACGGCCTGGCGCTGGTGTTGAGCATGTACATCATGGCGCCGCTCGGGCTGCAGATCATGAAGTCGGCCGAGGAGCGGCTAGGCAGCGGCCCTTTGCAAACGCAGGCGTTGTTCAAGGTCATTGGCGACGCTCGCGAACCGTTGCAACAGTTCCTGGGCAAACATGCTCAGCCTCGCGAACGCGACTTTTTCGTGCAGTCCGCGGCCCGTTTGTGGCCGGAGGAGCAGGCGAAGGAATTGAAGAGCGATGACCTGATGGTGCTGGTGCCGGCGTTCACGGTCAGCGAGCTCACCGCGGCATTCAAGATCGGGTTCATTTTGTATCTTGCGTTCGTGATCATCGACCTGGTAGTTGCGAACGTGCTGGTCGCGCTCGGCATGATGATGTTCTCGCCCACGGTGGTGTCGGTGCCGCTGAAGCTGCTGTTGTTCGTGCTGCTGGATGGCTGGGCCAAGCTCATCCACGGCCTGATTCTCACGTATCGCTGAAGAGGCATTCATGGAGCTCGCCACGCTGGTCACGTACGTCAAGCAGGCGCTGCTGCTGGTGTTGTGGCTGGTCTCGATCGCCGCGCTGCTGTCGATGGGCCTGTCTCTACCGCCGGTGCTGGTCGCGAGCGTGGTCGGCCTGGTGGTCGCGTTCGCGCAGGCTGTCACGCAGGTCCAGGACCAGACCATCGCATTCGGAGTCAAGCTGCTGGCGGCGATGCTGGCGATCGCGCTCACCTCGGTGTGGCTGGGCGGCGAATTGTTGAACTTCGCCAATCAGCTGTTCGGCTCGATTCAAAACATTCGCTGAAGCTGTGATCAATCTCGAACAGCAATGGCAAGCCATCCTGATGGTGCTCGGCCTGTTGATGTCGCGCATGCTGGTGGCGTTCTCGGTGCTGCCGTTGTTCGTCGGCAATGGCGTGCCGGTCATGGTGCGTATGGTTTTCGTCGCCGGCCTGTCGTGTGCGTTGCTGCCGCTGGCGTTTGCGGACGACACGCTGGCAACCATTCCGCTCGCGAGCATGCCGTTCTATGTCGCGAAGGAGGCGGCGATCGGCCTCGTGCTCGGACTGCTATCGAGCGTCGGCTTCTGGGCGCTGTACGCCGCCGGAGCGATCATCGAGTATCAAGCTGGCCTTGCGTTCGCGACCACGATCGATCCGCTCACCGGCCAGGAAGATTCGCTGCTCGGCAGCCTGCTGGTGCGATTGTTTACGACGTTGTTTCTGGTGACCGGCGGTTTGATTTCGCTGATCTCGATGCTGTTCGACAGTTACAAGGTCTGGCCGCTGTCGAGTCTCACACCAGTCGTTACCAATCCGAATCTGGTGGCGCTGCTGCTGGGAGCTTTGTCACAGCTGCTGATTACGGCACTGAAAGTGGCCGCGCCGTTCGTGATTTTGATGCTGATGATTGAAATCGCGTTCGGCATGCTGTCGCGCTTCGCTCCCATGCTCAACGTGTTCTTCCTGGTGCTGCCGCTGAAGGTGCTCGCGCTCGCAGCCATGCTGCTGTTGTATGGAATGGTGATCGGCAGCGGCACGTCGCCGCTGGCGCTGCTGGACTTCTCCGACGCGCTCAACGCGATGCGAGGAGCCATTCGATGAGCGAGCGCGAGAGCAGCCAGGCCAAGACCGAGCCGCCGACAGCCAAACGGCTGCGCGACCTGCGACGTAAAGGTCAGGTCGCAAAGAGTGCCGATGTAGGCGCGACGTTCGGTCTGATCGCAGGCCTGGGCGCGCTGCTGCTCGCCGGCGAACAGCTGGTGGATCGTTTGAATCGGCTGCTGGAGCGTTCGGCGAGCGCGGATTTCAAGATGTTCGACGATACGCAGGTGCTGATGCAGTGGAGTGCCGCGATGCTGATCGAGATGGCGTGGATGGTGCTGCCGATCCTCTTGATCGCGATCGTCGTCGGCATGCTCGCGGGGTTCCTGCAAGTCGGCCCGGTGTTTTCGACCGAGCAGATCAAGCCGCAGGTGAACCGCATCAATCCGGTCAACGGCTTCAAGCGCGTGTTCTCGATGAGAACCTTTGTCGAGCTGCTGAAGCTGATCGTCAAAGCAACGGTGCTGGGCGCCGTGGTATGGGTGGCCGCGTGGCATGCATTGCCCACGTTATTGCAATCTCACTGGCTGCCGGTCGCGGGCGTCTTGCCGCTGGCGACGCGGATGCTGCAAATCCTCGGTTGGTGTGCGATCGCTTGTTTCATCGCGATTGCGGCGTTCGACCTGTGGTTTCAGAAATGGGAATTCCTCCGGCGCAATCGCATGAGCATCGATGAGGTGCGCCGCGAGCACAAAGAAACCGAAGGCGATCCGCACATCCGCAGCCGTCGCCGACAGCTGCATCGTGAAGCAAACGAAGCCGGCATGCTCGCCGGCGTGCGCAAGGCCAGCGTCGTAGTCGTCAATCCGACGCACATCGCGGTCGCGCTGTTTTATGAGATGGGAGAAACCGACCTGCCGGTGGTGGTTGCGAAGGGCGAGGGCGAGCTGGCCCGCGCCATTCGCAAGATCGCCGAAGAGGAAGGCATTCCCATCGTTCACAACGTCGACCTGGCGCGGCGGCTGCGATCGGACGCGCCCGTCGATCAATACATTCCCGAAGAGCTCATCGAGCCGGTGGCCGCAGTGTTGCGCTGGGCGCGCGACCTGCAGCGCCCGTGACCCATAGGAAACATCATGGCTACCAGCGTCGCTGAAATGAAGAGTTCCACCTGGCGCATTCTCCTGCGCCAGCACGACCTGCTGCTGGCATTGCTCATCGTCGCGGTGATCGCGCTGATGATCCTGCCGCTGCGACCGTTCATGCTGGATACGCTGATTGCGCTCAACCTGAGCTTGTCGGTGATCCTGCTGATGGTGTCGCTGTACATCAGCTCGCCGCTCGGCCTGTCGACGTTTCCATCGCTGCTGCTGTTCACGACTTTGTTTCGACTGTCGCTGAACATCGCAGCGACCCGACAAATCCTGTTGCACGCGGATGCGGGCGACATCATCTTTACGTTCGGCAACCTGGTCGTCGGCGGCGACATCATTGTCGGTGTCGTGGTGTTCCTGATCATCGCGGTGGTGCAGTTCATCGTGATCGCGAAGGGCGCCGAGCGCGTCGCTGAAGTCGGCGCGAGGTTCACGCTGGATGCGATGCCCGGCAAACAAATGAGCATCGACGCCGATCTGCGCGCCGGGTTGATCGACAAGGATGAAGCTCGCGCGCGTCGCAGCCAGCTCGAGCGGGAAAGCCATTTGTATGGCGCGATGGACGGCGCGATGAAGTTTGTGAAAGGCGATGCCATCGCGGCCCTTATCATCGCGGCGGTAAACATCATCGCCGGCTTGACCGTCGGCACCGTGCGCAAGGGAATGGACTTGAGCACGGCCCTCAACACCTATTCGGTGCTCACCATCGGCGATGCGCTGGTGTCGCAGATTCCGTCGCTGTTCGTTTCGATTGCGGCGGGCGTTCTGATCACGCGCGTGGCGGACCCGGCGAGAAAGCAGGGCGCGGGACTTGGTAACGAAATCGCGGATCAAATTCGCGCTCATCCGCGTGCGTTGTTGATTGCGTCGGCGGTGATCGTCGGCCTGATGCTGGTGCCAGGCTTTCCGAAGATTCAGTTCCTGCTGCTCGCGGTCGCCGTGGGCTTCGTCGGCCTGACATTGCTGCCGAATCGGCGCCGTTACAGTACGCCGGGCGAGACGCCGATGCCTTCGATGCAGCGAGCCGGTACCAACGTCGTCCGGCCGTTGCTCGATACGACCGATTACGCGCTCACCATTCCGGTCACCATCCAGGTCGGGCCCGGTATCGAACGTTTGATCTCGCCGCAGCGATTGGATCTGGAATTGCGCCGGGTGCGGCGCAGCCTGGAAGGCGATCTGGGGGTGCCGTTTCCCGGCCTGGTCATGAAGCAGGTGACCTCGCTCGCGCCGGGCGCTTACAACATTTGTATTTATGAAATTCCCGTGTGGCGGGGAACGTTGTCAGCGCGGCAGCGGCTGCCAAACGTGCCGGCCGGGACCGAATCGACCGGCCATTCGCTGGCCGTGACGACCGGTCAGAAAGCCAAAGAAGCACCCCGCACGCCCAGCCCGGAGCAGGGCCTGGCGCAAACGCTGTTGCAGGTGTTACGCCAGCACGTCGATGAGTTCGTCGGCATCCAGGAGACGCAGCTGTTGCTGCGAAGACTGGCGGAAGACTATCCGGATCTGGAACGCGAGCTGCAGCGGAACGTGCCGGTGCCGCGTCTCACCGATGTTTTGAAGCGACTGGTGCGCGAGGACATTTCTATTCGTAACCTGCGCGAAATTGCGCATGGCCTGATCGAGTGGGCGCCGAAAGAGAAGGACACGGCACTGGTGACGGAGTACGTGCGCACCTGCCTCTCGCGTTATATTTCTTATCGATTTGCCAATCCCGACGGCTCGCTGTCGGCGATCGTGCTGCATCCGACGGTCGAGGAACAAATGCGCCAGGCGGTTCGGCAAACGTCCGCGGGTGCGGTGTTGATGTTGAACCCGCAGACGGCCCAGCATATCGCCGCGCAGATCCGCTCGGCGTTGCAGCCTTATATGGGCTCGGGCGAGCGCTCGGCGCCCGTAGTGTTGTTGACTTCGCTGGAGTTGCGGCCTTACTTGCGGAAGCTCACCGAGATCGAGCTGGGCCGTGTGCCGGTGTTGTCGTACCAGGAGCTGGTGCCGACGATTCGCGTCAATACACTCGCGTCGGTCGCCTTGTAAGTATGTAGAAGATCAGTCGTTGCGGGGGCGCAGGATGCCAGTCGCTTCCCAGGTGTTGGTCATCCGTTCGAAGGCCGCCGCATGCATCGCGTCGCCGGCCAGCCAGGCGCGGAAGTCACGTTCGGTGGCTTCGGAGCGTTGATCCGAATGCAACAATGCCAGCCAGACGGCAGCTTCGGCGCGCACCGATTCCGGCAGCGCCGTGGTATCGGCTAGATCATCATAGGTTGTTGGCGGCGTCATCATTGAGCATCGCATCGATCAAGAGACAGGCTCGCGCCATGTGCTTTTCCACGGCACTTATGCTGATGCCAAGCTGCGCGGCCACTTGGGCATAGCTGAGCCCATCGACCCGGTTGTACCAAAAGACTTCCCGACAGCGGGGCGGCAGCCGCGCGACTGCCGCTTCCACACTCCTAAGACGCTGGCTGGCGTATACAACCTCATCCACCGGCGGCCAGGGTTGCTTGCAGGATGCAAGTAATGCGTAGTCGCTCGCAGTTCGCTGCCGCACCGAGTGCCGGCGCCGGCTGTCGACCGCCAGGTTTTTCGCGGCCGAGAACAGCAGCCGCTCCTGGCTCTCGACCTCGTGCTCGGCGGAGTAGCGCAGCACTCGCAGGTAGGCATCCTGAATGACGTCCTCGGCGTCCTCTCGGGTGGAAACTCGCGCTCGTACGAACCGCCGCAGCCGTCCCGTCAACTCGTCCATCGTTTCGTTCGCCTCCGCAGTCATCGGCACTGCCTGGAGGCGAATGTACGTGGGGCGGCGGTCCAGGATTCTCCGGGTGGAGAGCTATTTCACAGTCGTGGCAATCCGTGCGCCCGCAAACTGGCACGCGAAAATGCCAGGTCCGATAATCACGGGCTGGACCCATCTGCGGAGCGAAGACGGCCATGATCGTGTGGCGCGAAAAATTCCAGGCCTTCGGCTGGCATTTTCTGGTGACCTTGGGGCTGGCACTGACCGCCGCGGTCATCATTTTTTTCGTGTGGTACCCCGACCCGTTCCAGACCATGCTCGGCGGCACCAAGTTCTTTCTGCTGATCTCCAGCTGCGACCTGGTGCTCGGGCCGCTCACGTCGTTGATCGTCTACAACAGCAGGAAGACCCGGCGGGCGCTGGTGTTCGATTATTCCGTCATCGGCATCGTGCAGATCGCGGCGTTCATTTACGGCGTGATGTCCATGGCGGATGCGCGGCCGGTGTACGTGGCATTCGTCAAAGACCGCTTCGAGGTGGTGATCGCCAAGGATCTCGCCGACGAAGATCTGCAGAACGCCCAAGACGGCTATCGCACCCGCCCGAAATTCGGCCCGGTGCTGGTGGGCACGAAATCGCCGACCGATCGCCAGCAGCGCAATGCGTTGGTCTTCGCCGCGATGGAAGGCAAGGACGTGCAAAACTTTCCACGCTATTACGTGCCGTACGAAGCCAACGCGGACGCGATCAAGCAGCGCGCGCTCTCTCTCGATGAGCTGCGTCGGCGTC
>CAMLEO010000065.1 GCA_946478975.1 uncultured Steroidobacter sp.
CGTTGATCCTCGCGCAGCGTGCGGACGGCTCAGATGTGATTCTCGCCGGACAAAAGTCGGGCACGGTGTGGGCGCTCGATCCGGATCGCGAGGGCAAAGTCGTGTGGCGACAGGATTTCGGCGAAGGTTCGCCGCTCGGCGGCATTCATTGGGGCATCGCGTATGACGGCACGCGCGTGTTCGCGCCGATCAATCGGCCGTACGGCCTCACGCCGCCGGCAGGTGCCACACAGAAACCCGGCTTGCACGCGGTGCGCGTCGATACCGGCGCAGTCGAGTGGACTTACTCAGCGCAGCCCGACTGCTCAGGCAATCGCGCCGAGCTGGTGAAGACGTGCGCAACAAACATCGGATTCTCCGGCGCGCCGACGGTGGTCGATGGCGCGGTTGTCAGCGGCAGCCTCGACGGCTTCCTGCACGCGTTCGATGCGAAGACCGGCGAGCTGCTGTTCAAGTTTGACACCGCGCGGCCGTTTGAAACAATCAATGGCGTCACTGCGGGCGGCGGCTCGATCGACAACGCATCGATCGTCGCAGCCAACGGAATGTTGTTTGTGAATTCCGGTTACGGAATGTTCGGCCAGATGCCCGGCAACGTGCTGCTGGCGTTCAAGCCGAAGGCGCAGCAGGCTACGCGCCGTTGAACATGCCGCGATACAAATCGAGGAAACGATCGGCGGCATGTTTCAAATTGCTTTGCCAGTCGCCGGCGGCGGCGTGATCCGCGCCGTCGGTGACGAACTTCACCGATGTGAACTCGGCGCGCTCCAGCCAGCAGACTTTCGCGAGCGCATAACCTTCCATATCGACGACATCGCATTCCATCGCCGCCCCGGTCATCACAAATGAATCGCCGCTGCCGCAGACGCCGCGAGGCAAGTGCGTGAACACGGCTGGAAACTCCAGTCGCGCGGGTATTTCTTCGAACGGCGTGACACCGAGCGGCACACCCAGGCCAGTCACATCCATGTCACGTTGAATGAAAGCGTTGCATTCGAGCGTGGCGCCGGTCGGATGACGACGGCTGCCGACGGTGCCGAAATTGATCACTCGCGGCGGCGGCTCACTCGCGTGCTGATATTCAGCGAGACGCCGCGTCAGCGCATATGCCGCGTTGACCTTGCCGACGCCGGTATACAAAACACGCAGGCCGGCCCGTTCGAACACGCCCTGACTCTCCAGCGGCAGCGCCATGACCAGCAGCGGATTGGGGAAAGCGATCGTCATGCCCGTAGAATAGCGCCTCTAGAACAACAGGGGAGCGTGCATGGCTTTTTATAATCGCCGCAAGAGTCTGGAGTCGGTCGGCACCCGCGCGACGCACAGCGCATTGAAACCGACGTTGGGATGGATCCACCTCATGTGCCTGGGGATCGGCGGCATCGTCGGCACCGGCATCTATACGCTGATCGGCGTGGGTGCGGGGCTTGCCGGGCCGGCGGTGATCATCTCGTTCGTCGTCGCTGGACTGGTTTGCGCGTGCGCGGCGCTCGCTTACACCGAAATGTCGACGATGATGCCGATGGCGGGCAGTGCATACACTTATAGTTACGTCGCGCTCGGCGAGCTGCCCGCCTGGTTCGTCGGCTGGACGTTGATCCTCGAATATACAGTGGTCTGCAGCGTCGTCGCGGTGGGCTGGTCCGGTTACGCCGGCGGCCTGATCCGCTCTTGGGATCTGGGCATTCCCGCTGCGCTGTTGGCCGGGCCCGCGGCCGGTGGCGTCATCAACTTGCCCGCGATTGTGATTGCACTCGCCGTCGCTGGTTTGCTTGCGTTGGGCTCGCGAGAGAGCGCGACCGTCAACATCGTTCTCGTGGTCGTGAAGTTAGTGGCACTCGCCGTGTTCATCACATTGTCCGTGCCTGCGTTCACTACTGATAACTTCGAACCATTCGCACCGCACGGCTTTGGCGCGACCGAAATCAACGGCGCCAAGTACGGAATGATGGGCGCCGCTGCCGTGATCTTCTTTGCGTTCTACGGCTTCGATGCAGTGTCCACGGCAGCGGAGGAAGCGAAGAATCCCGGACGCGATCTGAAGATCGGCATCATCGGCTCGATGCTCGCCTGCACGTTCATTTATATGATCGTGGCTGCCGCAGCACTCGGCAGCTCGAAAGCCGACGCGCTGGCTGCCAGCGGTGAACCGCTCGCGATGGTGCTGCGCTCGTTGAATCATCCTTTGGCAGCAAAAGCGATCGGCCTGGCTGCGGTCATCGCGCTGCCTACCGTGATCATGGCGTTCATGTACGGCCAGTCACGCATCTTCTTTGTGATGGCGCGCGATGGACTGCTGCCTGAGCGCTTGAGCACCGTCAACGCAAAGACCGGCACGCCGGCGCTGATGACCATGGTGACGGGCGTGATCGTTGCGATCATCGCCGGCTTCCTGCCCCTGCAGCGCATTGCCGAAGTCGCGAACGCCGGCACGCTGGTCGCGTTCATCGCCGTCGCGGTGTGCATGCTGGTGATGAGAAAGAAAGCGCCGACTCAGCCGCGTCCGTTCAGCACGCCGGCGCCGTGGGTCATGGCACTCGGCGCGATCCTCGGCTGCGCTTATTTGTTCGTGAGCCTGCCGCTGATCACGAAGGTTACGTTCGTGGTCTGGAACCTGATCGGCTTCGTGGTTTATTTTGCGTACGCCCGCTATCAAAGC
Source organism: uncultured Steroidobacter sp. (assembly GCA_946478975.1). The sequence goes on from CAMLEO010000065.1 coordinate 2,660, forward strand.
GTGCTGGCGCGGGCCTAGCCGCTCACTCGCCCGCAGCCGGCCTGGCCGAGTAACGAAAGATATATTTCAGCGCATCGCCGATGGTGCTCTCCCACACCGTCCAGCTGTGGGCACCATTGACGATGCGCAGCTCGGCCGGCTGGCGGTTCGCCCGCAGCAGCGAATACAACTTCGTGGCCTCGACTTCGATCATGAATTCATCGTCGTCGCCGGAGTTGATATACATCGGCACTGGGATTTTCCTGGCGAGATACGCGTCCCACAGCTTGGGATAATTCAGATCCCGCCATGCCTGCTCGTCGAACTCCGGCGTCGCAAATGGCGGCGCACGCCGCGCGCCGGAATTCATCGGCGGCAGCGGATCGTAGATCGCAGGCGACAGCAGCGCCGCGGCCGCAAACATTTCTGGATACTTGAGCGCAAAGCGCAGCGAGCCGTAGCCGCCCATCGACAACCCGCCGATCAGTCGGCCGTCGCGGGTGCGCAGCGTGCGATAGGTTTTCTCCACGTCGGGGATCAGGTCCCGAATCACCGCCGTTTCCATCTTGTCTCGCCGATCGACGAACCACGTCGAGCCGGCGTCCGGCATCACGATGATGGCTGCGGGAATCTCGCCGCTCGCGATCAACGAGTCGACGGTGCGCTGGATGTTGCCCTTCTCCACCCAATCGCGGCGGCTGCCCAGGTTGCCGTGGAGCAGGTAGAGCACCGGATAACTGGCGTGCGATGTTTGATACTGCGTCGGCAGATAAACGTCGTACGCCCACTTCCGCCCCAGCGCGGCCGAATCGAACTCGCGCGTGACGATCTCGCTCGCAAGCGCCGGCAGTGCGGCTAGCAGCGCCGCGACGGCGAGAAAAAAGCTCGCTGGTTTATTTCTTCTTGGCATCCGCCGCTTTCTCTTCTTCACGGGCGCCGGCCAGAATGCCGGGCAGCGCGTAGTTGCCCTCGTGGCAGGCGTACTCGTAGATGTTTGCATCCGTCTTCACGAACGGCAGCTCCCCCGTGAACTTCGCGGTGAACGCTTCCGGATCGTCGACGGTGAAGCGATACACGATTTTGTCATCGGCGACGCGGGTAAAGCGCTCCGTGACAACCGCATTCTCCGACGAGCCGCGGAAGTTCTGCTCGGGCCGGAAGTTGCGGGTTTCGACCACGAGCGTGTCGCCTTCCCAATGGCCCACCGAATCGCCCATCCATTTGCGAATGTCCGCCGGCAGGTGCCGATCGCCGATGCGGATGATGCGAGCATCGTGAACCATTTCGACCAGGATCATCACATAGCCGGGCGACTGCACGATCTGGTAGTAGCTGTTGTACATCACCGGCAGCATCGGCGGGCCCGACGCATAGCCGAACGAGAGCAAACATCGCTCGCCGAGCGCTCGTCCCTCGGGGCCGTCGCTGGAGCGGCCGATCTTGGTCGACGCGATGCGCTCAAAGGCCGCGTCGGTGAGCGGCGGAATGCGGCCGTTGCTGGGCTCGATGATCATCGAGGTGCGATATTCGCCGTCGATCACCGCCACGCTCATGCCGCGATCGGTCCAGAACAAGTTGTAATTGCCGATCGGCGGCAGCGACGACGCCGCTTCGATCTGTTTGTTTGGATCGCTGGGCGCCGCATCGGCCGCAACCGCATCGCGCGCCGCTTTGCTGATCGCAGCTGCTTCAGCTTCGGTGTACGAACGTCGCTCGCCGAGCGAGGCGGAGCGCTCCATGGGCGTCGCAGTGGCATTCGTCCAGATGCCCTGCAGATCCGGTGTGCCATCGGCGAGCCGTGGCACGCGATACGACGACCCTCGGGATGACGACGTTGGGCGTTCCCCTGAATGCGCCGTCGTGGTTACCACTGCAAGGAACGCGACCATGCAACCCAGCAGCCGTTTTTTCATACTGATCTCACGCGATTTGTGAAGCGGAACGCAGCGCGTGGGTGAATTGTAGCCATCCCGGCGCTGCCAGCATGGCACAAGAATTCTTAAGACGCTGTTTTGCGACCGGCCGGCGCGTGGACACCCGGGTGGCTTGACCGCACACTTGTCCCGCCCGATTCGCTTTATCGGCCAACCAGTTAAACGGACTTCACATGCGTAATCTTCATCGTGCAGGGATCCTGCTGTCCTCGTTATGGCTCTCAGCGCACGCGCTCGCCGCGACGCCGGATGTCGCCGACAACTTTCGTCTGACGGATCATCAAGGCGTCTCGCACGAGCTCTATTACCTCTCCGACATGAAAGCCGTCGTGCTGCTCGCACAGGGCAACAGCTGCGATGCTTCGCGCCAGGCGGCCGCCGCCGTGCAGGCGCTGCAGTCGAAGTATCAAGCGCAAGGCGTGACCTTCCTGGCCATCAATTCCAATCTGAACGATTCGCTCGATGCAATCGCGAAGGAAGCGCAGCAGGCCAACATTCAGCTGCCCATCATGCTCGATACCGCGCAGCTGGTCGGCGAAGGGCTGGATCTCACACGCAACGGCGAAGTGCTGGTGTTGAACACCCAGGGCTGGAAGATCGCGTATCGCGGTGACGCCGGCGGTGTCGCCAGTGCGCTCGACGCGGTGATCGCCGATAAGCCCGTGGCTGCTGCGACGAAAGCAGCGAAGGGCTGTGCGATCAAGATGCCGGAGCGCGACAAGCGCGCTGCGCACGCGAAGATTTCGTATGAAAAAGAAATCGCCCCGCTGCTGCTGAACAAGTGCGTCGTGTGCCATCGCGAAGGCGGCATCGGTCCGTGGCAGATGACGAACTACGACATGATCCGTGGCTTCTCACCGATGATTCGCGAAGTCGTGCGCACCAAGCGCATGCCGCCTTGGCATGCGGACCCGCACTACGGCGTGTTCAGCAACGATCGCGGTTTGACGCCGGCGCAGGCGCAGACGCTCGTGCATTGGATCGAAGCGGGCTCGCCGCGCGGCGATGGCACCGATCCGCTGCTGTCACAAAGGAAAGACTGGCCGGAGTGGACGCTCGGCAAGCCGGACCTGATCGTCGAGCTGCCGCCGTTCAAGACGCCGGCGAGCGGCACGATTCCGTACCAGGAGGTCAAGGTCGACAACCCGCTCGATCATGATGTGTGGGTGCGCGCCGTGGACTTCCTCCCCGGCCAGCGCGCAGTGCTTCATCACATCATCGCGACGGCGGGCGGCGAGACTCGCGGCACCATCAGCCTGAACAACTATGTGCCGGGCGCACAGCCGCTGCAGGTGCCTGAGGACAACGGCATCCTGCTGCCGGCGAAGTCCAAGCTGCACTTCCAGATGCACTACACGACCAACGGCCAGGAGCTGACGGACGTGACGCGCATGGGCCTGTACTTCATGAAGGATCCGCCGAAGTACAACTACCGCAGCATGATCTTCTACAACGCCAAGCTGAAGATTCCGGCCAACACCAAGCTGCACACCGAAACCGCCGAGCGCACCTTCAAGGAAGACGCGGTGATCTACAGCCTGCACCCGCATGCGCATTTCCGAGGCAAGGCAGCGAGCTTCGTCGCTCACTACCCGGACGGCCGCGAAGAAATGCTGCTGAACGTGCCGGTGTATGACTTCAACTGGCAGTCGACCTATGACCTGGCGAAGCCGCTGACCGTGCCCGCCGGAACGCGCGTCGTGTACACGCAGGTGTTCGACAACTCCACCCAGAACAAAGCCAACCCGGACCCGAACCGCGTCGTGACCTGGGGCGAGCAGACCTGGGACGAAATGGTGTTCGGCGTGATCCGCTATCGCAACGTCAAGGAAGACGGCCAGCCGAAGTCGAAAGAGCCGAACCAGGCGGAGCTGTTCAGCGGCTCCTCCGGCCAGTAATCGTCGCGTGCGAGCCGGAGGTCCTCTCCGGCTCGCCTCTCCCGGATTCACCCCGGCGCGCGACCGACGTCACATTTTCGCGCTGACATTTTTTGTTTCTTCTGACACTTTTCGCTCACGTGCGCGTACACTTCTTTGCAGTTGCTGCGACAACTGCAGCAGCGAGGAAGGGATGTAGTTTGCGCGCAGCTGCGCAGCCCAACTTACGTTGCTAATCTTTCTTTCATCATTCTTCACAAATTCGCTGAATCCAGGCACACTAGCGCCGCGCACCTGGCCAAACAAACACTAAAAAGCGCCTCGCCGTACAGTAAAGAAACATCGGGCGCGCTCGTTTCCATCACAAAACCCGCAGCTCATTCCTGAGCCGCAGGCATTTCATTCGTTCTAAAAAACGCCTTCACGCAGTGAGTGCGCGTACCTACAGTGCCCGCCGTTCGAGACGCACCCGCGGGTGCGCCAACTGTTTCAACGAGGAGATTTGACGATGCGTATGTTTGCGTTGGTGGGTGCGGTGGCGTTCGGCACTCTGGCGATGAGCAACCTGGTGTCGGCGGCCGCTCCGGCGAACGTCGCGCAGGCGACACTCGTCACGCCCGTGGCGAGCGCGACCGAGACCGAAATTGCCGGCGTGAAATGGCGTTGCGAAGGCGATCAGTGCGAAGGCAAAGGCCAGCGCTCGACGATGGACTCGTACATGAAGGAATGCCGCAAGGTGGCGGAAGCGCTGGGCGAGCTGTCCTCGTACAGCAGCCGTGGCCGTACCATGAGCGACCGCGACGTCAAGAACTGCAACAAGCTCGCCGGCAAGGGCGAATAATCGCGATGGATTGCGCGCGGTCGGGCGATTGCTGCCCGGCCGTGCTTCGAGATGCAAGCTACTCGGCGCGTGTGATCGAAATGATCTTCCCGTCGACGATCTCGACCGCCATCGGCAATGTGCCCGGCGTCGGCTGATAGATCCAACGTTCCTTGACCGTCTGGCCGCCGGTCTTCACCCGCACCCCATTGGGATTGATCGCGTACTGATCTTCTTTCTGGACCTTGCGGTCCTTGGGCTGGCCGCACTTCTTGACCAGCTCATCCAGCGTTGCGGATTCGCTGACGATCCGATTGCCACAACGCATGGAATCGGCATGAACGACGGCGCTGGCCGTCAACGACAGCACCAACGCCGTAACCAGCTTGCCCCGCATGGAATGCCCCTCTTCCGCCCTGCCTCATGCAAGCTTATGACGGAAGAAGGGTGTGTGGCTAATCGTCAGGCTGATCTTCAGTCATCACGCGCCAGGCGGTCGTGCCGGCTGTCTCGCGAGCGCATTTCACGCTCCACGTCGAGATACGCTTCGGTCACATCGCGAAACTCGGCATTCGCTTCGCGGTCCTGATGGCGCTCCATGTCGTCGCGCATGGCATGGTAGCTCTTGGACACATCGTCGAATGCCTCGCGCACGTCTTCCTTGCTGGCGCGGTGATCCTCGACCACTCGCCGGAAGTCACGTGATTCCTCGGCGAGATCGCGTGCGTCACTTCGAAAATCGCCGCGGATTTCGCTGTCGTTCGCCTCTTCCTGCAACGCGTAGGCACTGCGCTCCAGGCGCGCCGCCGAATTCGTCAGGCTCCCACCCGTTGTGGCACAACCGCCGACGGCCAGCACACCGACCGTCGCCGCAAGCAACCAGCTGTTTCTGATCGTCGCCATTCGCCAACTCCCGCCCGTGAGGGCTGCATTTGCTTGAGTTGGCAATAAAACGGGCTCGCGACGCGGGCGGTTCCCGCTCAACGAGGCTGCACACCGAAGCTGCGATATAACGCCGCCGGCTCGTAAAGTTTTCCGTCTTTGATCACCAGGTCGGTGTTGCGAATATCACTGATGCGCCGAGCCGGATCGCCATCGACCAGGATCAAATCAGCCAGTTTTCCCGGCGCAATGGAGCCGAGCTCAGCATCGCGCTTGAGCACCTTGGCCGAGTTGAGTGTCGCAATACGCAGCACGTCGGGCGCTGGGATGCCTGCCTGCACATACATTTCCAATTCGCGATGCAGGGTGAACCCCGGCATGTTGTCGGTACCGGCCACCAATGTGACTTTCGCGTCGTACAAACGCTTCACCATGTGTAACAAAGCATCTGCGGACGCACGGTATTGCTGCTCGCGACCGGCGGGAATCGGCAGCCCGCCACTCAGCAGCGAGCGGCGAATCTGCGGCGGCAAGCGATTGGCAACCGGGGCATACGCGGCACTGACGGTGCCGGCGCGGTCGGTCAACATCGAATAAAAGATCGTCACGGTCGGATCGATGGTCGTGTGCCGATCCTGCAGCAGCTTGATCAGCGAGCTCACTTCGGGCGAATTCAAATCCAGCTTCGCGGCACGCTCGCCGAGCGCGGTGAAGCGTGCGGGCGTGCGCGTGTCTTTCACTTCATCGAAAAAGAAATTCAAGAACAGAAAGTTCACGTGATGTACTTCATCGGCACCGGCTTCGACGAACTGACGCGCGGTCATGAAGGCGGGCACGTGACCGCCAGCTCGCAAACCTTTCTCATGCGCCATCTTGATGATGGGCGGCACCAGCTCCGGCTTCACCGAGCTGTAGATCTTCACGGCCTGATAACCGAGCTTCGCGTAGTTATCGACCGCTTCGCGCGCCTTCGCTTCGTTGTCGACCAGCACCTTGGTCGGGCCGGCGAACGGCCCCGGGCCGTCGATGATGCCGGCCATTGAAATGCGTGGACCCACCTCCTCGCCTGCATCGATCCGTCGCTTCATCGCCAGCAACGCATCTGTGTCGTTGGCGAGATCGCGCACGCTGGTGACGCCAGCAGCAAGATGTTGTGCGCCTTCGCCAGCGCTCAAATGCACGTGCATGTCCGCCAGGCCCGGCAGCAGCGCACGACCATGCGCGTCGATGCTTTCCGCCCCGGCGGGAATTTTCACCTGGCCGTCCTTACCGACTGCCTCGATGCGATTGCCTTCGATGAGCACCGTCGAGCCTGGCACCGACTTGCCGCTCTCCGAATCAAACAAATTGGCGTTGACGATGACGACCGGCCCGGCGGGCTTGCGCGTCAGTGCACGGGCTGTTTCCAACGTGCGCGCGTTCGCCCGCTTGTCCTGATACTCCAGCAGCTTCGGCACGCTGTCTTCCCAACCTTCGCGGACGAAGCTCGACCAGCTGTTGACCGAAGCGAAGAAGCCGCCATCGGCATCCAGCCAGACGGCTTCGGGATCGAATCCCAGGCCGGAGATTTCATATGCAGTCACCTGGCGCGGACCCGACTTGCCCGTCAGCGACAGCTCGCCGATGCGTTCGAGCGACGCCTGCCCTTCCGGCAGCAATGCGATCTTTCGATCGGGCGCTTTCAGCAAAGCCCGCGTGAGCTGCGCCAGCTCTTCGGGCGGGCCGTTCATGCTGAGATAAAAAGCGGGGCCGGCGAGCTTCTTCTCGCCGTTCTCGGCATTGTTCTTCCAGCGCGCCACGCCGTTCTGCAACGAGAAGGTCTCGGTGACCGGCACTTTCAAATAGTCGTTGCCGCTGGTTTGCACGTCGACGAGCAGCCCCGCGGCGTCGACTTTGACGCGCGTTGCGAGCTTCGGCCCGCGGCCGCGATCGTTGAATTCGAAATTGATCTCACGAACACCATCGGCGCCGACCGTCACGGTCTGCACGCCGGCACGATTGCCGCCGAGGATCACCGTGTGACGTACGGACTGCGCCATCACCATCATCGGCACGAACGAAGCGAGCAACATCAGAAGTCGCGACATGCTGTTTCCTTGGAGGCCCCTGCAAACGCTGTAGATTACAGCGCCACCGCCAGCGAGACGAGATAGGCGCGAATCTCTTCGGCCTGCTCCGGCGTGAGTGCGGACCCAAAGCCCACCATGCCTTTATCGGACCGCACGCCATCGATCACGATGGACTTGAAGGTGTCGCGAGCGACGATGGCATCGGAGTAGCGCAAATCGGGAATTGCAGTCTCGCTCTGTGCATTCTCGCCATGGCATGTCGAGCACACGCGATTGTAGTTGCGCCGGCCGCTCTCGATATTTCCTAGCGCATTGGCTCGGCGAACATCGGGCGGTCGACGCACGACAGTGGTCACCAGCGTCGGCAGTCGCGCCTTGCCGCCAAGCTTGAACGCCAGCACGCGTCCGAACGTGCTGCGAGATTGCACAGTGCCCAGCGTGCCCGCGACAGCAACGCCGCCGACACCAGCCAATGCCGCGACGTACTGCTCGCCGTCGAGCTCGAATGTCACGGGTCCACCGAGGATGGCGTTCTGCACGTCTTGCGACCACAGCCTCGCGCCCGTCTCGGCAGCGTACGCGTTGAACATTCCATCCATGGATCCTTGGAATACCAGGCCGCCGCCGGTCGTCAGCACGCCGCCGTTGCCGGCTCGCTCATAATTCACCCGCCACACTTCGCGCTGCGCGACTGGATCCCACGCGATCAGCATCGCGCCGCCTCTGCTCTTTGCGGTATCGGCGAGCGTCTTGGCGTTGGCCGGATCGGGCCCGATCGAGATGCCGGTGTTCCAAGTGCGCTCGCCAAACTCGAACGCGTCGTCGTGTTTGTAATAGCTCGCGCCTTCGAGCGTCGGGATATACGCGAGCCGGGTTTGCGGACTGAACGACATCGGATACCAGTTGTGCGCACCGAGCGGCCCCGGCGACACCATCGCCGGCTCACGCAGGTAGCGAGCTTCGGGCACCATGCGAGGACGGCCGGTCTTTGGATCTAGCCCGGTGGTCCAGGTCACGTTGACGTAATTCCTGGCGTGGATGAATTCGCCGGTGGCGCGATCGAGCACATAGAAATATCCGTTCTTCGGTGCCTGCATCAGCACCTTGCGTGCGCGGCCGTCGATTGTGAGATCGGCGAGGATGATGGGCTGAGTCGAGGTGTAATCCCAGCTCTCCGCCGGCGTCGTCTGGAAATGCCACACGTACTCGCCGGTGCCCGGGCGCAGCGCCACGATCGACGCCAGATATAGATTATCGCCTTCGCCGCTGGAGCGAATGCGATGGTTCCACGGGCTGCCATTCCCTACGCCGATATATAAAAGATCGAGCTCGGGATCGTAGGCCATCGAGTCCCACACGGTGCCGCCGCCACCGTATTTCCACCATTCGCCGTGCCAGGTTTTCGCCGCGCGCTCCAGCGCTGCCGACTCGAACTCGTCCTGGGGATTGCCAGGCACGGTATAGAAACGCCACAGCATCCTGCCATCGGCCGCATCATAAGCAGACACATAGCCGCGCACGCCCATTTCGGCGCCGCCATTGCCGATGATGACTTTGCCGGCGACGACCCGAGGCGCGCCGGTGATGGTGTAACGTTGGGTGGGATCGGTAGTTTGCACCGACCACGCCGGCTGTCCGGTCGCACGATCGAGCGCAATCAAACGACCATCGAGCGTGCCGACGAATACGCGATTGCCCCAAGCGGCGACGCCGCGGTTCACGACATCGCAGCAGGCATCGATCGCTTTCGCACCCTCGACCTTCGGATCGAAGCGCCACAGCTCGCGACCGGTGCGTGCATCGAGCGCAAAGACTTTGCTCCAGGCGGAGCTGACATACATCACGCCATCGATCACCAGCGGCGTCGCTTCCTGGCCGCGCGTGGTGTCGAGATCGAAATACCAGGCCAGCTTTAGATTGCTGACATTGCGCTGATTGATGCGAGCGAGCGGGCTGAAGCGCTGCTCATCGTAGGTGCGGCCGTGGGTCAGCCAATCCGCCGTGTTGTTCGCGGCCGCGACGATGCGAGCAGCATCGACCTCCGCCGCGAATGTATCGACGGCATGAGCGAGCGCAACGCCCAACGCGACCGCGCAACAGAATGAGCGCACGGAAAGATCTCCCTGGATCTTGGGGAGATCTTATACGTCGACGGACGGTGGAATTGAAAGAAAGGTCAGACACCCGGCGCGCGTCATTGCGCACCGGGCGAAAAAGGCGCGCTTAACGCAAAGACTGGCGGGCGATGTTCAGCGCCGCTTCGAGGATGTCTTCCATGCGATCGCTCTTCTTGTAGTTCGGCAGGTACACCCACATCTTCACCACGTCGAGCGACGGCTCGGACGGCGCGCTTTCCTGCGACTGCGCGCCCACTTCGACCGACAAAGCGCCGCTGCGGAGGAAGCTGATCGACATCACTTCGAGCTTCATTGTCACAAACTCCCATCGTCCCCAGATTTACTCTGGCAATTCCGTCTAGCCATTTGAACACCTGCGGGCCGGACGCCTGTCAGAAGTGCGCCTGGATCCCGAAGCCCATGAAATTCACGCCACCGCCAGTCGTGCTGAAGACCCCGAACACGCTCGAGCGGTGCCACACGATATAACCGATCGACACGTCCTTGATTGCCGAGTCTTCGTGGAACAGCGGCGCCAGCGCGTTGAACTGACGCAGCGGCACGTCGATGGTCCACTCCAGATAATTCATCAGCTTTGCCGACTCGGCGCCCTTCTCGGCAAAGTCACGCACTTCGCTCACCGGGATGCGCGTGACATAGCTCAGGCCTTCGGCCAGCCCCAGCCGCACGTGTTTCTGCGTCAAGGGCAAACGCCAGTTGTAATAGGCCTTTACGAAAGCGGTCGTGCCGTAGCCGTCTTCCTGATAGCCGCGCTCTTTCAGCCACTGCACGCCCACGTTCGCCGTCATCTGGATCGGCAGCGAAAACAGCGTGTCGCTGTACTGATAACCGTACTCGGCGCCGAGCACATAATTGGATTCCGGCGACGGGTCATAATCTCCGATCACGACCGTACCGAGGTCGGTCTCGGAAGATTTCGCCCACAGCAATCTCAGATTCTGTTCACCTTCGGCTCGCGCCGGCGGGCTCAACATTGCCCCGGCCAACGCCATGGCAAGCAACAAGCGGCAATACACTTCGGGTTTCCTTCGATCAGCGGCGCGAGCGCGCCGTTTCAGGCTGCCGGCAATCTTAGCGACTGACGGCCGACGGCGCTGTACGATGAAACCTTAAGCCCGGGTAGTTTGCAGCGGACGGCGACGGCAGAGTGTGACGTGATCGCCATTCGTGTAGTCAGGATTACAAAACTCCACGCGCAGTCGGCTTAGGGTTTTACCTTAGGTTACAGCGCAGCTTTCAGGTTCCCATCTCGACGTGCTCCATGTCGGCGAGCGGCACCAGCACCCGCACTTTTTCCGCGAGGATGCCCGAGCCGAAGTTGTGCAGCCGGGTCAGGAACGTTTCGGAAACTTCGAAGCCTCGCGGCACCAGCAGTGTGCCCATGTGAGTGCGCAGGTCGTCCATGATGACCATGCCCGGGCGCACGAATTTCAGCGGCATTTCCTTCACTTCGCTGCGGCCGCTGGCGCCGCCGACCAGCATCGCAAATCTTTCCACCAGCGGCTCGCCGAAACGCGCCGCCTTGCCACGCACGGTTTGAATCGCAACGTTCACGCTGTGCCCCTGGGCTCGCAGCGAATCGAATTCGAGCGTCATCTGCAAAATGCGCGCACCCAGGCCGATCGTGCCTTCGCCGAGCAAATGCAATTCGGCATCGGAGGCATTCACCGCGTTCAAGATCTGCATCACCGGTTCGAGGCGGGGAATCTGGCCGAGCAGCTTGCTCGCGACTTCCGGCACGCCGTCCGCCAGCGTTTTCTCCTCGGGCGTAAGGTGCTCGCCGTAATAAAGTTTTTCCACCAGCTCCACCGGCAGCGACAAGTAGCCGATCTGCGACAGCATGGTGGCGGCTTCGAGCTGCCAGAATTCGCGGTTGCCGAGCGCTTCGGAAAAGCTCATCGCCAGGCGCTTCAAGCGGCTGGCGCGGCCGAACGCGACCGGGTTGGTGATTGCCAGCACATCGAGCAGCGCCTGGATGCAACCGATCAGCGTCTCCTGCAAGAGCGTGCGCTCGGCGCGCATCAAACGATATTGATCGACGCCCGCCTCCACTGCGACCCGCAACTGCTCCGGCGGACACGGCTTGGTCAGGAACCGATTCGCCCCGGCAGCCAGAGCCTCGGCGCGCACGGGATCGCCGGTGAGCAGGATGCGGCTGCAGTCCGGGTAAGCTCGCATCACGCGCTTCAAGAACGTCGCGCCGTCCATGCCGGGCATGCGCATGTCGGAGATGACGACCGCCGCGCCGCCGAGCGACTTCAGCTTCGCCAATCCTTCTTCGCCGCCGAGCGCGGTCTGCACGCGATATTCCTTGCGCAGATGTAACGCCAGTCCCTCGACGACGCGCGCTTCGTCATCAACGCACAGGACGATGGGGCGGATATCGCTCATGCAGGCTCTCCAATCTCGGTCACACGGCGTTGCGCTTCCTGCCAGTCGAACGGCAGCGGCACGCCGCGCACAAACTCTTCATCGATCTGCTGATCGCGCTCCAACGCCCCGGACACCAGCGGCGTGTCGCCCAGCGTGAGCGACTCGGCGAGCACCAGTGCGGTGAGCACATCGAACTGCGAATGCGTCAGCTGGGCCGGCGTATGTTGAAACGCGACCGCCTCGACCACCGAATGCGGCAGTCCCCACAAGCCCAGCAGATAAGCGCCGACCTCGGCGTGCGAAGCGCCGATCAGCTCGCGCTCCGCTACCGGCAGCGGAATCGATTGCGTGCGCGCGATCTCCACGGCACGCGCAACTTCTTTCGGACATTCCTGCAGCAGCACCCAGTAGCCGATCTTGTGCAACAGCCCGGCGAGCAATGCGTCGTCGGCGATCGGCGTGCCTTGAGTGAGCGCCCAGGCGGCAGCCGCGACTCGCTGCGCACGAGCCTGTAAACGTTCCGGCACGAAGTCCGGCAGATTGGGATTCACGCGCCAGCCGGAAAACACTTCCACCGACAGCACCAGGTTGCGAATCGCGATCAGGCCCAGATAGCTCACCGCCTGGTCGATGCGAGAGATACGACGGCCGAGACGGAAGAACGAAGAGTTCACCATCTGCAGCACCTTGGCGGCGACCGCGGGATCGGCGCTGACGGCTTTGGCGATCTTGTTGATACAAACATCGGGATCGTTGATCAGTGCGCTCAGACGCGCGAACGCAGCCGGAATCGTCGGCAGCTGTTTGACGCGTCCGACTACATCGCGCAGTCGCGGCTCATCGAGCATCTGGTGCAAGGCCATGCAGCGGTCGATCACATTCTCGAGCTGCTGCGCGGTGCACGGCTTGCTCAGGAACTGGTGCGCGCTGGTGAGCAGACGAGCAGATTGCTCTTCCTGCACGTGGCCGGACAGCACGATGCGAATCGTCGCCGGCCAGCGCTCTGCAACCGTCGTCAACAGCTGCGCGCCGTCGATGTTCGGCATGCGCATGTCGCTGACTACGACGTCGAACGGACTGTGCTCCATCTCGGTGATCGCACGCGATGCGCTCTCGACGAACACCATGTCCCAGCGCGAGCGCAGGCTGCGCAGCCGCCCTCGCAGGCCATCGAGCAACGCCGGCTCATCGTCCACGAACAGAATGCGTTTGGTCGTCATATCCTTTGCTTACGCTACGGCCTGCGTGTTCTGCCGATGCAACGGCAGGCAGATCACGAAGCTGCTGCCGATGCCTGGCTCGCTGTGCACGTCGATGGTGCCGCCATGTTTGTCGACCACGATGGAGCGCGCGATCGCCAGGCCCTGCCCGGTGCCGCGACCGACTTCCTTGGTGGTGAAGAAGGGGTCGAAAATCTTTTCCAGATTTTCCTGGGGAATGCCGCAGCCGTTGTCGCTGATTTCCACTTCGACGAACTCGCCGTGCATGCGGGTTTTCACGCCGATGCGGCCGGTGCTCACGTCGCGCCCGGCGTCGTGGATGGCATGTGCCGCGTTGACGATCAGATTCAGGAACACCTGGTTGAGCTCGCCGACGTTGCAGATCACCGCCGGCAGGTCAGCGAGCTCGGTGTTGACGGTCGCGGCATACTTGTATTCGTTGCACGCCACGATCAGCGTGGTCGAGAGCGCATGATTCAAATCGGCCGGGCTGTGCTCGGTGCCGTCCGGATGCGCAAACTCTTTCATTGCGCGCACGATGCCGGCGACGCGCTCTGCACCTTCCAGCGTACGCTCGAAGGCCTTGGGCACTTCGACGTTGAGGAAGTCGAAGTCACATTCGATCTCGAGCTCGCGCAGGTCGGCGAGCTGCGCCGCTGCCGAGGTGTGGCTGCTCTTCAATTCCGTCAGCGCGCGGCGGTAGCCATGAAACAATTTGGACAGATCTTCGAAGGCGCTGCGCAGGAAGTGCACGCTGTCGCCGACGTATTGGATCGGCGTGTTGATTTCATGCGCCAGGCCCGCCGCCAGGCGGCCCACCGATTCGAGCTTCTGCGCCAGGCGCAGCTCCAGCGAGATGCGCTCGCGCTCCTGCATTTCCATCAACAGCTTGTCGTTGAGCTCGCGCTCTTTGCGAGCCGCTTCGCGACGCGCCGTAATGTCTGCGCCGATGGAAACGATGTGGGTCGTCTCGCCTTGGGGATTGCGCAACGGTGTACTGGAAAAGCCGGCCCAGAATTTCGAGCCGTCGCGACGGACCACTTCCATTTCGGTACGCGCAGCACGGCCCTGTTCGAGCTGATGCGTGACCTCTTCCATCTGCGGCGTGCCCTCGGCCCACCACAGGAACGACGTGACTTTCTGTCCGATGACTTCGCTCGAGCCGGCATAGCCGTGATCGACCGCGATGGCGCGATTCGCGTACACGACGCGACGATCGGCACCATGGGCTTCGGCAATCAGGAAGTGCGTGCTCGCCGCATCGAGCGCGGCGTTGCGTAGATCCAGGCTTTCCTGCAGGCGTGCCTTGGCCTGCAGCTCCGTCGCCAGCTGCGCTCGGAGCTGTTCTATCAGGGCCTGAGCCTCGGCCAGGGAGCCGGGGCTCGAAGTAGTCGCTGTCGCCACGTGAATGTTTCCAGGCGTTATTTCCACCTGGGCGCAGAGTCGGCCGGCGCACGTCCGATACAAATCAGACAATGGACGAAACGAGCCTGGATAAACACTCTGGCACCCCCGGGCGTGACGCCGGCACTCAGACCGGCGGCGACTCGCTAGGGGCTTTGCTCATGTGCCCGGTTGCCGCATCATTGGCCCATGGCCAAAGAGCGCAATCCCCAAGCCGAGCAGATGGCGGACGAGTCGATGCTGCGCACCCTGGCGGCACAGGCGGAAGCCATCTGGCCGCAGGAGCAATATCTGCTCGCACGCTACGGCACGCCTTCACGAATTGCCGACATCGGCTGCGGCAGCGGCGAGATCACCAGCCGGCTGGCGGCGCGCTATCCCCACGCGCAGATCGTCGGCGTCGACATCCTGGAAAGCTCGGCGGCTTACGCTCGTCAGCGTCACGCCTCACTCGCGCCGCGAGTGACTTTCGAGCAGGGCGATGCCTTCGAGCTGCGCTTCCCCGACGCGCAGTTCGATCTGGTCGTGTGTCGTCACATGACTCAATCGGTGCCCGAGCCCGACAAGGTGCTCGCCGAACTCACCCGCATTTGCAAACCCGGCGGCTGGATCCACGTGCTCAGCGAGGACTACGGCATGCTGAACATGCCTGTCGGCGATGTCGATCCGGACCGGCTGTGGCACGAGGGCGTCATCGCGTTCACTCACAGCACGCACACCGATGCGCGCATCGGACGTCGCACCTGGACGCTCATGAATCGACTCGGCCTCGACGACCTGCACGTGGATTACGTGATCGTCGATACATTGCGAGTGCCGCGTCAAACTTTTGGCACCATCATTCAGGCGTGGCGCGATGGATATACCGATGTGATTGCGGAGCACACGCGCTTGACGCGCGTTGAGGTGCGAGCGTTGTTCGACCAGGTGATCGCGACGATCCTGGATCCCCAACAGTACGCCGTGTGGCACATCCCCATCGTCAGCGGCCGCAAGCCGGGCTGACTTCAGCGTGGTGGACTGAGACTCGCCTGCATCGCTGGCGATGACATCGCTGCCATTGGAACTATCGGCAACGTAACGTTCAGCATCGAGCCGACGGCGTGTGACATCGATGCGCCCCCGAATAGAAAAAGGGCCACCACTTGCGTGGCGGCCCAAAAACGACCCATGTCATCAACTCCCACTCGGAACGCCTCTATGAAACGACGAGCGCACACGGCGCTCAAGCGCGATACCCTGGAGACAGGCATCAGTCATTCCCTGAAAGCGCGCCGTTGCGAGCGCCCCCACTGGCGTCCGCATTGTGTTGACAACAGAATCTGTAAAGGCAGAATCGCGGCCGATGAGATATTGATGTGACGATGCGTGCTCTCCGCGGGGTTGAACTTCTTTCAAATGGGGGTCTTACACTCCAGGCCGGTCGGGCTCCCGGCGCTTCTGCAACCGTGAAGGGAAGTTAGATGGGACAACACACCCAAGGACCCTGGATCATCAATCTCGATCCGCGTTATCCGAGTGAGCCTTGTATCGACGCGGTCATTGATGGAGTCGTGTGGCACGTCGCCCTCTGTCACAACGCCGCCGGCCCCGAAGACGGCTCCGCTGAAGCAAACGCCCGCCTGATCGCCGCCGCTCCCGAGTTGCTGGCCACTCTGCGAGCCATCCTTCCGACACTGCGCGCCGAGGTCGAGAAACAATCAGCGAATGGCGAAAGCGATTCAGCATCGCTGCGCGCGGCCAAAGCTCGTTACGACGCGGCCGTGCGAGTGCTTGCAAAGATCGAAGGACAGCGGCCTCATCCAGTCGATCGCCGTTCCGAAGGACACTGATCTCGTTCGCTGCGCGGAATTTTCATATTCCTCTGCTCGAACCGGGCGCGAAACTAAAGAACCGTCAACGCCGGCGCAGGCACGCAAAAGCTTCTGTAATACTCGCGCCATCCGCAAAGCTCGCCGGGATGCGCGCGATGAACGTGAAGGTGTCGATCGTGATCTGGCTGGCGCTGCCTGCGATCGCAAGCGCCGAGACTCATAAAGTCCCGCGGACCGCGGACGGTCATCCCGACCTGCAGGGCACCTGGACCAACGCGACGCTGACGCCGGTGGAGCGGCCCAAAACATTGGGCGACCGGCTGGTGCTGAATGAAACCGAAGCGCTGCAAATGGAACAGCGCATGAAAGAATTCGCCGCTGCATCCGATCAGCCGAGCGACCTGAGCCAGGAGCTGCCCAAAGGCAACGTCGGCGGTTACAACGTATTCTGGTTCGATCCCGCCAACCAGGTGGCAACCGTGAATGGCGAGCGTCGCAGCTCGTTGATCGTCTCACCCGCGAATGGCCAGGTGCCGGAGCTTTCCGAACCGGGCAAACAACGACTCGCCGCTCGCACGGCTCGCGCCGCTGAAGGCGCATTCGACGGTCCCGAGCAGCGCGCGCTCGGCGAACGTTGCATTCTCGGCTTCGGCACCAACTCCGGTCCGCCGATGCTGCCGGTCATGTACAACAGCAATTATCAGATCGTTCAGAATCGCGACACTGTCGTGATCAACATCGAGATGGTCCACGACGCGCGCATCATCCGCCTCGGCGGCCGGCACCTGCCGGCGAATGTTCGCCAATGGATGGGCGATTCCATCGGTCATTGGGAAGGCGACACGCTGGTGGTCGAGACCACCAACTTCAATCCGGCGCAGCCGATTCAGATCGGCCAGATCGCAACCTATCGCAGCATTCCGATCTCACCGAACCTGAAAGTGACGGAACGTTTCACTCGTGTCGGGCCGCGCACGATCAAATATGAATTCACGGTCGACGATCCGGATACCTTCAGCACCGCGTGGCGCGGCGAGATTCCGTTCAACTACACCGAGCAGCCGATCTACGAGTACGCCTGTCACGAGGGCAACTACTCGCTCCCCGGCATCCTTGCCGGGGCACGCGAACAGGAAAAATCCGCGAAATAAATGTCAGGGCTTGGGCGCGAACTCGCTCATGACCGCCTTGTCGAGCAGATCGAACGGCAGCAGTCCCTGGTTGACGATGAAGTCATGAAACTTGAGCGCATCGAAGTGACCGGGCTGCGCCAGCTCCACGCGCGTGCGTAGCGCATTCAAGCGCGAGTAGCCGTAGAAATACGCGGTGGCCTGCCCGGGCGAACGGAACGTGTAACGATCCACCTCCTGCTTGGCCATCGGCTCCGACAATATGATTTCATCCATGAGGAAACGCTGCGCGGCCTCGGGTTGAATCAAACCGAGGTTGAGCATCGGATCCAGGAACGCGCGCGCCTCTCGCATCATCCGCATCTGCAAGGAACCGATGCGACCTTCCGGCGGCAGATATTCCTTCAGCACCGCTTCCGCATACAAAGCCCAGCCTTCGACATTGGCGCTGTTGAACGCGAACACCACGCGCGCAGTGGAAACGCCTCGCTCCAGCATGCGTGCGAACTGCAGTTCGTGACCCGGACGCGCTTCATGCGCCGTCAGCGTCCACGCGATCGAGTCATACGTGAAGTCATCCATTTCCGCGCCCGGCTTGGCGTTCGGATTCGCCAGCGGCAGCACGAACTCCGCGGCTTCGCCGGTGTTGCCGATCAAACGCGGCGGATCGATGTGCGGTGCCGGCTGCGCCGCAGACTCAGCTTCACTGGCCAGGCGAATGACTGCGTCCCGCTCCGGCAATGTCACGATGTGCTCGCGGCGGACGATGTCTTCGATTTGTTTCAAACGCTCTTTATAGAGCGCGAGCACCTTGTCCTGCGGGATGCGCTCTTTTTTCAACGCACGGATCACGTCGCGATAATCGGTCGAGGACCAGTTGTGCTGCCTGGCCACTTCAGCAGCGGTCAATTGCATCTCGTCACGAGTCTGCACATAGTCCGCCAGCGCGCGCTCCATGATTTCCTGCGGGCTCATTTGCACGCCGAAGTTCTTCAAGTTGTCGGCGTACAGCGCAGCCGGCAGTTGATTGGTCTTGCGAGCACGCGGCAGCACCGTCGAGCGCACCCACGCGTCGTACTCGGCGAACTGCTTGCGCAGCGTCTGCATGTCCCGCTGCCAGCCTTTCAAACCGCTTTCGGTCAGCAGCTTTTGAATGCCATCGAGAAAGCGCGGATGGTTGTCCAGGTATTGTTGAGCTTCGACGATCCACGGCCCGGTGAGCCTGGCATCGCCAGCACGCTCTTCATAACGCGCCCGAGCGAGCACCAGGATCGGCTCATAGCCTTTTTCAGCGCCGACATAACGACGCAGCCGGATGAGCACCGCTTTGTGACGAGACTTCTCGACCCGCTCGTCGAGCAGATCCTGAAAGCCCTGGAACATCGCCTGGCCGAGATCGAAGAACGGCAGCATCAGCTCGCGATTCAGGCGCAAGGTCTCGCGCTGGTTCTTGGCGGCCTGGATCAGAATGTCGACATCCTGGCGCACCTGAGGATCGGTGACGCCGGCGCGAATCGATTCGAGCTTGGATTGCGCGGCCGCGAGGTCCGCTTCCTGGCGCTCGACGTTGTTCGGCTTCAGATCGAACACTTCCGCATCGTGCCCTTCGACACCGAACGACGACGCGCTTTCGGGAGCGTACTTCGCGATTACGTCGAGCAGCAGCTGCGCGTGACGATTGCTCTCCTGCACCCAAGCCGGCACCACTGGCGCAGCTGTCTGTGCCGCGAACGCCGGCGACGCGCCGATCGCGAGCAGCGCGACCAGCACGGCGCGCACACTTGCTTTGGAATCCTTCATATCACCCACCTGTGTTTCGAATTGTAACCAGACCCTCGTCGCCGTCATTGTAATCGTTCATTGGCGATTCAGAGAAAGAAACAACAGCATTCGGCAAACCGCGCACCGGAATGCGTGCGACCCTTTGGTCACATGGCGCATCCAGCAGCGGATGCCGAGATCGTTCGTCGCCACGCTATTGAGCACCGCCCTGCTGGGAGTAAACCCGCTGGGCGCACAGCAGTTACATGCGCAGGAAACGAGCCCCGCTCGCTTCGTGGTCGGCGAGATCAAGATCGAAGGCCTGCAGCGAATCACCGAAGGCACGGTCTTCAACTATCTGCCGGTGAACATCGGCGACGAGCTCGACGGCCGGCGGCTCGCCGAAGCCATTCGTGCGCTGTACGGCACCGGCTTTTTCAAAGACGTGGAGCTGCGGCGTGACGGCGGCACGCTGATCGTCGCGGTTTCGGAACGGCCCACGATCGAAAGCTTCGCGATCAAGGGCAACAAGGCCATCAAGACCGAGGACCTGGAGCGCTCGTTGCGAAACGTCGGTCTCGCGACCGGCAAGACCTTCGATCAATCGGTGCTCGATGAAGTGCGCCAGTTCCTCACCGAGCAATACTTCTCGCAAGGCAAGTACGCGGTGAAGGTCGACGCCCGCACCGAAGATGTACCCGGCAATCGAGTCAAGGTGTCGATCGACATCGTCGAGGGCAAGCGCGCCCGCATCCAGCAGATCAACATCACCGGCAATCACGCGTTCACCGACGAGGAGCTGGAGAAGGAGTTCGAGCTCAGCACGCCGAACTGGCTGTCCTGGTACAAGCAGGACGATCGCTACGCGCGCGAATCGTTGTCGGGAGATATCGAAAAACTGCGCTCCTATTACATGGACCGCGGCTATGCCGACTTTGCGATCACTTCCAGCCAGGTTGCGATCGGGCCGGAGAAAGATGAAATCTTCATCACGCTGAACGTGCGCGAAGGCGACATCTATCGCGTGTCGCAGCTCAATCTCAGCGGCGAGATGGTGGTGCCGGAGTCGGAGCTGCGCCGGCTGGTGATGGTCCAGCCGGGCGAGACCTACTCGCAACGGCGCATCACGCAATCCACCGAGGCCATCAAGCTGCGGCTGGGGCTGGATGGCTACGCGTTCGCGAACGTCGACGCCGTACCCAAGCTCGACCCCGATACCAAACAAATGACGGTCGCCCTGGTGATCGATCCCGGCCTGCGCGTCTATGTACGTCGGATCAATTTCAACGGCACCACCGGCGTCAACGACGTGGTGTTCCGCCGCGAGATGCGCCAGCTCGAAGGCGGCTATCTCTCCAACGCCGCAGTCGAACGTTCCAAGCAGCGCATTCAGCGCCTGCCCTTCATCGATAAAGTCGACGTGGAGACGACGCCGGTGCCCGGCACGCCGGACCTGGTCGATGTCGACTTCAACATCAAGGAAGGCCTGCCCGGCCAGTTCGGCGGCGGCATCGGCTATTCGGAATCGCAGTCGTTCATTCTCAACGGCAACGTCGTGCACTCGAACTTCCTGGGCACGGGCGAGCGGGTCGCGCTGCAATTGAACGCCGGCGCCTATGCCAAGACCTACGACATCTCGCACACCAATCCGTTCGTCACGCTCGACGGCATCGGCCGCACCACCAATGTTTCTTATCGCAAAGTCACGCAGCTGACTTCGGACTCCTCCGACTTCTCGACCGAGACCTGGCTCACCGGCGTCGACTACACCATCCCGCTGAGCGAGTACCAGAGCTTTCGCATCGGCGGCAGCTGGCAGGCGGCGGAGCTCGCGACCACGATCTACAGCTCGCAACAGTTCCAGGACTGGGTGCAGTTGAACGGCTCGCCGTACAAGAAAGAGTCCGGCAACTACGACATCCTCGGCACCAAGTACGAAGTGTTCGAGCTCAATCTCGGCTGGGGCTACGACAGCCGCGATCGTTTTCTGTTTCCCACCCAAGGCGCCCTGCACCGCTTTTCGTTCAGCGCCACGCCGCCGGGCAGCGAACTCGAGTACTACATCGCCAGCTACGACGTGCGCCAGTTCGTGAGCTTGCCGAAGCTGCGCTGGCTGCCGCTGAGCCTGGGCGGGCGAGTGAGTTACGGCGCGGGATATGGCGACACCACTGCCCTGCCGCCGCAACGAAATTTCTTTGTCGGCGGCCCCGGGACTTTGCGCGGCTTCAAGGAATCCTGGCTCGGCCCGCGCGACTCGCTCGGCAATCCGTACGGCGGCGACTTCTCGGTCACCGGGCAAGTTGAAGCCATCCTGCCGATGCCGGAAAAGTTTCGTAACAGCGCGCGCGTCACGCTGTTCTATGACTTCGGCCAGGTCGCTTATCTCGGCGACACCCAGTTCACCGACAAGGGCGGCTTTCCAGTCGAGTACGACTTCAATTGGAAACATTTCCGCAGCTCGGCCGGCATCGGCGTCGAGTGGCTCGCACCGCTCGGCTTGTTCCGCTTCAGTTATGCAGTGCCCCTCACCTATCGCAGGAGCACGGAGTTGAATTATGGCGATGAGCTCGAAGGCTTTCAGTTCTCGATCGGCAATGCGTTCTGATTCGCTGCGCGCCTGGGCACGCGTCGCTCGTCTGGCGGCGTTGGCGATGCTCGTGGCCGCATGCAGCAACAACTCGCTCAACGAAGACGAGACGACGTTTCACATGCGCGCGATGAATCTCGTCAGCGACTCGCCGTCGCTGGCGATCGATCTTGACGACACCACCGTGCACAGCCTCACGTACGGCGGCAGCTCGGGTTTCAGCGCCGGCCATCCCGGCAGCCACGACATCACGTTTCATGCGCTGCTGCCGGCCGATCTCGACGATGACGACGACGACGATGAAACCGAGACCGACGTGAGCGGCAGCACGTCGTACACGTTCCTCGCCGGCACGCCCTATACATTGGTGGCCTACGGCACGCTCGCCGATGTCCACACCTATATGATCGAAGGGCTCAATCAGCGCGACGACGTCGATGACGACAAGCTGGTGCTGCAATTCACGAACGCCTCGCCCAAGGCGGGCGACGTCGATGTCTACATCACCGCCAAGAACGCCGGCGTCACGACCCGACGGTATATCGACACCCTGTCGCTCACCGAAACCTCCTCGCCGCAGGAGCTCACACTGGAGCGCGATGACGACGACCTCGACGACGATTCCACGCTCACGACCGACGTCGTCGTGGAACTGATGCGCCCGGGCACGACCGACGCGATCTATCGCTCCGACTCCATCACCTTTTCCGAGCAGGCGCGCGTGCTGTTCGCGATCGCGGATTCCAACGGCCCCGGCGCCATACCGGTCAAGCTCGTCGCATCCGGCGGCGGCACGTATCGAAACGCCGCCGACAACTCGGCGCTGAAGTTCGTACACGTCTCACACGACACGCCGGCACTCGACGTCACCGTCGGCTCGGGGCTCGCCGATCCACTGGCGAAGAACGTTGGCTTTCGTCAGTCGACTGGTTATGTCGACATCAAAGATGGCGAGAACGGCATGATCGCGGTACCCGCCGGCGCCGGCTCCCCGTATGTTTTCTTCGAAGAGTTCACCGCCACCGGCGGCGGCTATTACACGGCTTATGCGATGGGCCCAGCGTCGGTTGTCGACGCCGTGGTCATGTCCGCCGACAGCCGCAGCGTTCCGACCCAAGCGAGCTTTCGCTTCATTCACGGCGCTGGCCTTCTCGAAGACCAGGAGCCGCTGGATGTGTACCTGCGCCTGCCGGGCCAGACTGTGGACTTCGATGACGACGATACGGCGCCGAGCGTGTCGTCGCAGACTTATCAAACGGCCAGCAGCTATTTCACCTTGAAAGAAGGCGACTACAACGTTTATTTCTATTACGCGGGCACGTCCACGCTGGTGCTGGGCCCGGCATCGTTCCATGTTTCGAACGGCGATATCACCAGCTGGGTGCTGGTGGATAACGAGAACGGCGCGCTCGAACTGCTGCGAGTATCGGACGCGGTACAGTGAAATCAGCCAGCGAGCGCCGCGGCCAGTTGCTCGGCGCTCACGCCATCGACCTCGACCACTTTGCGTCGGCTGGTCTGCCCGGTAACGATGCGTACGCGCGACTTGGGAACATCCAGGCGTTCAGCGACGAACTCGACTAACGCCGCGTTCGCGGCGCCATCGACCGGTGGTGCCGCGAGCCGGACTTTCACGCAACCGTCGTGCATGCCGACGATTGCGGTTTTGCTCGCGCGCGGTTGAACGTAAATGCTGATGCGTGACGCGGCGGCCATTAGGATCAGCGCTCCAATTGCTGGGCGAGCTGTGCCGCGATTCGCTGCGCCAGCTCGTCATCGTATTTATCCGCGAAGCCGTCGAGCAACAGTCGAGCGGTGCGGCGATCGCCGGCATCTCTCGCCAGCTCGACGAGCTTGATAGTATCTGCGCTCGCAATCGGTTTGAAACGAATGTCTGAGCGCAGCTGCGAGCGAACGATAGCGAGCGCATCACCGGTGCGGCGGGCTGCTAACAACTGCGGCAAGAGTTCTTGCGCCAGTCGGTACGCGAGACGCCCGTCGGGCCACTGCTCGGCTCGATCGAACAACTCGCGCAATGCTTCACTCGGTTTTGGGCTCTGCTGCAAATGAGCTTCGATCGTGCGCCATGCATTCCCATACGCGCCGCCGCGCCACTCAGCGAAGATGCGGTCGATCAGCTGATCGAGCTCGCGCTGGCGATCACGCTGTGCCTTCTCGGCAGCGCGCTCCGGGGAGTGCGCCGGCTCGAACCCCAATTCCTGCCGGCGCTCAAACAACACGCCGCCGATCATCGCGAACGATGCGAGCCATGCATACATCACGATGGCAATACGCAACCCTTCTGGCAACGGAATGCTCACCGCGAACGGCAGTTCCGCCGCCGGCATCCATGTGACTAACGCAGCTGCGAGCCACCAGAAGCCGGCGAGCACCACCCAGATCAGCAAATAACTTCCCGGCACGCGCGTCACGATTTGTATCAACACCAGCGGATTGAGCGACTGCCAGAAGTCGCCGGCGGCCTGCGTCATGACAATGGCCGGCAGCAGGAACAACCCGAACACTCGCAGGCCGGCGGCAACTCCGGGGCCGAACTGATCGCCCAGCTGCTCGGTCGCGAAGCCATACAGAAACACCAGCGCCAGCAGGCCGACCGGGCGCGATTCGTTGATGGGATTGACCATCTCGTACGACAGCACCGGCGGCTCGCTCACTCCATCGGCGACGTGATCGAGCAGCGCGAAGCCAAATTTGAAAAACAACGAGACCGTGAGCAGCGCCAGCGGTATGCC
>CAMLEO010000066.1 GCA_946478975.1 uncultured Steroidobacter sp.
AAGCCGGCGTCGGCGACGAGCTGCTCGCCCACCTTGAGCGTCTGCGGATCCTCCACCGTGCCAACGATGTGGAAGCTGCGGCTGTTGTCCGCCAGCTTAAGCGTGCCACCGATTCCCACGCCGAGTCGTTGCACCGCCGCCGGTGTGACTGCGACTTCGTCGGCCGAGGTGCCGTAGTTGCCGCCAGCTTTGAACTCGCCGCCGTTGCCAAGACTGATGATGTGCGGACGCAGGTCGGGATACGAATACGCGGCGGACTGGCCCGCCGATGCTGAATGAGCGACCGCGGTTGCCGAGCTCTTCTTCAACTCGATCGGCGCGCCGAGGCGTGCAACCCAAACATCGGTGCCGTTCTGCAGCCAGTCGTCATAACTGATGCAGGCGAAGCCTTCGTGGCCCCATTCTTCGCCCCAGGAGTTTTGGATCCAGAAGCCTTGCTTGTCATAGCCGACGATGGCGAAGGCGTGTGCGCCGAGCATCTCGGGCGAGAACTCGATCAAACCATTCTTGTCGGGCTCGGCCCAGCCTTGATGCACGTTCGAAGTTGCAAACAACACGCCGACTTCTGCGATTGCCGCATGCATCGCGACCAGATCTTTGTGATTGACGCGATAGTAGGCGCCGAGTGGGCGACGCAATGCGTCGGCCGTGCGCGCATCGTTCAGGCCGCTGATCAGCTGGCCTTTGTTGCCCTTGCTGGCCACCGACGGCCAGCATTCTTCGGAACACACGCCGTGTTTGTGCCAGCCCTTCATTGCTCCGCGTGCACTGGAGCCGCCGTAGTTTTCGCCGGGCCATTCGTCGTAGCGCTTGGCCAGCTCATACAACATGCGCGGGCTGACGGGCGTGCAGTCGCTGACGACCTTGCGAGTCGTGAGCAGATAGTTCACGACGGTCGCGAGCCCGTAGCCAGTGCAGGCACCTTCGGAACCTTGATTGAGGATGGGAATGCGAAACTCGCGATAGCGCTGCAGCTCGCGTTCGGTCGGCACTTCGATGAGTGTCGGCACATACATTTTGTCGCGGAAGTCCAGCGTGTCGCGACGAACATCGAATACTCGCTTGCGGGCGCGGCTGGACGCGGCGCGGGTGGTGCGCTTCTTCATGATCGGACCGTGCGAAGTTTGTTATGGGAGTGGGAAGTCAGTCCCACATTGCGCGTAGCGCCGCTGCGGCGTCAATTCGTACTTTGGTCTCAGCCGCTTTGTGAGTTGCGGCGTGCGGCGTCATCGGCCAGGTGCGCTGCTCGAAACATTGCATCAATCGTTCGGTGAGGAAGCGGCTGCGAGCGCCGTAAACATGCGCGTCGCCAGTGCGGCTTTGTTGAGTGATGTAGTAGCGCAGCGGCGCAACCAGGTGCAGATCGTGTTTGGCGCGCGTCATCGCGACGTACAGCAGCCGTCGTTCTTCTTCGATCAGATCGGGACGGCCGGTTGCATGCTCGTTGGGGAAGTTGCCGTCGGCGACATTGAGCACGTACACCGAGTCCCATTCCTGGCCCTTGGCCGAATGAATGGTGGAAAGAATCAGATAATCCTCATCGCGCGACGGATCGCCGGCGAGGTCGCTGCTGACCTGCGGCGGATCCAGCGTCAGCTCGGTGATGAATTGTTCTCGCGACGCATACTGGCTGGACAGGCGTTCCAGCTGTTCGACATCGCCCATGCGAACGCGGGCGGCGTCGTAGATGCGTTCGAGCTGCGGCTCGTACCATTTGCGAAGCCGGCCCAGCTGCCCGGCCCACTCGCGGGCATTCGACAAATCGTCGATCAGCTCCAGCAACCCGGTCCAATCTTTCTCGGCGGCGGAAGGCATTCGATACGACGCGAGCGTCGGCCATGCATAGCCGCTGGCTTCGAACACTTTGAGGCAGCGATCGGCCACGGCCGGCCCGACGCCGCTCAACAATTGCAGCACGCGAAAGCCCGCGATGCGATGTTTGGGATTGTCCGCCCAGCGCAGCAGCGCCAGCACATCTTTGACGTGCGCTGCTTCCAGGAACTTCAGTCCGCCGTACTTGGCGTACGGAATGTTTCTTCGGATGAGCTCCAGCTCCAGCACGTCGCCATGATGTGAGTTCCGCATCAGCACCGCCTGCCGCCGCAGCAGCGTGCCTTGTTCGCGAGCCGCAAGGATCTGCTCGACGACATACAGCGACTGCGCCTTGTCATCCTGCACTGTCACGTAATAGGGACGGCGCGAGGAGCTGCGGCCGGAGCGCAGCTCCTTTTGATACTGCCGCGGGCTGTCGCTCATCAGTCCATTCGCTGCGTCCAGAATGGGCTGCACCGAGCGATAGTTGTGTTCGAGCTTGACGATCTCGGCGGCAGGCGAGAAGCGGCCTGGAAATTCCAGGATGTTCTCCACCGTCGCCGCACGGAACGAGTAGATCGCCTGCGCATCGTCGCCGACCACGCAGACGCCTCTGCCATGCGGCTTCATCGCCATCACGATTTCCGCCTGCAGGGTGTTCGTGTCCTGGTACTCGTCGATCAGCACGTGCGCAAAGCGGGCGCCGATTTCTTCGGCGAGCTGCGGCTCGCGCACGAGCAGGTGCCAGTAGAGCAGCAGGTCGTCATAGTCGAGCAGCTGCTGCGAATGTTTGGTTTCGACGTAACGGCGGAACAGCTGCGTCAAGTCATCAGCCCACTCGGCACACCACGGGAAGAAATCCTGCAGCGTCTTCGCAAGCGGCGCGCGGCTGTTGACCTTGTGAGAATAGATCGCGAGGCAAGTGTCCTTGCGCGGGAAGCGCTTCTCCTTTTTGGCGAAGCCCAGCTCCTGGCGCAGAACATCGAGCACATCGGACGCATCACCTCGATCGAGCACCGAGAACGACGGTTCGAGCCCCACCACGTGCGCGTACTCGCGCAGCAAGCGGTTGCCGATCGAGTGAAATGTGCCGGACCACAGCAGTCGTGCGGCGTTGATGTGGATCGATCCCGAACGCTTGGAATGGCACAACGCCTGAGTCGCAATTCGCTCCGCCCGACGGAGCATCTCCTGCGCGGCCCGACGAGTGAACGTCAGGAGCAAAATGCGCTCCGGCGGCACGCCTTCGAGCAGCAGGTGTGCGACTCGATGCGCCAGCGTATTCGTCTTGCCCGTGCCCGCCCCGGCAATGATGAGCAACGGCCCGGCGGTGAAGCCCGCATCGGAGTGCGATCCGTACAACGCCGCCCGCCGCTGCTCGCCATTCAGCGAATGCCCGAAAACCTCCGCACCTTCGGTGTCGGGTGCGGTCGGCTGATCGAGGTTTTCGGCGGCGGTGTCCATGCCGCGTATCATGGCCGAAAACTGTATATAACGACAGAGCCCCTTACAGCGACTTCACCGGCCGCGGCGAGTTGTCCAAGTACTTGCCGTGCCAATCCAAGTACCGCTGCATGCGATCCACCAAATACGACGGCTTGTCCAAGCCATGATGCTGACCCGGATAAATCACCAGCTGCGTCGGCACGCGCAGGCTGCGGAGCGCCTGATACATCTGCTCAGAATTCAACAGCGGCACATTGAAATCCTGGTCGCCACACATGAACAGCGTCGGCGTCTTGATCCGATCTGCGTGCAGGAACGCGTAGGAGTTGTGCAGGTACGTGTCCAAATCCTTCCAGGGCACACCCAGTTCCATTTCATACTCTCGGATATACATATCGGTGCCGTAGCCCGCGAGCACGTTCGAAATACCCGCGCCGCTGCTGGCCGACTTGAATCGCGTGTCTTTCGCGATCACCGCATTGGTGAGAATGCCGCCGTAGCTCCAACCGCCGACGCCGAGGCGATTCGGATCGGCGATTCCTTGCTGGACGACGTAATCGACCGCCGCCAGTACATCTTCCGTGTCCTTGCCGCCCCAATCTTTGTAAATCGCCGTCGAGAACGCCTCACCTCGGCCCGAGCTGCCTCGTGGGTTGGCAGCGACCACGACATAGCCATGTGCGGCGAAAATCTGCCACGGCGTGGTGAATGAGTTCGCGTACTGCGACACCGGCCCGCCATGAATCCACAGCAGCGTCGGATAGCGCTGGCCGGCCACATAGCCCGGCGGCTTCACCACGAAGCCGCTGATCCTGGTCCCATCCTTGGATGCAAACGAAATCGGCTCGGTGGACGCGAGCTTCACACTGCCCAGCCATTCGTCGTTCTGATGTGACAACTGGCGCAGCTGTTTGCCTTCCACCGCAAACACTTCGTCCGGCAATTTCACATTGCTGTCGAGCAAAGCGATGCGGCCTTTCGCGCTCACGTCGTAATCGAGTGACTCGCGCTGACCATCGACGATGCGTTCGACTTTGCCGGTCGCCACGGTGATCTTCGCGAGCACCTGGTTCAGGTCGTCTTCGAGCATGAAATAAATTGCGCGGCCGTCGGCCGACCACTGCGGATCCGTCACGTTCCGATCCAGCGCCTTGGTCACGAGCCGCGCCTCACCACCCGCGGAGGAAACAATCGCGACGTTGTGAACCGAGTAATAAATCAGCTTTGGATCGCCCGCGGTGATGTACGCGATCTCGCGGCCGTCCGGCTTCCACGTCGGCGGGCTCATCCACGACGAATCGCCCGCGTCGCCCTGAAATTTCGTGATCAGCTTTGCCGTTGCACCCGCGTGCGGCTCGACGGTGTACAGGCCGAATTCGTTGTTACGATCCGGATCTTCGCCGCGGTTGCTATAGAACGCGATGCGAGTGCCGTCGGGTGACCAGCTCGGCATGCTCTCGTCGAAGCGGCCGGGGGTGACGAGCTGAGCCTGCCGAGTCGCAACGTCGAAAACATACAGGTGCTGGCGCCGCGAGCTCATGTAGCCGGTGCCATCTTCCTTGAAGTAATAACGTTCGATGATGATAGGTGGCGGCGTCTTGTCCTTGTCGGCAGGCTTCACCTTGCGCGGATCTTCGTCGGCCACGATCAACGCGAGCTGCTTGCCGTTCGGCGACCACGTGAAGTCGATGACGTCGCCGTTGAAGCCGGTGAGCGGCTTCGCTTCGCCGCCCTGGCGATCCAGCAGCCACACCTGCTGCGGCGGATCGTCTTCACCTCGCGCCGTGAGGAAGCCGAGGTACTTGCCGTCCGGACTCCATCGCGGCGAGCCTTCGCTGAGCGTCGAATTGGTGAGCTGAATGCTTTGTTTGCCGTCCCAGCTCGACATCCACAGATGGGAATGGAACTTGTCCTTCACCGGATCCGCCGTGCGGACCACGTACGCGACCCATTGCCCGTCGGGCGACAAGCGCGGGTCGCTCACCTCGCGCACGGCGATGATGTCATCGACTCCCAGCAGGCGGCTGGCTGCAGCGGCGGCAGGTTCAAGGAATCCAAGCGCGATCGAACCGACGATCCAGGCGCGGACGGTAGCTTTCAACATGAGCAAGGGCACTCGTAACGGGCTGCGAAAACCGTAGCACGACCCACGGCCGGCGACCACCGGCCGTAGTCGAACGATTATTCGTCACTAGGATTGCTCGCGCGCGATCGCTCGACGCACTTCGGCGAGCAGCACCGGAATCGCGAACGGCTTCTGCAGGAAACCTGCGACGGGCCCCGAGCTCGGCGATCGTTCCAGATCGGTGTAACCCGACATCAGCAGCACCGGCAGGCCCGGCTGAACTCGCGCGATCTCGGCAGCAAGATCTTCCCCTCGCATGCCAGGCATCGCCGAATCGGTGAGCACCAGGTCGAACGGCTTGGACGAGGCGAGCACCTGCAAGGCTGATTCAGCATTGCAGGCAGTTACAACTTCATAGCCCGCGCGCTGAAGCAGACGAGCTGTCACCTCACGAACGTGCGCTTCATCCTCGACGACCAGCACGCGGCCACTTTGAACTGGCTCGATGCTCGCTGCAGGTTCGACGGCGACGTCTTCTTCGGGCGGGGCCAGCGGCAACCGAACGGTAACTGTCGTTCCCTGTCTCGGCACAGATGCGATCTCGATGGCGCCGGAATGCTGGCGAACGATGCCGTACACCGTCGCAAGCCCGAGCCCCGTTCCGCGTCCCGGCTCTTTGGTTGTGAAAAAGGGCTCGAACACGCGTGCCTGAACCTCTGGCGTCATGCCGAGGCCGGTGTCTCGCACTTCTAGAATCGCCGAGTGCGCAGTGTCCACGGAGGATCCCATTCGAACGTCAATGTGCAGAGTGCCGCCAGAGGACATCGCATCTCGCGCATTGACGGTGAGATTCAAGATCACTTGCTCGATCTGACTGCGATCCACGAGCACATTGATCGATGTGCTGCCTTGTTCTGGCGAGACACTCAGCGCGATGTTTGCAGGC
This sequence comes from uncultured Steroidobacter sp., assembly GCA_946478975.1. The sequence continues at coordinate 6,270 of CAMLEO010000066.1, forward strand.
AGCAAGGCGCGTAGCATGCGACTGAGCTCATGCACAGCTTCGACGAGATTCAGTCGTTTCGCTGCCGGCACCTGATGTCTGCTGAATGCGAGCAGCTGACGTGTGATGCGAGTTGCGCGCTCGGCGGCCTTGCGAATCTCCGCCACATCCTTGCGTCGTGGATCATCGTCACCCAGATCCTCGTGCAGCAGCTGCGCAAAGCCGTCGATCGCCGCCAGCACATTGTTGAAATCATGCGCGACGCCGCCGGCGAGCTGGCCGAGCGCTTCGAGCTTTTGCGACTGGCGCAGCTGAGATTCCAGCGCCGTTTCTTTGGTGACATCGATGCCGACGCCGACGATGCCGACGATCTCATCGTCCTGATCGCGCAACGGCCGGACTCGCGATTCGAGCGTGATTCCTTTCCAGGTCGCGCGATACTGACCGGGCATGCCGCGCAGAACCCGTCGATGCATTTCCATCGACAGCTCGGTGTCCTCGGCGTTGCAGCCCATTTGGGTGATTTCCAGTTGTGACTTGCCGACCAGCCGGTCGCGATCCAGCGCTTTCAGCATCGGCCGGCCGCCCTCGATCCGGCGGACGATCAGGTCGCGATCGATCACCCACAGGAATGCCGGTATCTGATCGACCAGCTGCTGGAGATATTCGTCGTGCGACGCTCGCTCCGCCTCGGCGCGCTTGCGTGCAGTGACATCGGCGATGATTGTGAGCAAACCGTCGGAGGACGGGTGCAACGAGACTTCATGCCAGCGGTCGCCTTCCTCATCGTGCAACGTAGCGCGTGCCGGTGTTTGATTCGAGAATGCGGTGAGCGCTTCGCGCTGGAATTTCGCAGCGAGCGCTGAAGGAAACTCCGAGTGCAGACTTCGTCCAGCGAGCTCTTCCGGCATGAGGCCGAACACAGCGGCGCCGGATCTGTTGGCGTACACGCAATCCAGACGCTTGTCGAACAGCACGCAGCCGTCGTGCATCCAATCCAGAAGCTGCTCGGCCTGCCAGTGCGTTCGATTGGACATATCAACGAGCCCCACCGTAGCATGCAACGCGTCGTCGCGGCCGAAAGTTCTCATGTCGCAACGCGTAATGTATATCGACGATGAAGCGGCCCTGGTGCAAGTGTTCACTCGCATGCTCCAGCGCATGGGCTATGCGGTCGAAGGGTTCACTCACGCCGAGCAGGCCATCGTCGCCTTTCAGGCCGAATCGGCAAGCATCGACCTGGTGGTGACCGACTTCAGCATGCCCGGCATGTCGGGCCTCGATCTCGCGCGTGAGCTGCTCGCGATTCGACCCGATATTCGCATCGTACTCATCAGCGGTTATCTCGATGACGGGCTGGTCGAGAGCGCGCGCGAGGCCGGCATCGGGCAGGTCCTTTACAAAGCAAACACGGTCAAGGAGCTGTGCGAATCGGTGCACCGGCTGCTGCAAACGTAGGGAATCTTCCAGCCGAAACTGGCGATGGACGAGCTGTCGGAACCAAGCCCGGAACCAACACTAGGGCTGAACGTTTCCTCACGGCAGTCGGTTGGACGAGGATGCGACGATGAAGCCGTTGGTGTGGCTCGGAATTGCCTTGATCGTGGCCTGGGGCGTGCTCTGGCTCGGCGTGAAGATGGCGGTGTTCGCAGTCCATCTGCTGCTGCTCATCGGGCTCGCACTGATCGTGTGGGGCCTGTTGCATCGGGGTCATGCGAGCGGCCCGGCGCCATAACCGATGCGCGACCTGCCGCCGGATCTGCCCGAATCGGTCGTGCAGGCAGTCGAACATGCGCACGCCAACGGACTCATCTATGTTTCCGACGCGGAGCCGGGCATCGAGCGTCGCAAGCGAGGCAAAGGTTTCTATTATCTAGGCCCGGACGGTCGGGTCATCAGCGACGAGAAGACCCTCGCACGCATTCGTAAGCTCGCGATCCCACCCGCTTACACCAATGTTTGGATTTGCACCAAGGAACGCGGCCATTTGCAGGCGACCGGGCGCGATGCGCGTCGTCGCAAGCAATATCGCTATCACCCCGATTGGCGCGCGACTCGCGATGACGGCAAGTTCACCAAGATGATCGAATTCGGCGCGCAGCTGCCGAAGCTGCGGCGCCGGTTGAAACAAGACCTGGCGCTGCCGGGGCTGCCGAAGAACAAAGTGCTCGCGGTGATCGTGACGCTGCTGGATGAAACATTGATCCGCGTCGGCAACGAGGAGTACGCGCGCACCAATCGCTCCTATGGATTGACGACCTTGCGCGACAAGCACGTCAAATTTCTGCGCGACGGCCGGGCCACGTTTTGTTTCAAAGGCAAGAGCGGGCGACAGCACGAAGTGGTGCTGGACGATCGCCGCCTGGCACGCATCATCAAACGTTGCCAGCAGCTGCCGGGCCAGCAGCTGTTCCAGTATGTCGACGAGGAGGGCAATCGCCAGCCGGTCGACTCCGGAATGGTCAATGAATATTTGCGCGAGGCGATGGGTGGCGCCAACGATTTTACTGCCAAGGACTTCCGCACCTGGGGCGGCACGCTGCGCGCCATCGCGTTTCTCGCCTGCCAGGCACGCAAGGAGCCAATGACTCAGCGTGCATTCAATAGTTGTGTCGCATCCACGGCGCGCGCAGTGGCCGAGACGTTGGGAAACACACCGGCGGTGTGCCGGAAGTCATATATCAATCCAGTCGTGTTCGAGGCCTGGAAGCTCGGTGTCGTCGAGAAGCGCGTGCCGCGGGCCGCAATGTCTCCTCGACAAATGGAACGAGCGGCGCTGATTCTGTTGAAAGCGCATCATCGGCCGCAAAACGGCCGGGCCAATGCCAGGAAGCGCGTCGCAATCGTCAAGACTGCGGGCCAGCGGAATACCCGGCGTGTGACCAACGGCGAAGTCCGCAGCGTCGCCTGACGGGCTGGTTTGCGCTTCCTCCGGCTCTCCCGCAAGATGCGGCCGCCGGGAGGCGGCCCGGCACTTACGCGGTACGCGCATGCAGCCGGAAAAACAAACGTCCTCCAAAGGATCGACTCTCGGCCTGGCTTTGTTGTTTGGCGTCGGCGGCGTGTCGCTGTCGACGAACTTCAATGGCTTCGTCATTGGCGCCCTGATCGGCGCGCTGCTAGCGCAGGTTTTCAGCCTGCGCAGTCGCATGCAGTCGCTCGAGGAGCAACTGCGGGCGATCAGGCAATCGCTGAAGCAAGGGGCGGGGGTCGAGAAATCGATCGAACCGTCGCAACCGCCGGTGGCCACGGTTGCTGAGCCGGAGCCCAGCGCCGCTCAAGCGGAGGAAGCCATTGCTCGCGAGCGAGCCGCGGCTGAACAAGCATTGGCCGAGCAGGCGCGACGGCAAGCCGCCGCACGACAAGCAGCGGCCGAGCGCGTCCGGACAATCACACCGCCGGCTCCGCAACCATTCGTGCCGGCGGAACCCAGTGCGTTCGATCAAGCAATCGCGGGCGCGATGGCCTGGCTCAAGGGTGGCAATCCGCTGGCGCGCATCGGCATCGTCGTGCTGTTCTTCGGCGCGGCGTTTCTTGCGAAATACGCCGCCGACCATAGCCGCTTTCCCATTGAGCTGCGCTTCATCGGTCTTGCCGTAGGCGCGTTCGCGTTGCTGATTCTTGGTTGGCGATTGCGAGAGAAACGCCCGGGGTTCGCGGAGCTGCTCCAGGGCGGCGGCATCGCGGGCCTCTATCTCACCGTCTTCGCTGCGACCAAACTGTTTCATCTGCTGCCGCTGGGCCTGGCGTTTGGATTGATGGTCGTCGTTGCGCTGGCCGCCGCCATTCTTGCCGTTGGGCAGAACGCATTGTCACTTGCCGTCATCGGCACGGCCGGTGGTTTCCTCGCGCCCATTCTTGTTTCCAGTGGCAGTGGCAATTACGTCGCGTTGTTCGCTTACTACGCCGTACTCAACCTCGGCGTGTTCGCGGTCGCATGGTTCCGCACCTGGCGCGTGTTGAACGTGCTGGGCTTTGTGTTCACGTTCACCATCACCGGCCTGTGGCGCGTCAACAGCTATGAAATGGCCGACCTGTTCAATGCCGACGGCTTCCTGATCCTGTTTTTCCTGATGTATGTCGGCGTGTCGATCTTGAACTGCGTGCGCCAGCCGCCGGATCTGAAAGGTTACGTGTCCGGTTCGCTGGTGTTCGGCTTGCCGGTGGTCGCGTTCGCGTTGCATGCGTCGATGGTCGCTCGGATCGAGTACGCGATGGCGTGGAGTGCGCTGGCGCTCGGTACGTTCTACCTGGTGCTCGGTTTCGTTCTCTATCGAACGGGACGTGAAAGTTTCCGCTTGCTGGTGGAAGCGTTCGCCGCGCTCGGTGTGATCTTCGGCAGCCTGGCGATTCCGCTCGCGTTCGATACTCGCAGGACGGCCGCGATGTGGGCGGTCGAAGGCGCAGGATTGTTGTGGCTCGGCGTGAGACAGGAAAGAAAGCTCGCACGAGCGTTCGGTACGTTACTGCAGCTCGCCGCGGGCATGGGTTTTCTGATCGGCCTGTATGGCTATTACGAACCTCGACCCATCCTCAACAGCACGTACCTGGGCACGTTGATGATCAGCTTGGCCGGCATTTGCAGCGGCTATTGGTTGTATAGCAATCGCGAGCGGCAGGCGCGCTACGAAGCGGGCGCCGAGGTGGTGTTTACGTTGTGGGCGGTTGCATGGTGGTTGTACGGCGGGCTCGGCGATATCAATCGCTTCGCCGATACGGCAGCTTACGGTGCAGGCCTCGCATTCATCGCACTCACTGTCGGCTTGCTCGTGCTGCTCGCCGTGAAGCGTGAGTGGCGGCTGCCATTGCTGATCGCGACTTACTTGCCGGCGATTGCAACCGTGTTTGCGTTGTTGCTCCTGAGTCGATTCGATCATCCGTTTGCGCAATGGGGTGCGCTGGGCTGGGTGCTGTTGTTTGCAGCCGATTACACGACCTTGAAGCTGGGCGAATCGCGTGAGATTCAAGGGCTCGACTGGTTTCATGCCGGCGCGATCTGGGCACTCACATTGATCATTGCCTGGGAGGCAGGCTGGCAAGTCGCCGATGTCACAACCGGCGTGTGGGCGCAGCTGCCGTGGGGTGTGGTGCCGGCGCTGATCGTCGCCTGGTTGAGCCGTCGGCAGTTGCAGCCGCGTTGGCCCGCAGCTGCTCACGAGCGCGCTTATCGCATCTACGCTTGCGTGCCGTTGATCATCGCGATGGCACTGTGGATTTTGGGCATCAATGTCAGCAGCACCGGCGACTCGACCTGGCTGCCGTACCTGCCGTTGCTGAATCCGCTCGACATCAGCGTGGCGCTTGGTTTCGCGGCGCTCGCAATGTGGTGGAGCTCGCTGAACGAGCAGCAGCGCGCGATGTGGCAGATCGATCTGCGTGTGTTGTTGGCGATCGTTGCAGCGCTCGCGTTCCTGTGGCTGAACGCCGCGTTGATCCGCTCGTTACATCACAACTTTGGCGCGCCCATCACAACATATGGCATTTCGCACTCGACCCTGGTGCAGGCGTCGCTGTCGATCTTCTGGGGTGTATTGGGCTTCTCCGCGATGACGATCGCAGCGCGCCAGCTGTGGAGATATGTGTGGATGGTCGGTGGCGCTTTGATGATCGTGGTGGTCGCGAAGCTGTTCCTGGTCGATCTTTCCAACGTCGGCACGATCGCGCGCATCGCCTCGTTCCTGACGGTCGGTGTGCTGCTGCTGGTGACGGGTTATCTCGCACCTTTACCGCCGCGCAAGGCCAGCGAAGCGGCGGCTGGGTGAGCAAAATGAGGAACCGTATGACTGTGCGTGCAATGTTTCTTGCGATGAGCAGCGTGCTCGTGGCGAGCCCGACGTTCGCGGCTGCGCCCAGCAAGAACGATTACGCGAGTGGTGTGTCGGTGGAGGCGCCGTACTCGCAGCCGATGATCGAGATGGCGTTGCCGGAGGAGGTCTATCGCACGGTGACGACCGACGACCTCAGCGATCTGCGTGTGTTCAATGCCGAAGGCATGCCCGTGCCGCATGCGTTTTGTGCCGCTCCCCAAGCCGCCGAGCCCAAGATCACGGAGCAGTCGCTGCCAGTGTTTGTTTTGCGCGGGCGCGAGCAGGTTTATACCAGCGGCGCGCGCGTCGAAGTGCAAACATCGGCTGGCACGCGAGTCGGCGTGAACGATTCCTCCGCGCCGGAAACGGAAGTCGTCAACCGGCTGATTCATATCATCGACGCCCACGAAGTGAACGAGCCGCTGCGTGCGATTCGTTTCGAATGGACCAGCTCGGACGGCGTGTCGGAAGTGAAGGTGCGCATCGAAGCGAGCGAGGACCTGGATCGCTGGCAGACGATCGTGCCGACCAGCACGTTGCTGCTTGCTCAGCAGGGCGGGCAGGAACTGCGTCGCGAGAGCATCGAGCTGCCGACGCGCAAATATCAATATCTGCGTGTGCAGCGGATCGATGGCGGGCCGCCGCTGGCGATCAACTCAGTGATTGCGCAGCGGGTGGAAGCGGCCGAAGAAATCGAGCCGGTGTGGTTCACCGCCAATCGTGTGCAGACCAATGAAGCCGACTCGATTGTGTTTGATGCTGCGCATGTCGCCCCGGTGACCTACGCGCGATTCCGGCTGCCACAGCAGAACAGCTCGGTCGGCATCACCATCCAAAGTCGCAGAGACGAACATTCGCCCTGGTACACGCGCTGGAACGGCGAAAGTTATGTTGTCGTGACCGATACAACGCGGCGGGAGAGCCCGCCGGCGCGCTTCCAGCCGACCACAGATCGGCTGTGGCGAGTGCAGATCCAGAACGATCCGCAGCTGTACCAGGCTGCCAATTTCGAATTGGGCTATTACCCGGCCCGAGTGCGGTTCCTGGCCCAGGGGGCGGGGCCGTTCACAGTGGCGTTCGGCAGCCGCCGGGCGGAGCCGGCGCATCCAGCCCGGTGCGACGGTTTGCTGGCGGATGTGAGTTCCGCCGATCGGGAGCACATGGTGGAAGCGGGCTATGCCACGGCCATGACAACCCTCGGCGGGGAGCAGGCGCTGCAGCCGTTGCCGAAAAAGACGCCGGTCAAAGTAGTGGTTTTATGGGCAGTGCTGGTCGTGGGCGTCGCCCTGCTGGTCGGAATGGCGTTATCGCTGTTGAAGCGGGTACGCAATCCCGGCGCTTGAATTAGAATCGCCGGCCTTGTTGAAACTCGGGATCGGGCATCCTGCCACGACCCTCGTGCGAGCACGGCAAAAGGCGCGACTTTTGCCCGCTCGCCGCCGCCTGCGGCGGCGGGGTACATCCATGTACCCGGGGCAGTGCCCGGTGGGCAAAGGTTCATTACATGCGGTTTCCTGATTTTTTCGATGTCATCGTCGTAGGCGGCGGCCATGCCGGCACCGAGGCAGCTTTGGCCTCGGCGCGCATGGGCGTGCGCACGCTATTGCTCACGCAAAGCATCGAAACCCTGGGCCAGATGAGCTGCAATCCCGCCATCGGCGGCATCGGCAAGGGCCACCTGGTGAAGGAAATCGATGCGCTCGGCGGCGCCATGGCGCAGGCGGCGGATCGGGGCGGCATTCAGTTTCGCATCCTGAATGCCAGCAAAGGCCCGGCGGTGCGGGCCACGCGGGCTCAGGCGGATCGCGTGCTGTACAAGCAGGCCGTGCGTTCGACGCTGGAGAATCAGCCGAATCTCACACTGTTCCAGCAGGAAGTCGCCGACCTCGTCGTCGAGAACGAGCGCGTGCACGGTGTCGTGACTCAAACCGGCATCGAATTCCGGGCGCGGGCCGTGGTGCTCACGGTTGGAACATTCCTCGCCGGCAAGATCCACGTCGGCCTCACGAATTATCAGGGCGGTCGCGCGGGCGATCCGCCGTCGAATCGGCTCGCCGAACGTTTGCGTGCGTTGCCATTCCGTGTCGGACGATTGAAGACGGGCACGCCGCCTCGCATCGATGGTCGCACCATCAATTACGAAGGTTTGCTGATGCAGCCGGGCGATGAGCCCGCGCCGGTGTTTTCATATCTCGGCCGCCGCAGCGATCATCCTCGGCAGGTGAGTTGTTACATCACGGCCACCAACGAGCGCACGCACGAGATCATTCGCGCTGGCTGCGATCGTTCGCCCATGTACACAGGTGTGATCGAGGGCGTCGGCCCTCGCTATTGCCCGTCGGTGGAAGACAAGATTCATCGCTTCGCCGACAAGAGCTCGCACCAGATTTTCATCGAGCCCGAAGGGCTGAGGACGCACGAGATCTATCCCAACGGCATTTCCACCAGCCTGCCGTTCGATGTGCAGCTGGCGCTGGTGCGCTCGATCAAAGGTTTCGAGAACGCGCACATCACGCGTCCGGGCTACGCGATCGAATATGACTATTTCGATCCGCGGGACCTACGTTACAGCCTGGAGACGAAGTTCATCGGCGGATTGTTCTTCGCTGGCCAGATCAACGGTACAACAGGTTACGAAGAGGCGGCGGCGCAAGGGCTGCTCGCAGGTCTCAACGCTGCGCTGTTGGTTCAAGAGCGCGATGCCTGGACGCCGCGACGAGATGAAGCATACATCGGCGTGCTGGTCGACGATTTGATCACGCGTGGCACGAGCGAGCCATATCGCATGTTTACGAGCCGCGCCGAATATCGCCTGCTGCTGCGTGAAGACAATGCGGATCTGCGGCTGACGCCAAAAGGTCGCGAGCTCGGCCTGGTCAACGACGAGCGCTGGGCATTCTTCGAAACCAAGCGCGAGGCGATTGCCGCGGAAGTCACGCGACTCGATCGGGCGATCGTCCGGCCGCATCATTTGTCAGAAGAACGATCGCTCGAATTGCTCGGGACTACGTTAAGTCGTGAAGCGCATGCTTTCGATTTGTTACGTCGTCCGGAGGTGTCGTACGCGTCGCTGGCCTCGATCGAGCAGGTCGGCAAGGCGGAGTGGATGAATGCGCCGGACGCCGACGAGCGGCTGGCAGAGCAGGTGCAGCTGCAGCTGGAAGTGCAGGCCAAGTACACCGGCTATATCGATCGTCAGCAGGATGAGATCGAGCGGCAGCGCCGGCACGAAGAAACCCGCCTGCCTGAAAACATCGACTATGCCGAGGTTCGCGGCCTGTCGATCGAAGTGCGCCAGCGCCTGCAGGAAGCCCGGCCGGACACGGTGGGCCGTGCAGCGCGAGTTCCCGGTGTGACGCCGGCCGCAATTTCATTGCTGCTGGTCCATCTGAAGCGCCGTCCGGGCATTCCCTCACAGCGAGCGGGTTGATTGCCGAATAGTGGGCGCGTCTTGACGCGGAACCCCGCACCACTTCACAACTCGCATAATGCGCATGGCAGCAGGCTGCGCGCTTTCGTAAAGTCTCGGCTCACGCGGCCGATCTTTCGCGGTGTGAATTCTTTCGAGGATTCGCCGCGGTTGCGCCGTTAGGCTTCGAGTCACTCAACCCTGTTACATGCTGTCATGACCTGGTTCGTTCTTTTCGCTAGCACGGTATTTGGACTGTACTTCTGGCGTCAGTACGTACAGAGGCAGCGCGAGCTGAACAGTCCGCTGGCCAGCCATCGCTCGGGGCACAGCCACATCGGGCAGGTCGTGGTATTGGAGCAGGGTTTACAAAACGGCGACGGCCGCATCCGCCTGGGCAATCGCGACTGGCGCATCCGTGGTCCGAATCTGCCGCCGGGCGCCAAGGCCCGCGTAACAGGCGTCGACGGCACCGTGTTACTGGTCGACCGCGTCGCCGCCTGATTCTCTGATGGCCGAAAGCGGCCAAGGCCCTTTCGGCTAGCCGCCGCTACTGCAGCCGTTTTCTTTCTTCGCGCGCTCGCCGTCGTCTTTCCACAGCTGCTCAGCCTGCGATTTCGCAGCTTCCAATAGCTGCGGCGGCTGACCGCGTTCGAGCGCGGGAATCGTTTGCGCAAACCCGAGCGACGTCATCATATAAGCGTCGCCCATGCAGCCCGCTTCGTTGAGTCGATCGCCGAAATATTGAAACGCCAGCAACTGGGCGCGCGGCATTTGCCGACCCCACGGCATGCGAGCCATGGATAGAAACGCCGTCGGCTCGCCATCGCGGGCGGCATCCAATCCAAACGCCATCGCAGTCCGTGCGTCCGCCGGGTGGCCGTCGCAGCCCAAAGCCATGCAATTCGCGAGATCTACTTTCGCACGCGGCATGGTGCGACCCGCAGTCTTCAGCAGCTCACGAATTTTGCTGACGTTCTCGGTGGTCTCACCGCGTTGAACGGCAACCAGCAAATTGGTTGCGGCCATATACATCGCCGGCGCGTAGTTCTTGCTGATCGCTCCCTGCAACATCGCTTCGCGCTTGTCGGGATCACGAACGAACTGTGACAGCTCGGTCTCGCTGGCCGGATCGCCGGCGTCGGCCGCGGCACGCAGCCGGCTCTCGATACCGCCGAAATCAAAGCGAGCCTTCGAGCATCCCTCTTTGGCGCGCGGCATGAATTCCGCTTCTGCTTTCATCAGGCCGGCAGCTCGCGCCGCGCGTTCCGGAGAAAACTCCTTCGGAATTCGTGCGATCTGCGCCTGCGTGTCCGGCAACCGCGCCGCCGAGACGGTGTTACACCAGTGCTGAACGCGCACCAGCGCGATGTCTGCGTTCTTGTTGCCCTGACTCGCCAACGTGCTCAGCGATGCGACGGCCTTGTCCGCTTCACCCCGGGCGAGCTGATTGATCGTCTCGGCGCTGATATTCAAGCCGCGAAAGTTACGAAACGTGGTGACCCGCTGTAACAGCTGTTGAAACTGCGTTTCGTCAGTCGGCGTGATTTGAGGTGCCGGCGCTTCTGCTTCGGGCGCTGGCGGCGCCGCCGGTTTGGGCGCTTCGATGCTGTGCGCGGCAGGTTGAATAAACAGCAGCGCTGCAAACGCAGCGCTGCGGATCGGAAACGAGCGAAGGCTCATGGAGTGATCAACTCCCGTCGTGGACCCAAGTTACTGGGCGTTCGGAATCAGATCGTACTCGACCTGCACCGTGCCGCTGAACCCCATCTGGCCGCTTTGATAGCTGCCAGCGGCGCCATCGGCAGCCGCTTCGGCGCGGGCCATCTGCACTTTCATCATCGGCATCGGGGGCGGCACGAAGCCGGAGCTGGCGGAAATCGTACGCGGCGCGCCGACGCGAGCACCGGCGGCCTTGGCGACAGCCTCGGCATTCAACTTGGCATCGGCAACCGCTTTCGCCAGGGCTTCACGTTCCAGGTCCTGACGCTTGCTCGAATCCAGGCGCGGATCGCCGAGCTGGTTCACGCCCAGGTCGATCGACTTTTCCAGCAGCTGGCCAAGCTTTTCCAGGTCGCGCAGCTCGATCTCGACCTGCCGCGAGACGAAATAACCGATCAGGTTGCGCTCGCGCGCATTGTTGTCCCAGTTGTATTCGGGCTGCACGTTGATGCGCGTGGTACGAACGTATTTCGGATCGATTTTCAGATCGCGCGTCAGCTTCATCACCGCTTCGACGGTCTTTGTGACTTCGGCGCGGGCATCTTCCATTTTCAACTTGCGAGCTTCGACGCCCAGCGTCAGCACGGCGCGATCCGGTTCGGCCTGGATCTCGCCCTGACCCGTGACGCTGATGGTGCGCGGGCGCTCGGCTTCGGCGCCCTGGACCACTGCGGATGCCAGCAGAGCGCAAGCGATGGCGGCAGAGAGCTGAAGGGTTCTGAATCTCATCTGAATGTCCTTAAATAAGGCCGCATCGTCGCGGCAGTCAGCAACTTGGAAGCCTGCCGTCGCAGCAAGTTCACGCCGCAAAAAAATACTGGAGTGGCTAACCCAGCAGGCGGCGGATCAACGTTTGTAGTTCGGATCGGTCGCGCAGCAGTCCTTCGCCGCGACCCGCAACAATGGTTTCAAGCTCGTCGGTGGCGCGCTTGAAGTCGTCGTTGACCACGACGTATTCGAACTCGTTCCAATGTGACATATCGGCGATCGAGTCCCGCAGCCGGCGGGCGATCACCTCGTCGTTGTCGGTATTGCGGCCTCGCAGGCGCTGTTCGAGCGCTTCACGCGAGGGCGGCAGGATGAAGATCGATTTGCACTCGGGCAGTGCGCGACGAATCTGCTGCGCGCCCTGCCAATCGATTTCGAGCAGCACGTTCTCGCCGTCGGCGAGCATGCTTTCCACCTGCGGCTTGGAGGTGCCGTAGTAGTTGTCGAACACTCGCGCGTGTTCGAGAAACTCACCGGCTGCGACCATGCGCTCGAACTCGGCGTGATCGACAAAGAAATAATCGCGGCCGTGCTGTTCGTTCTGCCGCGGCTTGCGCGTCGTGTATGAAATCGAAAAGCGCAGCGTCGGCACCCGCTCGATCAACGCACGCACCAGCGATGTCTTGCCGGCACCGGACGGCGCCGCAATCACAAACAGTTTTCCTCGCACCGGCATGTCTGGTCCGACCGTCATTCCACGTTTTGCACTTGTTCGCGCATCTGCTCGATCATGACTTTCATGTCGACGGCGGCGCGCGTGGTCTCGGCGTCCTGGGACTTGGAGGAGAGCGTGTTCGCTTCGCGGTTCAGCTCCTGCATCAGGAAGTCGAGGCGCCGGCCGGCGGGCTCGGGCGAACCGAGCACCGACGTGACTTCATCCAGGTGCGCGCCGAGCCGATCGAGCTCCTCGTCTACGTCCATCTTGTTTGCATACAACACCAGCTCCTGTTCGAGCCGGTCCGGATCGATGGTGGTGCCGAGTTGATGAATGCGCTCCAGAATGCGATCGCGCATGCGCTTGGACACCTCGGGCAGGCGAACGCGCACCGCTTCCACCTGAGCGCGCATGGTCAGGCAGCGCGTCATCAGCATCTCGCGAATGCGCTGGCCTTCGCGCAGGCGCGTTTCGTTGAGCTCGTTCAGGGCTTCTCGCAGCAGCTCCAACGCGGCGGTGAGGACCGGGCGCACATCGACTTCAGCTTCGCGCACCACGCCGGGCCAGCGCAGCAACTCGATCGGGCTCACCGGCGCGGGATACTTGAGCTGACCGCGCACCTGGTCGACGCGCGCGACCAGCTGATCGAGCAGCTGCGAGTCCACATCGAGCGAGCGCTGCGTGCCGGCCGCGGATTTCAGGTACACATTCGCGTCCACCTTGCCCCGGCGCAGGGCACCGGCGATCGCCTGGCGCACTTCGTTGTCCAGCGCTTTCAACTCTTCGGGCAGCCGCAGCGAGGTTTCCAGGTAACGGTGATTGACGGTGCGCAGCTCGCACACCAATGTGCCCCACGGACCCTGGCGCTCGCGCCGGGCAAAGCCTGTCATGCTACGGATCATTAATTCGCTGCCGTTGGAGAATTAAGGCAAACGCTGTCTTACACAGCGACTGATGCGATGCTATAAAGCGACGCCTCGAATGGGGCCAACAATACCAGCCTAATTGTATCAGCTGATGGAGCCGTCCGGCCGGAGCCCGCGCTTGCGGATCGAGCATGCAGATATAAGTCTGATCGGTGATCGTGAAGACAACCAGGACCGAGTTGCTGTAGCTGCCAACGACAAGGCCGCGCTGCTGGTCGTGATCGACGGTATGGGCGGCCATTCCGATGGCAGCCGCGCCGCCGATACGGCTTTGAAAAGCCTGCTGGATTCCTTCCATCACACCCCGCTGCCGATGTTCGACCCCATCGGCTTTTTGCATTTGTCGTTGAGCCGGGCGCACGACGAAGTCGCGCGGCTGGGCAATGGACAAAGCATCGACTCGCGGCCGCGCGCGACCATCGCCGTGTGCCTCGTGCAAGACGGAGCGGCGTATTGGGCGCACATCGGCGACAGCCGCATCTATCACATTCGCGGCGGCAAGATGCTGGTGCGAACCCGCGATCACAGCCATGTCGAGCTGCTGTTGCGCGAGGGCAAGATCACCGAGGAAGAACTGCCCAATCACCCGATGCGCAACTTCGTCGAATGCTGCCTGGGCGGCGATCCGGCGATTCCGGAGATGACCATCAGCGGGCGCCACCTGCTGGAGCCCGGCGACGTGATCCTGTTGTGTACCGACGGCATCTGGGCCAACCTGCGCGACACCGACATCGCCGCGTTCTTCAGGGACGACACCCAGGAGCTGCGCGCCTGGCTCGAAGCACTCGGCCGCCGCGCAGTTCAGGCCTCCGCACCGTTCAGCGATAATTCCACCGCCGCGGTGATGCGTTACGTAAGTAACTGAGCGTCACTGCCTCTTCCAGCCCTAGGGGGCTACTCGATGAAAGCCAGACCCAGCGGCCGCGCTCCCGATGAGCTGCGGCCCATTCGCATTACCCGTCGCTTCACGCGTCACGCCGAAGGCTCCGTGCTGATCGAGTGCGGTGAAACTCGCGTGCTGTGTACCGCGAGCGTTGAAGAAACAGTGCCGTCGTTCTTGCGTAACACCGGCAAAGGCTGGGTCACGGCCGAGTACGGCATGCTTCCGCGCGCGACTCACACGCGTAACAAGCGCGAAGCGGCCCAGGGCAAGCAGGGCGGTCGCACGCTGGAAATCCAGCGCCTGATCGGCCGCGCGCTACGAGCTGTCATTGATTTGAAGGCGCTCGGCGAACGCACCATCACAATCGACTGCGATGTGCTGCAAGCGGACGGCGGGACGCGCACTGCTTCGATTACTGGCGGATACGTCGCGCTGGCGGATGCGGTGAACGCACTCGTTCGCAAAGGCGTGTTGCGTGACAGCCCGATTCACGGCCAGGTCGCCGCAGTTTCCGTCGGCATTTGGGCCGGTCAGCCCGTGCTCGACCTCGACTACGCCGAGGATTCGGACGCGGAAACCGACATGAACATCGTCATGAACAATGGCGGCGGCTTCATCGAAGTGCAGGGCACGGCCGAAGGCCACGCGTTCCGCCGCAACGAGCTCGATGAGTTGCTCAATCTGGCGGCCAACGGCGTCGGCCAGCTGCTCGCGCGTCAGCTCGAAGCGCTGCAGGCGGACTGATACGTCATGCGCCTGGTGCTCGCGACCGGCAACGCCGGCAAGTTGAAAGAGCTGCGCGAGTTGCTCGCGCCGCCCGCGTTCGAAGTGCTGCCGCAATCGCAGTTCACGTCGGTGAGTGTCGAAGAGACCGGTTTAAGCTTCGTCGAGAACGCCATTCTCAAAGCGCGGCATGCGGCCGACGCCTCGGGATTGCCGGCGATCGCCGACGACTCAGGCCTGGAAGTCGATGCGCTCGGTGGCGTGCCTGGAATTTATTCGGCGCGCTACGCCGGTGAAGGCGCAAGCGATGAAGCAAATCTGCGCAAGCTGCTCGCGACGCTGCAGGCGATGCCCGCGGCGCCGCGCACGGCTCGCTATCAGTGCGCGCTGGTTTTCATGCGCTCAGCGCGCGATCCGTCGCCGCTCATCTGCCAGGCGAGTTGGGAAGGCCGCATCATCGATACGCCTCGCGGCAATGGCGGATTCGGCTACGACCCGATCTTCGAACTCACGGGTCGCACCGTGACTGCGGCCGAATTGCCTGCCGCGGAAAAAAATCAGCTCAGCCATCGAGGCAAAGCTTTGCGCGGGCTGGTCGCGCAACTGCGCGAGATGTATCCCGCCGGTTCGTAGGCGGAGTTGCCGTGTCTTTGGAATTGCCGCCGCTCGCACTTTACGTCCACATGCCTTGGTGCGTGCGGAAGTGCCCATACTGCGACTTCAACTCGCACGCCGCGCCCGAGCAGGTTCCGCAGGCGCAGTACATCGACGCTCTGCTGGAGGATCTGCAAAGCGATCTGCCGGCGGTGCAGGGGCGGCCGCTGACCTCGATCTTTTTTGGCGGCGGCACGCCGAGCCTGTTCGTGCCTGAAAACATCGCGCGGTTGCTGGAAGGCGTGCGACGCGAGATCCCATTCGCCGCCGATATCGAGATCACGCTCGAAGCGAATCCCGGCACGATCGAGCATGGCCGCTTCACCGGCTATCGCGACGCCGGCATCAATCGCGTGTCGCTCGGCGCGCAGACGTTCAACGAAGAGCAGTTGAAGCTGCTCGGGCGCATTCACGGTCAGCACGACATCGCCCGCGCGGTGGGAGAGCTGCGGCAAGCAGGCATCGATAACTTCAATCTGGATCTGATGTACGGCTTGCCGGCACAAACGCTCGCGCAAGCGCTCCAGGACGTGGAGAGCGCACTGGCTCTGCAGCCGGCGCACATCTCGCACTACCAGCTCACCCTCGAACCGGGGACCGTGTTCTATCACCGGCCGCCGCCGCTGCCCGATCCGGACGACAGCTGGCAGATGCAGATCGACTGTCAGGCGCTCCTCGCCGCGCACGGCTTCGAGCAGTACGAGGTCTCGGCCTACGCGCGAAGTGGGCGCAGGAGTCGTCACAACCTGAACTATTGGAAGTTTGGCGACTACATCGGCATCGGTGCCGGCGCCCACGGCAAGCTCACGATGCTGGAGGGCGCGAACGCGATCGTTCGGACCACCCGAGTGCGACAGCCGCGTGAGTTCATGTCGCGCTCCGCGGATCGGCGCGTCATCGAAGTCCGCGAAGTCGAAGCCGGCGAGCTGCCGTTCGAGTTCATGCTGAACACGCTGCGCCTGATCGAGGGCTTCGACGAGGCGGAGTTCGCCGCGCTCACCGGCCTGCCGTTCGAGACGCTGAAGCCGAAGATCGCGGTGGCCCGGCAGAAAGGTTGGCTGGAGCAGGATGGGCTGGCGCACTGGCGAGCGACGGAGATGGGGCAGCGGTTCCTGAACGACCTGCAGGAATTATTTCTTCCCTGAACGGTTGCGAGTGAATCCAGCACGTCGAAAAACAACGAATAACTCTTCTCGCAGTTCCGCCGCTGTGTGAACTGCGCCACAAAATTTTCTTTGAAAACCGAATCCTTAGCGGCGTGCAGCGCGGGGTTATGCACACGCGGGAAGTGCTGTCGGCGCCGCCTCACCTTGATGACAAAATTACATGAAATATATCAGCAGGGGTGCGTAAGCCCTTGATGAAACAGCTGGAAATGCCCTGGTGAAAAAGTGAGCAATTTGACAGCGTCACATTTCTGCAAGGTTGTCGCCGCCAACGCACGCGAGTCATCCACACACTTATCCACAGACTTTGTGGATAACCGCCGACTCGCCTAGGTGAATCCATTAAGGTCGGCGGCTCCGAAGCTTTTTTTCTTGCGAGCCCCCCAAACGGCGGCTACACTGCGCCCCTTTTTTCGACCGCCCTTGTCTCAAGCCAAGTCGGCCCCAGATTACGACGACCATGAAAGACGCCATCCATCCCGAGTACAAAGAAATCAACGTGGTCTGCAGCTGCGGTAACTCCTTCGTTACCCGCTCGACGCTGGGCCATGACCTGCAGATCGAAGTCTGCTCCAACTGCCATCCGTTCTACACCGGCAAGCAGAAGATCGTCGACACCGGCGGTCGCGTGGACAAGTTCCGCAAGAAGTACGCACGCTGATCTCATCGCGAGTCCGATCTCCCTTCGAGATTGGATTGGCGGGGCCTGTCGCGTTAAGCGCGGGTTCAGCGGTACCGCTCTACACGAAAAGGGCGCCCACCTCGGGCGCCCTTTTTCGTTGGCGGAATCCGCGTGGGAACTCGCAGCGATCTGCAACGACATAGTGAGTAGGTTGTCGCTGCGCCGTTCAAGGCGTCTAATCCCCCTGACCCCCGTCATCGGTAAGCCGCCATGCCGCTGAATAAAACGCTTCGTGCCTCGCTGCTGGTTCTCGCGGTCGCCACCGCCCTGGGAAGTGGCTTGAGTGGCTGCGCCTCCAATCCAGTGACCCATCGTCCGGACCTGGTGTTCCAGAGCGAGGCGGGCGAGATCAAGCGCTCCAAGGAAGTGCACCCGATGATCATGCAGCAGTTCGGGGGCGCCTATGAGGACGAGAAGCTGCAGGCGTACGTCAACGAAGTGGGCCAGCGCACGGCGAAGGCGAGTCATCGTCCCGAGCTCGAGTATCACTTCATGGTGCTGGATAGCGAGGACATCAACGCGTTTACGACCGGCGGCGGTTACGTCTACATCACTCGCGGCATCATGAATTACCTCAACAACGAGGCCGAGCTCGCCGCGGTGTTGGGCCATGAAATCGGCCACGTCGCTGCTCGCCATCCGGTGCGTCAACAAAGTAAGTCGACGCTGTCGAATATCGGTGCCGCCACGCTCGGCATCTTCACCGGCAGTGCCGATCTCGCTGGTCTCGCCAACTATGCGGGCGCCGCGCTCGTCAGCGGTTACGGCCGCGATCAGGAGCTGGAGGCCGATCGCCTCGGCGCCGAATATCTGGTCAAGGTCGGCTTCAAGCCCGATCACATGATCGATGTCGTGCGCCTGCTCAAGAACCAGGAAATGTTCGAGCTCGCCCGCGCCCGGGAAGAGAAGCGTGAGCCGCACGTGTATCACGGCGTGTTCGCGACTCACCCGGACAACGACCAGCGCCTGACTGAAGTGGTGAAGGCGGCGGAGAAGCTGAAGGGCACCGGGCCCACCGACAATCTCGATCCGAATCGCGAGAAATATCTGAAGACCATCGAAGGCCTGCCGATGGGACCGAGCCGCTCGCAGGGCGTGCTCAAAGGCAATCGCTTCTATCACGCGGACCTGGGCATGACGGTCGCGTTCCCGAGCGGCTGGCACGTCGAGAATCAGCCGCAGCGGATCATCGCAGTGTCACCGCAGAAGGACAGCGTCCTGCAAATGCAGACCCAGGCGCCGCCGCCGAATACCGGGCCGAAGGAATTCCTGTCACGACTGCTGGCGCGCTCGAATGCAGGTGCTGCTGAGCCGATCGAAGTGAATGGATTACAGGGATACACGACGATCGTGCGCACCGCGAATACCGACTTCGGCGTCGTGCCGGCGCGCTACGTGGTGCTCTATCACAACAATCTGGCGTACGTGTTCGCGGGCGCGAGCAAGGCGTCCACCGGCACGCCCAAGGCCGACGCGCTGTTCATGTCGTCGGTGAAGACGTTCCGCCGTTTGAAACAGAACGAGTTCACGCTGGCGGAGCCGTACAAGATCAAGACGCTGCGTGCGACCGAGACCACGCGAATGGCCGACCTGGCGAAGACTTCGCCGCTGCCGGAGTACGCCGAACAGCAGCTGCGCCTGCTCAACGATCTGTACCCGAACAAAGAGCCGCAACCGGGTCAGCTGATCAAGATCGTCGAGTAACACCGGGCCAGAGCAGACCCAAGCGGAGTTGGTCGCAGAATTAATGGCATCGAAAGAAAAATAAGCGGCCCTAATAGACAGCGCCGGACTTAAAGTTACCGGTGCGTACCCTTTGCAAACGCGTCGGCTGTGCACGCAGCCGACACTCATACGTGCTTGATTCAGCAGCGTGGTCGTGTAAGTCTGCGCCTCCGATTTTTGCACGTGCAAAACCGCGACGACCGACGCCCGGATGCTTACGGGTCATAGCTCGATCGTTTCACCGGCCCGGCCAGCGATGCTCCTCACCGAAGCCTCCCGGTCAGGCTCCCAAGTTGTGGCATCTGTTTGCGGAAACGTATCCATGGCCGAGAAGAAGTTTGAACTGACCAATCTGGCGACCGGGAAAAAATCCGTCGCCGACGTGAAGAGCGGCACGCTCGGGCCCGATGTGCTCAACATCGCCAGCCTCGCCAAGGACCATGGCATGTACACGTTCGATCCGGGCTTCATGGCCACCGCGGCCTGTGAAAGCAAGATCACGTTCATCGACGGCGACGAAGGCGTGCTTCTTTATCGCGGCATTCCGATCGAGCAGCTGGCGGAAAAGAGCAACTTCCTGGAAGTCGCGTACCTGCTGATCAACGGCGCGCTGCCGACCAGCGAGCAGCAGAACGAGTTCACGCACGCGATCCAGTACCACACGATGATCAACGAATCGCTGCTGCGATTCTTCAACGGCTTCCAGTACAACGCGCATCCGATGGCGATGTTGTCCGGCGTGGTGGCGTCGATGGCGGCGTTCTACCACGACTCGATGGACATCAATAATCCGCGTCACCGCGAGATCTTCGCCCATCGCATCATCGCCAAGATTCCGACCATCGCCGCGGCTGCTTACAAGCATTCGCTCGGCCAGCCCTTCATGTATCCGCGCAACGATCTCGATTACTGCGGCAACCTGCTGCATATGTTCTTCGCCGTGCCGTGCGAGTCGTACAACATCGATCCGGTGCAGGCGCAGGCGCTCGATCTGTTGTTCATCCTGCATGCCGATCACGAGCAGAACGCCAGCACCTCGACGGTGCGCCTGGCGGGCAGCACCGGTGCGAATCCGTATGCGGCGATTTCTTCGGGCATCTCGGCGCTGTGGGGTCCTGCTCACGGTGGTGCGAACGAAGCCGTGCTCGCGATGCTGGAGCAGATCGGCACCGTCGAGAACGTGCCGAAGTATCTCGCCAAGGCCAAGGACAAGAACGACAACTTCCGCCTGATGGGCTTCGGCCATCGCGTGTACAAGAACTTCGATCCGCGCGCGACCATCATTCGCGCCATGTGTCACAAGGTGCTGGCGAAGCTCGGCAAGTCCGACAATCCGCTGTTTGAGCTCGCGCTCAAGCTGGAAGAGATTGCGCTCAAGGACGAGTATTTCGTCGAGCGCAAGCTGTATCCAAACGTCGATTTCTATTCCGGCATCATCTACAGCGCGATCGGCATTCCGCAGTCGATGTTCACGGTGATGTTCGCGATCGCGCGCACCGTCGGCTGGGTGGCGCATTGGCAGGAAATGATTTCCGACCCGTCGATGAAGATCGGCCGCCCGCGTCAGCTGTACACAGGCCCGACCAAGCGCGACTACGTCGAAGTCGAACAGCGTTAATCTATAAACTCGGGATCGGGCATCCTGCCACGACCCTCGTAGCGAGACAGCCAAAGGCGCGACTTTGGCTGCTCGCCCGCCGCCTGCGGCGGCGAGGTACATCCATGTACCTAAGTATTCTCTTCGAGCAGCGATTCCAGTTCCGCCGCGTCCGCGCGGCGCATCGGCCGGCCATCCACTGGGCTGGCCGGTGACTGTCGGATGCCGTCGATGGGAAACACGACGGCATCGATTTCGCTGTCGCCGGCGACGAATTGCACCACCGGATACGACACCAGCCGATTCGGCTCATAGCGCAGCCGACGCTCGGCGATGTGATGTGGAATCCCGCGCTCCATCAAATGCAGCGCCACCCGCTCGGGGCCGTCGGCAAACAAG
>CAMLEO010000067.1 GCA_946478975.1 uncultured Steroidobacter sp.
CGCCACGCCCATCAGCGCGGCGTACCACATCATGCCGGGCACGGTATCGATCATCAGCGGCACCGTGAGCGCAATGCCCATGATGACGCTGGAAAAAAACACCAGCGGCTTGCGTCGGCCGATGGCATCGGACAGCAGGCCCGAGCCGAGACCCGAGATCACCAGCGCAATGAACGTCACCGTCGACAACGTCGCGATCATGCGATTCGCGTTGTCGAGCGACAGGCCGATGTAGTCCTGCAGGATGTACAAGAGATAAGTCACGATGCCCTGGTAGCCCATGTAGATCGCGAAGCGGCCGAAGAACGCCCAGGCAAAATCCGGATGCTGGCGCGGACTGATCCAGAAGCTCTTGAAGAAGGCACCGACGCGCATCGCCGGTGGCGGCGCGCCGGTGAATGGGGGCTCGGGGTTCAACAGCACGAACGCAATACAAACAACCGCAATTGCGACCGAGAACACCAGATAGGCAAGGGTCAAGGTCGCCGCCATATAACCTGCGACGACGATGCCGACGGTGCCGCCGGCCGTCATGCCAGCGCCGACGAAACCAGAGACCGTGCCGCGCTCGTGCTCAGGGAAACGATCGGCCACGATGGTCGTCAACGCAGCTTGCATCGAGTTGAGAGTAATGGTCGCGCCGACCCAGAAGAACGTGATCGATGCCAACGTGCGCATCTGCGAGGCCGCAAACAAACACAACGCGCCGGCGACGGCGCCGATCGCGATCCACGGCGTGCGCCGGCCCCAGCGCGAACGCGTGCGATCGGACAGTGCGCCGGCAATCGGCGTCGTGAGCGTGCTGAAGATCGAAGTGATGGCGAACACGATCGCCAGGTCGCGCGCCTTGTTGGCAGGATCGATGGCCTGGATCTGGTTCGGCAGCAGCACCGACAGCACGGCGCAGTACAACGCCAGCAATATGAAAAACACCGTGGCCAGCGAACCGAGCAACAGCCACCGGCGCGAGCCGCTCACATGAGCGTTCGTCGGCAAGGCGGCAGTGGCGAGGTTGTTTGCGACCACGGAGCTCATCTCAACCAGTCTGCTGCAATCTCTGTTGAGGCGGCGTATGCCCGAGCTCGTGACGTGCCAGCACGTCCGGCCGGCGCCACGTGCGACGCGCGAGCTCACTGATGACGAGTCCATGGCCGGGCTGCTGCGAGCCCCAGATGCGGCCGTCACGAATTTCGTACGGCTGCTCGACCAGGTGCTCGAAGTTCTGGAACGAGTACTCCACCCAGTCGACGCCCGGCAGCGCCAGCGCCATGTTCACGCCGAGCTCCAGGAACGTGTTGCCCATGGTGATGCGCGCACCCATGTCGGCTGCGAGCCAGCCGATGCGCATCACGTCGGTGACGTGCCCGTGCACGTTCAACAAATCGCAGACACGCGCTTCGAGCAGCTTGGGCTTGCCAGAAACATCCAGATACTCACCGGCGTTCACCAGCGTCGGGCCGCACTGATCCTGGATCAGCTTCAGCCCGGCGAAGTCATCGCGCAGGATCGGATCCTCGACCCAGAAGATCTCGTGACCGGCGCGTTGCATGAGCGTGAGATTGCGGATCGCCTGCTTCGGCGTCCATGCTTCGTTCGCATCCACCATGATCAACGCGTCGGGCCGTACAACCTGCTTCAGCAGCGCGAGCCGATGCAGATCGCGTTCGATTTCGGCGTGCCCGACTTTGATCTTGAACGCCTTGAAGCCCTGCGAGTCGGCCTGCGCGAACAATGTCTGGAACTCATCGTCGGACAGGTGAAAGTCGAGGCCGCTGGCGTAAGCGGCAACGTCACGGCGTTCGGCGCCGAGCAGCTGCCACAGCGGCATGCCGACAGACTTTGCAAACAAATCCCACACCGCATGCTGAAGCGCTTCTTCGAACGGCAATGTGAGTTTGCGAATGTTGCCGCCGCGCGGCCGGCGCACCGCATGCGCGAGCGCCTCCACCTGCTTTCCCTGCAGCTTCGGCCAGCATTCTTCGCGAAAGACGCGCTCGATCTCGGCTTCAGCGGGCAGCGGATGAAACAACGATTGCACGAAGCCCAAACCGACCGCGCCGCGCTCGCCGATCAGCTCCAGCGTCGCCATGTGCACGTCGTCCGCCTGCACCTGGCTGTCGCCGATCACCCGATCGCGGGCGAACTGAAAGCGAGTAATTCTGAAGTCGACGATATGCATGCGAGTCCTCATCTATGGTCGAAAGTGGCCGAGGCCCTTTCGACGCGCGTCCGGCAAAAGGCGCGACTTTTGCCGGACCACTCAAAACGTGGCGCGCACCCCGAGGATGTAGCGCCGTCCGGTGGTGCGGTATTCCTTGGTGCGATCCGGAGTCGTCGAGTAGATGAACTCTTTCTCGTCGTTCAGATTGATGCCTTCCAGGGTCACCGTGATGTCGTCCGTCACCTTGAAGCCGAAGCTGGCGTCGAGCTGACCGTAGTCGTCGAAATATTCCGGATCGCCGTTGCGGCCGCTCGCCACCTGCAGGAAGTTCTCGCGGAACGTGTACGCCAGGCGCGTCTGGATCCGATCCTTCTCGTAGAACGCCACCAGGTTATACGAGTTGCGCGACAGGCCTTGCAGGCCGAACGATGCGCCCGACACCGCATTGGTGTACGACGCGTCGCTCTCGACGTACGTGTAGTTGGCCTGCACGCCGAAGCCATCGAACGGCGCCGGCAATTTGTCGAACACCTGCTGATAACCGAACTCCAGGCCCTTCACGACCGCGCCTTCGCCGTTCTCCGGCCGCGTGACCTGGAACACGACCTGATCGACCAGCTGCGGCGTAGTCGCATCCGCAACGAACGAATCGATGTTCTTGTAGAACGCCGCACCCGACAGCACGCTCAAGTCGGCGAAGTACCATTCGAGCCCCATCTCCAGCTGCGAAGCACGGAACGGCTCCAAATCCGGATTGCCGCGATTGATCGTTTCGTTGCCCGGGTTGCTGAGAATCGTCTGCGCGGGCGAGAGATCCGAGAGCGTCGGACGCGTCATCACGCGCGATGCAGAAAAACGTGCGACCAGCTCATCCGTGACATCGAGCTTGGCATTCAGCGACGGCAGAATGTCGGTGTAGTCGCCCGAGAAGCTGATCGGGATGACGGGCGAGAGCACGATGATGTTTTGTCCCAAACCGTTCGGCCGCGCGCTCACGACTGTCTGCGCGGCACCGGAGGACGTGAACTTGGTGTTCTCGAAGCGAATGCCGGTGTTCACCGAGAACGGCATGGTGCCGACTTCGCCTTTGAACTCGACCATCAAATACGCCAGGTTCACATCTTCGGTGACCTTCGAACTCTGCGCCGGATCGTAGCTCGGATCCACATAGCCCACCGAGTTCGGCAGGAACGAGGCGTAAGGACCGGGATACGCGCGCAGCACATTGACCAACGCGCGCGGATCGTAATCGATCCAGTTGCGCACCAGGTTGCCCCTGTGCGAGGAGAAGAAATTCATATTCGTCGGACGGAACAGGCTCGCCGGCAGCGGCACGTACACATCGCCGCCGCAGAAGGCGCACTGGGAATCGAACGACTGACCGATGGTATCGATCGTCTTCTCACGCTCGGCCCGGCCGATGCCGGCATACAGCGCGATGCCCGTGCCCGCATCCCACGAACCATCGAGGCGGAACTCGCGTGTTTCATCCTTGTAGTCCGAGCCGCCGTCGTTCTCATAGTGCGCACCGACGTGCGTGAGATCAGTCGCGGCATTCGCATAGGTTGGATTTGAGAACGAATAGTCGTAGATCGGGCTGCCGTTGCGACGATCGAATTCCGTCGTCATGCCGGTGCGACGAATGGTCGAGAAGTAATTGTCTTCCTTGCCTTCGCGCGTCGCCTCGGACGCGGAAGCATCGAACGCGAGCCGAAAATCGCCCGGCGTCCACGCGACGTTGTAGCCGATCAAGCGCGTTTCGGTCAGGCGCGGCGCGCGCGTCACGATCTGATCGACGAAGCCGTTCACATACTTCTGATAAACGGCCGAGTTGTTCTGCACCACCTGCTCCACCAGCGTGCCGCCGCTGAAGTCATAGGCGAGACCGGTGCTGTGATCGATCTGATCGAGCTTGGAATAAAAGCCGTCGAGCGTCATCGTCACATTGTCGGCGGGCTTGTACTGCACGGTCGTGTCGACGCCCAAGCGCTCACGCTCGCTGAGCACGAAGAACGGCGAGAGGTTCGAGGGCATGTCGACGCCGGTGAAGTTCGCGACGTTCGGGCCGGTGCGGCCGAAGAAATAGCCGCCCGGATCGTTGCCGCGCTTGACGTGGCCGGCGCCAATCGTGAACTCGTCGTCGCGCAGGTCGCGTTTTTCATACGAGGCAACCAGCGAAACACCGAAGTCACGCGCCTCGTTGTGGAAACTCAGCAAGCCCGAGGCGGACGGGCCGTAGTCGTCGGCGAGATCGTTATAAATCGTGCGCACCGAGCCGCCGGCCGCGAACTCGTCCGCTTCGAGCGGGCGCACGGTGCGAATGTCGACCGTCGCACCGATGCTCGCGCCATTCAAATTCGCTTGCGGGCTCTTATAAACATTGGCGCCGGAGATCAACTCCGAGGGCAGCACGTCGAAGCTGAACTCGCGGCCGACGTTTTCGGTCGCGAGCGTGCGGCCGTTCAAAGTCACAACGTTGAACTGCGGGCCGAGGCCGCGCACGGAAATGAATTGGCCGTCGCCGCGATTACGCTCGATCGTCACACCGTTGATACGTTGCAAAGACTCGGCGACGTTTTGATCCGGCAGCTTGCCCAGATCCTCGGTCGCGATCGCATCGACAGCGCCGATGGCAGAGCGCTTGATCTCGACCGACTGCTGCAAGCTGCTGCGCAGGCCGGTGACCACCACTTCTTCCAGGCCGCCGCCGCCAGCCGCCGACTCCTGGGCGGCGGGCTGAGCTTCCTGCGCCAGAGCGGCATGACCCAGGGCCATCGAGGCCACGGGCAATAAATAAGAGAGACACGGGCGCGAGCGCCGCTGAGAGCGAAGGACCATTGGCAACCCCCTGACTGCAATATGGCCGGCGTGATTTTAATATCATGAATCGTCTGACTGATATCTTACAGATGCACAATAAGATTTCAATAGCGACCTCTGCGGGCTCACAAGGCGCCCGTGCTGGCGGACACTGCCGGCCGTTCGCAGCGTTCCCGCCCTCACGACGGAAAACGCTGTCACTGGCTTGATATATCATGTGCCCATGCCGAATCGACGCGCCCCTGCCGAACTCCGCTCCGTTGCCGCACCCGCTGATGCCGAGGCGGGGACTGACGGCCGCCGTTTGAGCGAGGTCGCGTATCAAGCGATTCTCGAAGGACTGTTCACGCGCAAGGTCCCGACCGGCGCGTTCCTTTCTCAGAGCGACCTGGTCCGCATGCTCGGCGTGCCCGTGCAGCCGCTGCGCGATGCCTTGCGCATTCTCGAAGCCGAAGGCGTGCTCACGATCCATCCACGCGCCGGCATCGAGTTCTTGAAGCCGGATCTCGAACTCGCACGCAGCACATATCAGTTCCGTTCCATTATCGAACGGGCGGCTGCGCGCAGTTATGCGGAGACCGCCGACCCAGCGGCGATTGCGCAACTCATTCAAGATCACGAGGCATTGATCGAGCAGATCAGCGCGAAGGGATTGGCGCCGGAGAACCTCGCGCCGCTGCAGTCATTGGAGGATCGGCTGCATGGCGAGATGGTCGCGAGCCTGCGCAATCCATTGATCGAAACCACCGCGCGGCGGCTGAAGAATTATTTGATTTTGATCAAGCTGGACCGGCGCATTACTGCGCCGCTGGCGCTGCGCACGCTACGTGAACATATGGAAATTCTTGACGCTTGCCGGCGCCGGGATGCCGATCAGGCGGAAGCCGCGCTCGGCCGGCACTTCCAGGCGGCGCTGCAAAGAATCCTCGGGATGGTTTAGAGCACGGCGCGATCTTCGCCGAGCCGGATCACCAGGTCGGCGCGGGGCGGCATTTCGATCAGCACGTGTTTCGTCAGCCGCTCGTAGTGTTGGATGAAGCGGGCAATCTCAGCATCGCTCATCACCCCTGACCGGTCCCCTTGCGCCTGTGCGCGCAGGTCCTGTTCCTGCTGAATGCGCCACTTCAACACCACATCGAACGAAGGCGCGGCGAGCAGGACGAGCAGGTCGATCTTTGCAAACAAACGTTGATATTCGCCGCCGAGCGCATCGTTGACGTACCGGCGCCAGCGCCCGTCCACATCTTCGTTCGCTTCGAGCGCATTGACGGGCTGGGTCAATGCCTCCAGGCCCTGCGGCTTGGCGCCGACACACCAGCCTTCGAACAAGACCAGATCCGCTGGCCCGGTGATCGTTTCCCACGCGGCTTCGGGCCGACGATCGTCGCGAGCTTTGTCGAAGCGAGGCAGCTTCACTTCCTTGGCATGCGCCAGGTCGTGCAGCGTGTGAATGCCGAGCTTTGTATCGTGGGTTCCCGGCACGCCGCGAGTCCGCAGCAGCGGATGCACGAGCTGGCTGAGCTTCATTCTCGCGGCCAGCGGCAGATACAAATCATCGAGCGAGAGATTCGCGACCTTGAGGCCGGCTGCGGTGAAACGCGTCGTCAGCGTCTTGCAAACCGTGCTCTTGCCGCTGCCCTGGCTGCCGCACACGCCGACGATCAGCGGCCCGCGACGATGCGCGGGCAAGGCGGTGTGAATCGCCTGCTCGATCAAACCGGCTGCGGTTGCGGAGCTCATGTGCGGATCGCTCAGGCGACGCGGTTCGGCGGCGTTCGACCGGCGAAAAACGCGTCGAGATTGTCGGCCATCTGCATGCCCATCGCGGTTCGGGCTTCCAACGTGGCGCTGCCCAGATGCGGCAAGAGTACGACGTTCTCCAGCTCCGTCAACGCATGCGGCACCGCCGGCTCGCGCTCGTAGACATCGAGCCCCGCCGCCGCGATCTCACGTTGTGACAGCGCGTTCGCGAGCGCTTCTTCATCGACGACCGAACCGCGCGCCGTGTTGATCAGAATCGCGGTCGATTTCATGCGGGCAAGCGTTTGCGCATTGATCAGATGGCGCGTTTCTTCGCCGCCCGGACAATGTAACGACACAACATCGGACATCGCGAGCAGGCCTGCCAGCGTCGGACAATACTCGGCGTTCAACGCGGCTTCTTCGTCGGCACTCGCCCGACTGCGCGAGAAATAGGCGATGCGCATGCCGAGTGCAGCTCGGGCACGGCGCGCCGCTTCCTTCGCGATGCGACCAAAGCCGACGAGCCCTAATGTTTTGCCCTTCACATCGGTGCCGAGCAGCTGCGTCGGCGCCCAGCCGGTCCACTTGCCCGCCCGCACGATGCGCTCGCCTTCGCCCGCGCGACGGCTCGCCATCAATATGAGTAACAACGTGAGCTCGGCGGTCGCATCGGTGAGCGCATCGGGCGTGTTGGTCACGACGAGATTCGCGCTTTTCGCGGCGGTGAGATCGATGTGCTCATAGCCGGCGCCGAAGTTCGCGATGATGCGTGTTCGAATGCCCGGCGTGCGCAGCAGTTCGGCATCGAGCTTGTCGGTGATCGTGGGCGACAGCGCATCGAAGCTGCGCAGCGCCGCCAGCAAACCTTCGCGGCCGAGCGAACGATCGTCGGGATTGACCGTCACATCGTACGTCTCGCGCAGCCGCTCCAGCACCGACGCTGGCAAGCGGCGCGTCACCAGCACACTCGGGCGTCCATTCGCACGATCGGAGAGCTGACTCATGGGCTATTCCTTGCTCAGGCGAGAATGGAACGATCGATCTCGCTGACTTTGCAGACGCTGGTCAGCGCCATCGCCACGCGCATTTCTTTGGCGAAGATCTCTAGGAGCTGTTTGACGCCGGCGCCGCCATTCGCGGCGAGCGCGTACGCCCACGCTCGGCCCAGCATCGCACCGTCCGCACCCAAGGCCATCAGTCGCACGACATCGAGGCCCGAGCGCACACCGGAGTCTGCGAGGATCTTGATTTTGCCTTTGACCGCGTCGGCAATCGCCGGCAGCGCACGGGCTGATGACAAGACGCCGTCGAGCTGACGTCCGCCGTGATTGGAAACAACGATGCCGTCGGCGCCCAAGCTCGCCGCCGCACGCGCATCTTCCGGATCGAGGATGCCTTTGATGATCAGCGGACCTTCCCAGGCTTCGCGCAGCCAGTCGAGATCGGTCCACCGAATCGACGGATCGAAGTTCGCGCCGAGCCAGCCGATGTAATCGCCGAGGCCGCTCTTCGCACCGAGCACCGATTTGAGATTGCCCAGCGTGTGCGGACGGCCGAACAGGCCGACATCCCACGCCCAGCCCGGCTTGCCCATGGCTTGCAACACGCGCCGCAGGCCTGAGTTGCTGCCCGACATGCCCGAATGAGCATCGCGATAACGTGCGCCGGGCACCGGCATATCGACAGTGAACACCAACGCAGAGGCGCCCGCTTCCTTCGCTCGCGCCAACATATCTTTCATGAAACTGCGATCGCGGATCACGTAGAGCTGGAACCAGATCGGCGCCGAGCAGCCCTTCGCAACTTCTTCGATCGAGCAGATCGAAACCGTCGAGAGCGTGAACGGCACGCCGGCGTTGCACGCCGCTTGTGCCGCCTGCAA
This sequence comes from uncultured Steroidobacter sp., assembly GCA_946478975.1. The sequence continues at coordinate 8,607 of CAMLEO010000067.1, forward strand.
TTCACCGCGTCTCGCGCACATTCCAGAGATGCCGACCGGACCCAGGATCACCGGCATCGACAGCTTGCTGCCGAACAACGTAGTGCCGAGGTCGATCTGCGAAACATCGCGCAGCACGCGCTGGCGTAACGCGACTTCCGTCAAATCGCTGACGTTCTTGCCCATGGTGCGCTCGTCATAAGCGCCGCCATCGATGTAGTCGAACAGAAACCGCGGAATGCGCCGCTCGGCAGCGCGTCGAAAATCTTTCGTAGAGGCGAGAATCATTGAGTCACCGGCAGTAGCGCGTGCGCGCGAACCATTCCTTTGTTGTGTTGCTTGGCCTTGGCGTGGCGGGAGAGCTTAAGCGGTCAGCCACCCTTTCGTATCGCGCTGTTCATCTGGATTGCCTGAGCCCAGGCGTTGCCGGTCGATGTGTCGATCAATGGTGCGTTCCTCGCGATGCGCCCGAAGCGGCGGATTGTACGGGGCGCCGCCGTTGTCGATCCAACTCGAGACACGCATCGGGCGATGCCGTTTGCAGCGGCTGCCGGGCTCGGGTCGGTGCCATTGGGTGTTCACTTTCGAATATCAGAACGTCTATATAATATATCAGAAATCGTTTACCCAGCTGGCAGACCCGTACCATGACCCGCGCTTCCCTCGTTGCTGACCTCCCGGCCGACTGGCGTTCGGGCACTTTTGCCGGCCGGCTGCTCGGTCCGGACGGACCGATTCCTGTGGTCGTGCTGGATGGTCGGGTCCGTGATGTGTCCCGGCATTGCGCCACCGCGTCCGAGTTGCTCAGCCGTTGGTCGGGCAGCGCTCCGCCCGGCGCCGACCTTGGTCCGCTCGAAGAACTCCCCATCGGTCGCGCTTTTGAAGGCACCGCGTCGATGCGATTGCTCGCGCCTTTCGATCTTCAACGCATCAAGGCGTGCGGCGTGACGTTCGCAATCTCAGCGGTCGGGTGCTGTCCTCGATGGGTTGGGGCGACTGGATCGGCATCCGGCCGGACTCGCATTGGAACAACCCCGAGCCCGAGATCGTGCTCGCCTGCGACCGCCGCGGCGCCGTCGTCGGCGCCAGCATCGGCAACGATGTGAACTTGCGAGACATCGAAGGCCGCAGCGCGCTGCTGCTCGGCAAAGCCAAAGACAACACCGGCTCGTGCGCCATCGGCCCGTTCATTCGCATGTTCGATGAAACATTCACGATCGCCGACGTGCGCAGCGCCGTCGTGTCGCTCGAAGTGATCGGCAACGATGGTTTCAGGCTGCAAGGCTCGAGCTCGATGGCACTGATCAGCCGCGATCCCCTCGAACTCGTCCGCCAGACCTCGAGCCACCACGACTACCCCGACGGCTTCGCCCTGTTCCTCGGCACCATGTTCGCCCCGAGCCAAGACCGCGACACCCCCGGCCGCGGCTTCACCCACAAAGTCGGCGACCTCGTTCGCGTGTCGTCGCAGAAGCTCGGGACCCTGACCAACAAAGTTACAACTTGCGATCGCGTGCCGGGGTGGAGTTTTGGGGTCGGGGATTTGATGAGGAATCTGGCAAGGAGAGGGTTGCTGGGGTGAGCATCCTGGCTGGATGCAAACCGCCACCGATGCTGGCATAATGCAAGCATGGCTATCCAGATCACAATTCGAGACGTTCCCGAAAAGGTCCGGGACGAGCTCGCCTCGCGAGCGGCGCTGCAGGGCAAGTCCATGCAGGAATATCTGCGGGCGGAGCTGGAGCGCATCGCCTCCAGACCTTCCGTAGAGACTTGGTTGGAACAGGTACGCAAGCGGAAGCGGGCGGCAAATAACCGCATCTCTGCGTCGCAGATTGTTCAGCATCGGGATGCTGACCGCCGGTGAGCGTCGTCATCGATGCATCAGTCCTCGTCGCCGCGCTGGTGGACTCCAGCAAGCACGGCAGCTGGGCCGAGGACATCATCATCTCCGGATCGTTACACGCTCCTGAACTGGCTCGCGCGGAAGCGACCAACATCCTCCGCCGGCTCGAGCGATCAAAGCAAATATCGCCTGCGGAGGCCAATGCCGCACGCGACGATCTGATGGAACTCAATCTTGAGACGTTCGGATTCGATCCCTTTGCTGATCGCATCTGGGAGCTGCGACACTCGATCACGAGCTACGATGCCTGGTATGTGGCGCTCGCCGAAGCGCTACAGTTGCCGCTGGCTACGCTTGACTCAAAACTCGTCAAATCCAGCGCCGCCAAGTGCCGGTTCTTGTCGCCGCCCTAAACTGACTTCCCAGGTGTAACCCAGACGCCTCCTGCTGTGTCTTAAGGACGAGCCCCGCAATAACGCGGGCGTCGCAGAGAAAAAGATCGAGGAGCCTGTCATGGACACCGTCAGCCGCACGACACAGAACGTGGTCTGCATGATTCTGTCGGTCATCATCGTCAGCGTCAGCCTGTCGCTGGGCGCCTTTGCCGCGGAGCGCGCGGCGCATGAGGGTTACTCGGTGACGGTGAGCCAGATTCAGTAAGGCACACCGATGAACCGGACCGCATATGCGCCCGCCTTCCTGATTCTTTCGTTTATGGCCGCGTCGCCGGGCGGCGCGGCCACGGTGGAGGAGAATGTTACGGAGGTGGACGCACGCTTCTGGCATGCCTTCAACGATTGCGACATGAAGCACATGGGCGAGCTGCTGACGGAGGATGTCGAGTTCTATCACGACATCACCGGCCTGACGGTCTCGCGAGCGGGGGTGGTGACATCACTTCGTGACGGGCCCTGCAAAGATCGCAAGATGCGACTACGGCGCGAGCTCGCGAGTCAAAAGTTCTACCCGCTTGCCGGTGGTTTCGCGATCCTGTCGGGCCAACATCGTTTCTATGTGAGCGAGGCCGGCAAGCAAGAGCGCCTCGACGGCCAGGCCGATTTCACTACGGTTTGGAAGCTGGATGCGGGGCAATGGCGCATGCATCGCGTCCTCAGCTATGCGCATGGACCAGTGCCCTACACTCCGCCGTCACGCTCGCTCACCTTGCCTGCTGCCACGTTAGACAAATACGTCGGGCAGTACCACGCGGATCGCACCGGCTTGGTCAGCGTGCTTCGCGAGGACGATCACCTGAAACTCACCGCCGGAAGTTTCGTTGCCACGCTGTATCCGGAAACCCTAACTCGGTTCTTTGCCATGGAGCGGGACATTCGCTTCGAGTTCGAGCTGGACGCGCAGGGCGTCGTGCAAGGGCTGGCGGTTTACGAGCATGGAGCAGTGAGCGAGCGCGCCAGGCGCAAACCATAGCTCTCCAGGGCTTTCCAGGCTAACCGGTCGGTGCGTTTACCTCGCGACCGAGCGGCCGCAGAATATTCGCACCACCAACCGCAAACCTGCCGGAGCAAACCGTGCTACCCGAAGTCCTTCGCTACCGAATCGGCGCCGAGCGGGCCGAGGCATTCATCGAGGCTTATGGCAAGGCGGGTGCGTCACTGACGGCTTCGCCGCATTGTTCGGGTTACGAGCTGTTGCGATCGAAGAAAGATCCGGAGTTGTTTTTATTGATCATTCGCTGGGACTCAGCCGAAGGTCATCTGCAAGGCTTTCGGCAGTCGCCGCAGTTCCGCGAATTCTTCGCCCACATCAAACCGTATGTGGGCGATATTCTGGAGATGGAGCACTACGAAGCGACCGGCGTCAGCGCTTAATACTCATCGTGCCGCCGCCACCATTGATACGGCGGTGACTGCGGCCGGCCTTCGGGAGTGTCTTCCCACTCTTCCTGGCGACCGAGCGGTGTGAGGTCCAGGAACGTCCAGGCGCTGCCGAGCGCTTCGGCGCCACGCTGCGCGGTGAAGTACGTTCGATAGATATCACTGCCGTCGCGCAGGAACACGCTCAAGCCGTGATGCTCGCCTTCCGGCACGGTGAGGCCGAGGTCGACGTTGAAGGTGTTCTCAGCGGAAGACACCCATGGCGCCGTCCACGACATACGCTTCTTGTACGCATCGAGTGCGGCGAGCGGCGCCCGCGACACGAGCGAAAAAGAAACATCGCGCGCCGCCAGGTGCGTCAGTGCGAATTGCCCGATGTTATCGGTGAACATCGAGCAGCCCGGGCATCCTGCCGTGGGCCAGCCATTCACGCCGGGTGCGAACATGAAGTGATAAATGAGCAGCTGCGGACGCCCTTCGAACAACTCCAGCAGCGACACTTTCCCCTTCGGCCCATCGAACACATATTCCTTTTCGATGCGCACCATCGGCAAACGCCGGCGCTCGGCCGCGAGCGCATCGCGCGCCCGCGTCATTTCCTTTTCCTTCGCCAGGAATGCGAGCCGCGCCGCGTCCCAATCGGCTTGAGACACGACCTTGGGCAACGCGTTCTTCTGCAGTTTTACAGCAGCCATGACGCCCTCCTCACTTGCCGTATTCGAGGCTGGGATACCAATCGGCCTTGCGACCTTCCGGGGTCGCATCCAGCACCGTCCATAACGGTGAAAGATCGGGCGCGCCGCGGGGATCCTGGCCGGGATCGGCGGTTTCGAAGCCCATCTCGCCGGCGTAGAAGTGACGAATCGTGCCGTCACGGCGCGTGAAGACGTTGAACGCGGCCGAGTCATCCCACTCGGGCGTGTTGGCGTAATAGTCCTTGCTGTATTCGCTGTTGAGGTCCGAATAAATCTTGAGATTGCGCCAGCCGCGCTCCTTCTTGAACGCGAGCAGCTTTTCGAGCGGCGATTGCGCGACGACCGCGAGCGCCACGTTCTGCTCGATGTCCTGCGCCTCACCTTCCCACGCGCTCAGCAGCGATGTGCACATCGGGCACGGACGTTCACGCTGCGGCCCATACATCCAGCTATAGACGACCAGCGTTTGCTTGTCGCCAAACAGATCGGCGAACGTGACCGGCCCGCGCTCGCCCTGGAACTTGTAGTTCTTTTTGACTTCGCCGCCCGGCGGCAGCGCACGGCGTTGAGCCGCAACGCGTTCGATATGACGACGCAGCTCGATCTCCTCGGCGAGCAACGCATTGCGCGCCTGTCGATACTCCGAGCTTTCGTTCGGCATGCGCGTCTTGTTCCTGGCCGCGAGCTCCGCGGCGGGGGTCAGGTTCGGTTGATCGGCCATGGCGCCTCCTTTAATAGCGAGAGGAGCCCGCCCAAGCCCATCCCGGGCGTGGCTCTTCTCGCTGATATACGCCTAGGACGAACCGGATCCTTCAACCCCGACCGGGTGCGCCGATATTTTTCGCCGGTGCTGGATTTCAGTCGTGCGTCTGCCCCCACAGCGGCGTCGCCTGCATCGAACTGCGGGTGTTGAAGCGCTCGAACCAGCGCGTCAGTCGCGGCCGCGGCCGAAACGTCGGCAGCTCGCGAAACTCCAGCCAGCTCAAGGCCGTAGCAAGCGCGATGTGACCGATATCGGCGCTCGCATCGGGGTCGATCTCGCGCTCCAGCCAGTCATAACTTGCGAGTAGCTTTTCCACGTAGCCGTCGCGCAAGGCCGGGTAACGCAGTTCTTTCGGACGCCGCTGCGTCTCCCAGCGAATGGCAATGCCCGCATCGGCCAACCCCTGCGCCACCGCCTGCAATTGCAAGGCACGCCAGCGAGCTTCGCCCTCGTCAGGAATCAACTTGCGCCCCGGATGCAATGTATCGAGATAGGCGCAGATCACATCCGAATCGAACAACGCGGGCAGCCCGGACCGCAGCAGCACCGGCACTTTGCCGAGCGGATTGGCCGCGAACACTTCTTCGTTCCGACGCAGCGGGCTGGTCTCGTGATGAATGACTTCGATCTGGTCGGCGAGCCCGGCTTCGTGCGCGAACACCAGGGCTTTGCGGGCAAAAGGCGAATGGGTTTGATACAGCAATTTCATGGCCGTGCAAAAGTGTCATGAGGTGCGAGGTGGGCTACGATGCTAGGGTCGGCGGCCTGCGCAACCGCCGCGATTCCAACCTGACGCGCGCTTTTTTTCGGCTGTTTTCGCATGGATCTCGATCGCTTCGACCGCCAGCTGTTGAATCTCGTCCAACAGGACGCCGCCCAGACGGCCGAACGCCTGGCTGAACAAGTGGGATTGTCGCCCTCCGCCATTCAGCGACGCTTGAAACGCATGCGTGAGCAAGGCGTGATCCTGCGCGACGTGGCCGTCCTCGACCCTCGCGCTGTGGGACGGCCCACCTTCTTTGTTGTGTCTCTGGAAGTGGAGCGCGAACGTCCCGAGCTGCTGGCGCAGCTGCGCGAGTGGATCGCCAGGCACGCTGAGATTCAACAGGCGTTTTATGTCACGGGCGAAACCGACTACGTTCTGGTCGTCACGGCGCCAGACACGGAGGCGTTCGAGCTGTTGATGTCGCAGCTGGTCAAGGAAAATCCCAACGTGCGGCGCTTTACCACGAACGTGGTGCTCGGCCTGTGGAAACAGGGACTCACGATTCCAGTGCCGATGGACGACCCATAGTCCTTCGCGTTTTTCCCGCACGCGCCGGATAGGAATCGCGGCGGTTCGGCGCACGCCCTGTCTCACACTGCGAACATGCAAACATCGCAGTTGTTGGACACGTGGCAACGGTTGTGGCCGAACCATCAGGCCACCTCATTGATCGAGCTGCCTTCGCTTGCGCGATTTGCACGAGTGGGACGCGTGTTCGTCAAAGCTGAAGGCGAACGTCCGCTCGGGAGTTTCAAATCGCTCGGCGGCATGACCGCTGCCCTGCGCGCGCTCGCAAATCACGCTGGGATCGCGGATCTCGTCCAGCTGTGCGCAGACAACGCTCATCACGCAACGCTGCCAACGTTAATTTCCGCAAGCGCAGGCAATCACGGCCTCGCGGTCGCGACTGCCGCTCAAAGGGCGCACTCTCGCGCTCGCATTTATCTGTCGAAGGAAGTGAGCGGCGCGCGGGCGAGTCGAATCGAGGCCAGCGGTGCTGAGATCGTTTGGATCGCGGGTACATATGACGATGCCGTGCTCGCCGCCGAAGCCGCCGCGAATCGTGGCGAGGGTTTGTTGATCTCCGACACGTCCGCCGATCCGGACGATGAGATCGTCGCTGATGTCATGGAAGGTTACGGGCTGCTGGCGCAGGAATTGGTACAGCAGTTCGAACACATAGGCGAGCGGCCGAGTCATTTGTTTGTGCAAGCAGGCGTCGGCGGACTCGCCGCGGCAATGGTTACCGGCCTGCACGACTTCTTGCGCGCACCAAACAAATCACTGATCGTCGAACCCGAAGCAGCGCCGTGCGTCGCTCGGTCGCTTGCGATGCCTCGGCCCGTTCGAATCGAAGGGGATCTGCACACGGCAGCTGAGATGCTGGCGTGTGGAGTCGCGTCCGCGCCGGCGCTGCGCATACTCCGGCAATATCCGGTAGATTCGGTGCTCGTGTCCGAAGACGAGCTGAAGCTTGCGGCCAGCGCGATGCGCAGTTTTGGCGGCCCGCAAACCACCGCGTCCGGCGCCTGCGGCCTGGCGGGATTGTTACATGCATCCGCGCGCGAGGAGTTGCGAGCCGAATATCAGTTGACCTCCGACAGCGTCGTCCTCCTGATCACGACGGAACTTTACGAGTGACTGCCCGGTTCGAACTCATCATGCAGGAGGCGCATCATGAGCTCGGAAAAATCCTTTCCTAAACCCCCATTCCCCAAACAACCGCAATCCCTGCCGGGTTCGAGCCGGGCGATGAAGCCCGAGCCCGACTACGGCGAAGACAGTTACAAAGGTGCGAATCGTCTGACGGACAAGAAGGCGCTGATCACGGGCGCCGACTCCGGCATCGGACGCGCCGTGGCACTCGCATTCGCGCGCGAAGGCGCCGACGTGATCGTGAGCTATTTGAACGAGCACGACGACGCGAAAGAAACCCAGCGCCTGGTCGAATCCGCGGGCCGCAAGTGCGTGCTGATCGCCGGCGACATCGGCAGTGCCTCGTTCTGCAAAGAACTGGTGAAGAAAGCCGTCGACGCACTTGGCCGCATCGATATTCTGGTCAACAACGCCGCCCACCAGATGACGTTCGAGAAACTCGAAGACATTCCAGACGAGGAATGGAACAAGACGCTGGCCGTGAATATCTCGGCGATGTTCTTTATCACCAAGGCCGCGATGCCTCACATGAAAGCCGGCGCGAGCATCATCAATACGGCGTCGATCAACGCGGACACACCGAATCCCACGCTGCTGGCGTACGCGACCACCAAAGGCGCGATTCAGAACTTCACCGCTGGGTTGGCGCAGCTGCTGGCGGAAAAAGGCATTCGCGCCAATGCGGTCGCGCCCGGGCCGGTGTGGACGCCGTTGATTCCAGCGTCGATGCCGGATGAGAAAGTGCAGCAGTTCGGCTCGCAAGTGCCCATGAAACGACCGGCGCAGCCGTGTGAGCTTGCGCCGGTGTACGTGATGCTGGCGAGTAGCGAAGCGAGTTACGTTTCCGGCGCAACCGTCGCTGTCACGGGCGGCAAACCGATCCTCTAGTCCGCAGGGTGGTAGACGTCAGTGAGTGACGTCTACCACCACCTTCACGCAATCATCGTCCTTGTTCCGGAACATCTGGTACGCGTCCGGCACCTCTTCCAGCGATACGCGATGCGTGATGATGAACGAGGGGTCGATCTCGCCCGCCTCGATTCTCGCGAGCAGCGGCTTCATATAATGTTGCACGTGAGTCTGGCCGGACTTCACCGTCAGGGCCTTGTTCACAATGGCGCCGAACGGAATCTTGTCCACCACGCCGCCATACACGCCCGGCACCGACACCGTGCCGCCGTTCCGACACGCCTGGATCGCCTGGCGCAGCACACCCGGCCGATCTGTCTCCATGCGCAGCGCTTGTTTCACTTTGTCATAGGAGTGCTGCACGCCATGCATGTGCGCCTCCATGCCGACCGCATCGATACACGAGTCCGGACCGCGGCCGCCGGTGAGCTCATTCAATGTCGGCATCACATCGGTGTCTTCGTAATTGATTACCTCGGCGCCGGCACGTTCAGCGAGGCGCAAGCGCTCAGGGAAGCGATCGATGGCGATCACGCGGCCCGCGCCCAACAACATGGCGCTCTTGATCGCAAACAGGCCGACAGGCCCACAGCCCCACACCGCAACGGTGTCGCCCTGCTGGATGTTGCAATTCTCGGCCGCCATGTAGCCGGTTGGCAGGATGTCGCTCAGGAACAAGACCTGCTCATCGCTCAGCGCATCCGGAATCTTGATTGGCCCCACATCTGCGAACGGCACGCGCACGTACTGCGCCTGGCCGCCGGCGTAGCCGCCGAGCAAATGCGAGTAGCCAAAGATGCCGCACGGGGAATGGCCCCAGAATTTTTCCGCGAGCTTGGCGTTGGGGTTGGAGTTCTCGCACAACGAGAACATTTCCTTCTCGCAAAAGAAACAGTTGCCGCACGAGATCGGGAACGGCACGACCACGCGGTCGCCAGTGGCGAGGTTGCTCACGCCGGAGCCCACCTCCACCACTTCGCCCATGAACTCGTGACCGAGAACGTCCCCGCGCATCATGCCGGGCACATACCCGTCGTACAGATGCACGTCGGAGCCGCAGATCGCCGCTTTCGTGACTTTGACGATCGCATCGCGCGGGTTGAGGATGCGCGGATCCGGCACTTCTTCGACGCCGACTTTGTGAATTCCCTGCCAACACACTGCTTTCATGACAACCCCTTCGTGAACGTCCGACCCACCAGGCTGCGCGCTCCCGACGGCTGGCCGCGCGTCGTTGCGATCTCGCCGGTCTCGATCAATTGCTTCAAGCGGCGCAGGTCCTCTTTGATGACAATCTCCGGCGCGGCTGAGAACAGCTTCGCCGCCTGCTGCGCCATGCGACCACCAGGCAAGCCGTAGTACATCTCGACTCTGACGATCGTGCCGCGTCCGCCCGAGGCCGTTTCGAAACGCACACTGCCGCAGTGATTCACTTCCGAACCTTCGCGCGTGCGCCAGGAAATAAACTGATTCGGCTGATCGTCGACGATCTCCGATTGCCACTGCAGCCGCATGCCGCCCGGCACTTTCGCAATCCAATGAGAGGTGCGATCGCCGGTCTCGCGCACCGATTCCAGGTGCTGCATGAAGCGCGGCAGGTTCTCCAGCTTGCGCCAGAACTCATACAGCTTTTCCGGCGGGCTGTTGATCGCCAGCGTCACGGTGATCGGCAGATCCTGCGAGGCACGCGCGATCGAATCCTGAATATCGAGCTTGCTGGCATACACATCGACGGCCGCGACGCCCGCAACCGCAGTCGCCGCGGCAGCGATGCGAGCGGGGTTCGCTTGCGGAGAACGCAGCGACGCTCCCAACAACGCCAGATCCATCACATCGCCAATCACTCGCGACGAGGAGAAAGCGGCGGGCGCTTTGCCAGATAACAAGCCGACGCCGCTTGCGATCTCACGCATGCCACACATGCGCATGATGGTGCTTTGATCGCCAACGCCGATCGCGCGGCCGAGCGCTTTGGGGGCGAGCAATTGAGTCACCCCCAAGCCGATGCTGAACCAGCCGAGCGAGCGGTTGAGCGTGTCCCGATCTCCCATCGTGCGCACGGCTCGCCGCACTTGGGTCGGGCCTTGGGATTTCGGCACGGAGGTGAGCCGCCGCGCCGTGGATTTCAAACGTTCAGTGGGAGACGTCGCCATGTTCAGTCCCTTAAGGCAAATCAGCCTTGCTCCGGCGGTTGAGTAGACGTTTCGGTGCGATTCGAACCTTCGTGCCGCTCCATCGTCGATGACACCGCCTGCTTCAGGTTTTCATATTCACGCTGACCGACTTCTTTGGCGCGAGCCAGCGTGCGATCGCGCGTCGGTCCGATGAGGCGGTTCTCATATTGAGTGATCGGCAGCGCTGCGCCGATCAGGGCGCCGGCGGCGAGCGCCAATGCACCGAGCGCGATGGGTTGCTCCTGCACCAGGTTCATCAGGTCCGAGCGCATGCCTTCGGTACGATCCTGCACGGAGCGCATCGTGCTCGAAAGACGGCCTCGCGCCTTATCCGCTACGTCTTGCGCCGTTCCCGTGACACGGTCGCTCACCCGATGAGCGGCACTGCTCATGCGTGCACGAGCTTCATCGACTTTGCCGCGAATGCCGCTATCGTTGTGGCCGTAGTCGCTGTAATCCTCCGAGCCGCGATAGCTGGCGAACTCTTCGCTCTCGTCATACGCCGAAGAGCGCGAACGATTGCGAGTGGCGATGGAGGTGGTGAGCCAGATCAGTCCGGCCGCCGTCAGCAGCACCGGAATTGGATTGTTGCGCACCGTCTCGCCGGCTTCGCGAATGAACTCCGAGCCGTTGTTGCGCAGGAAGTCCACCGATTTATCCAGCAGCTCGCCCGGCGACAGCTTGCGTTCGATCTCATCTAATGTTCGATCCAGGTCGGCGCGAATCTGCTCGCCTTCACGCTCCAGATCCGCCGGGCTGCGAGTCGTGGCGCCGGAATTTTGCTTGGCCCAGGCGCCGTTGTCAGTTGAAGCGTTCATCATGTCCTCCGCGCGACCACGGTCGCATCTTTCTGTAAGGAATTCTGAGTACGGTCGAGGCGGTCGCCGATGTTTGCGACCTTGCGCTGTCCGGTCTTGAGCAGCATCCAGCCGATCAGCAGCAATGCGACGCTGACGATGAGCGCCGCCAGCCACGGCTTCATCACTTCCGCCAGCGCCAGCACCAATGCCGCCACTAATGTGAGTGCGCCAGCGAGCAGCACACCGGCGGCGATGGCGAACGGTGCAATACTCTTTTTCGCATCGTTCAACGCGCCGCGCGCTTCGGCCTTGGCGAGCGCGATCTCGTTCTTGGCCAACGCCACCGCGTCGTCCATCAAACGTGTCAGCAGCCCTGCCACTGATCCTTGCTCCGCACTGCCTGCGGACAGGTGACTAGAAGTGGATGCCATGGCTCATGCTCCATAAGCCGGCGATCCATACGGGTCGGGCGCGGGTGTGTTCTGGGCCGCTTCGCCCCAGTCCTGGTCGGTTTCGCTCTCGGCCGAAGCGCCGAGATCCTCGCCCTCGAAGGCTGCTTCTTCGGACGAGGCTTTCATGAAGCGCGCGGCGACCAGCCCGAGTGCAGCGCTGCCGAGTAGAAACATTCCGGGGTGACGCTGCGCGAGCTGCCGCATGTCCCGGTAGATATCTTCGATGCTGTCTTCGCGCAGCCGCGTCGCGAAAGTTCCGACGCTGTTCGCAACCTGCGTGGCGTAGTTCGCCAGTGTCGGCTGCGACTGGTCGAGCTGCGAGCCGGCCAGGTCGATGGCATCGGCAATTTCGGCAATCTGATCGGCGGCGGCGCGCTTGCCGCTTTCGATCTTTTCCTTGCCGTCCTGCGTAATGCGCTGCTTGAGATTCGCGGCGCGACCGCCGGAGCGCGCCTTCGAGCCGGTGTCAGTGGATTCGTTCATGACGCAATCTCCGTTGAGTTTTCATCGCCGCCGTCGACGGCGTCACGATGCTCGATATAACCGTACGATGAAAAGGGAACCGCAGTTTCAACCGGAGCGCGAGCCAGAAGGTTCCGCGCGATGGATGCTCGCAAGCGACTTTTTCCTGCCATCGCAGCAGCGCGCTTTAACCTTTGTTAGCAGCGGCCAATCGCTAGGAAACAAATACCCGGCGAGCGGAACAGCACTGCGCGCGATGCGTTGCTCGACGTGCATTCCCTGCGATTGAAAGGATCACGATGCGTTTCGACGAGAGCCTGGCGTTCAAACGCGACCCGTACCGATTTATCGCGAAACGCTGTCGTCAAATCGCCTCCGACGTGTATGAGACACGTCTGTTCCTGCGCAAGACGACCTGCGTAACGGGTCGCGCGGCGGCGGTGTTGTTCTACGACGGCGATCGTTTCGCACGTCACGGCGCCGCTCCCGAGCCGCTGCAGAAAACACTGCTCGGTGTGGGCGGTGTGCAAAGCATGGACGGCGCCGCTCATCAGCACCGCAAATCGATGTTTCTTGCGCTGATGACGCCCCCACGCATTCGGGAGCTCGCCGACTCGTTTCGGCAGGAGTTGCTGGCGGAGCTCACGCAGTGGCAGAACCAGGAACGCGTCGTCTTATATGACGCGCTTCAGCCGGTGCTCACGCGAGCGGTGTGCAAATGGTCCGGCGTGCCGCTCGCGCCGCGCGAGATCGCCCGCCGTACCAAACAACTAACAGCGTTGTTCGATGCCGCAGGCCGCTTCCCGGCGCATTTCCGTTCACGCATCGATCGAACTCGGGCTGAGGACTGGGCCGCGGGGTTGATCGAGAACGTGCGCTTGGGCGCGATCATGCCGCCGGCGCAATCGGCGCTGCGCGAGATTGCCTTACATCGAGATCTCGAAGGCCAGCTGCTCACGGCGCACACGGCGGCGGTGGAATTGCTGAATGTATTGCGTCCGACCGTCGCAGTGTCCGTTTACATCGTGTTCTGCGCCCATGCTCTGCACCAATTTGCGGAAGCCGCCGCAGGGCTGCGCACGGGCGGTCAACCTTACATGGATGCATTCATCAGCGAGGTGCGGCGGTTCTATCCGTTCTTTCCGGCCGTGCCCGCCCGAGTGCGCCAGCCGTTCCGCTGGGGCGGACATGAATTTCCACGGAACCGGCGGGTGATGCTCGATCTGTACGGCATCAATCACGACCCGCGGGTGTGGGAGGACCCCGAAACGTTCCATCCGCAACGTTTTCTGCAGTGGAATGGCGATGCTTATGCATTTGTGCCGCAGGGCGGCGGCAGTCATCAGCTCCAGCATCGCTGTCCCGGGGAATGGATCACCGTGGCGCTGATGCGGACCGCGATCGAGCTGTTCACCCAAACAATTCGTTACAACGTTCCGCCGCAGGATCTGAGCGTGGACGCCGCACGACTGCCCGCATTACCGCGTAGCCGGTTTGTGATCAGCGCAGTCCGGCGGGCGGATTGAGCGCGTAACGCGCTCATTTCTCATCGGGATCCGCCAGAACATCTCCAAGCCGGTCCAGCCGGCGCTCCCACAGGGAACGACGCTCGTGCAACCACTGCTCGGCGGCGGCCAGACCGGCCGGATCCATACGGCAGGTGCGCACCCGGCCCACCTTCTCGGTGTGCACCAGGCCGCTGTCCTCCAGCACTTGTAAATGCTGAACAACGGCGGCCAGCGATATTTGCAACGGTTCCGCCAGCTGCGACACCGAGACCGGCCCGCGGCCGAGCGCCACCAATATTTCGCGGCGCGTGGGGTCCGCCAGGGCCTGAAACACCCGGTTTACATCGACTTTCGGCCGGCGGAGCGACATTCGCAGCGACATTCCTTTTGCGAGGAAACACCTAGGGAAGCTCGGATGGCTCGACTTCCCCGACTTCAGCAGGTCTGCAACCGGCTGAAATGCTTCGTCGACGACATCGCCAACATTGAAAAACGGCGACTGCTCGGAATAACACGGAGCGACAAGGTTAAATCAGCGCCTCGTGCAGCCGATCAAACAAGTGACGCCACCCCGCTTCGCGAATTTTCTGGCCGTCCGCACCCGCGAAAAACGCCGCCTGCTCGGTATAAACCAGTTTTGATACTTGCCCTGCAGGGAATATTTCTGTAGTAGCAAGCGAGCAAGAGATACGTTTCTCGGCCACCGTCATGGAATATGCAACAACGATGCGCCGATTTGGTACGATATCTAGGTAATAAGTGTCGTTGGCTAAGGCAGTACCTTGTTCAAGCGGAGCCCCGGGTTTGAAACGAAAGCGAGCACGCTCCATCCCGCCGACGCGGAAGTCCATTTCGAATTTGTCAACTTCGAAGCCCTCGCCCTCGGCGAACCAGCGACGTTTCTTGACCGGATCGGCAAACTGCCCGAAAACCTGCTCCGGTGTCGCCGAATAGCTGCGCTCGATGACAAATGTGCTGTGAACTATCGTCAGCTCGCTCATAATCCGGCCCCCTTTAGAAACGGTCACATCAGTTAAGAAGTTACTTAAGTTTTCATCCGCAGCCAGCAATTGTCAAGCCGATACTTAACTATCAGCGAAACATTGTCTCGATGAGCTCACCACCCGCGGAACTTGTCGAGGCGGCTGCGGATTCAAGCGGCGTTACCCAGAGGACTAACCATGGCAACTAAGAAACGACCGAAAACTGCTGCGAAGAAGAAGAGCTCGGCAACCTCCCGCGTCCGTTGGACTTCCGCCAACGACCGCGAGATGAAGGCGATGATCAAGGCGCAGACCCCGGCCCGCGCCATCGCCAAGCAACTGGATCGCACCGAAGCTGCGGTTCGTCAGCGCATTCACAAGCTCGGCTTGTCGCTGCGCTCGTCGAAGAAAAAATCCAAGCGCTGATCGAACGTCTGGAACGTGGCCGCCCGCCGGTCACGTTTCCAAAACGTTACAACGCCAGTGATCTGCGCCTTCGGGGGGTGGACACTGGCGTTGTTTTGTGCGTTGTCTTTTTGCGCCGGATTGCATATATTCGGCCCATGTTCCGAACCTGCAAACGCCGCCAGCAACAACAATCGCAGCTCATCGCGGCGGTTGCGTGCGTGCGTACGTTCGGATTCGAGGCCTGAGGGCCTCCTCCCCCGACCTTCCCTGCGCAACCCCGCCCATCCGGCGGGGCTGGGAATATTTCCGTGAGCTTCGCCGGCCAGGCACCCACCTGACCTCGCTGGAGCTCGAACATGACAAATATTTCATCCGACGCCGATATCGAACGCATCGGTTTGGGACTGGTCACACGCACGCTGCCCAAGCCTGAATGGACGCACGCGGCACATTTTGCCGCCGCGTTCTGGCTGTTGAGCCGCCCCGACCGGGACGCAATGCGTGACATGCCGGGATTGATTCGCGCCTATAACGAGGCGACCGGCGTCGCCAACACGGACAGCACCGGTTATCACGAAACGATCACGCTCGCGTCGCTGCGAGCGGCGCGAGCCTGGTTGCATGCCCGGCCGCACACGGCACTGCACGTATCGCTCGCGGAATTGTTGAGATCCGACTATGGGCGCTCGGACTGGCTGTTTGCCTATTGGTCCAGGCCGGTGCTGTTTTCAGCGGCGGCGCGGCGCAGCTCGGTGGCGGCGGATCGGGCGCCGCTGCCGTTTTGATGGGGTCAGGCGGCAGATTCCTTGCCGCCCAACTCCAGCACGCGAACAAACATTCGCCGCAAGGCGACCACGCTCAACGCGCCAGCGAGGCCGATCGCGACGTGCAGCAGCCAGAACGCCACCGGGCCGAACGGCTCGTAGAATCGGGCCAGCCAGCCGCTGACGATGCCGCCGACGAACAATCCGAGATAGTACGAGCCCACCATCATCGCGTTGACCGACGGCGGGGCGGCTCGGGACACCAGCGCGAGCGCAATCGGCGCCACGTAAAGGTACGAAGCTGCGCAAATAAAATGAAAAATCACCGGCCAGAGCACCGGCACCGGATTGTCCCCGGCGAGCCACTGCCCGGCGCCCAGCAGGAAACATGCGAAGGCGAACAAGGTGCAGCCCAGCGAGATTTTGGATAAATCGCTCGGTTCCGCCGCCCGCTGCGCCTGCCGGCGCCACAGCCACATCACCAACGGCGCAAACAGCAGCACCGTCAACGAATCCAGCGCCTGGAACCAGGTGACAGGAATTGTCAGCCCGAACGGCAGCGAACGATCGACGTGATCGCGCAACCACAGCGGATAGGTGTTCCACACCTGCGTCTGCATGATCCAGAACAAGGCCGTGATCGCGAGCAGGAGCAGAATCGCGGCGACTTTGCCCGCATCGCCCGGCTGCATGCGCACTTTGGCCTCGCGGGCGGACGTAGACAGATCATCGGCCGGCAGATAGCGCGCGCCGGAAAGATAAATCACGATGCCGACCAGCATGCCGACGCCGGCCGCCCCAAACCCGTAATGCCAGCCATAGAACTCGCCGAGCGTGCCGCACACCAGCGGTGCAATGAAGGCGCCGACGTTGATGGCCGTGCAGTACGCCGTATATGCGCTGTCCCGGCGCCGATCTTCCTTCGTATATAACGCGCCCACTTGAGCGGCGAGATTGCCTTTCAACAATCCCGAGCCGACGATGAGAGCAGCGAGCGCCGGCAGGAACGCCGCTTCGAATGCCATCAAGAAGTGACCCGCGGCCATCGCCGCTGCTCCGAGCAACACCGCACGACGACGCCCGATCAGCCGATCGCCGAGCAGCCCGCCGAAGATGGGCATGAAATACACCAGCCCGATATACAAACCGAAGATTTGCGAGGCGAGCGCTTGAGTCGACAACGTGCCGAACACGGCCTCGAGCCCGGCGCGCAGGGCGGCGAATCCCGCGACTTGCTCGACCACACCCGGCTGCAGCAGATGCCCCGCCATGTACAGCACCAGCAGCGCCTGCATGCCATAGAACGAAAAGCGTTCCCAAGCTTCGGTAAAGGCGATGTAAGCCAGGCCCCGCGGATGGCCGAAGAACTCGGCGGCGCTGGCCGGGGTCGCAACGCGACCGGCCTCGGCGATGGTGTTCAACGTCACCTCGTAATGATGAATCCGCCGACGGCCAGCGAACATCCAAGCAAATTCCACCCTGACCGCAGCGATGGTGTCAGCGAAGCAGGATGCCCATGCAGTGCCAAAGGGGCAAACCTCGGTGCCGTTTTGGCACCGGCCATGACAGACTCGGCGCGATATTTGTCGCACAATGCGCCGATGAGCGGCGAGGAACCTCTTTCAGCAAAATCGGGACCGGTCGTGCCGGCGTCCAGCCTGCCGTCGCGCAAGGCGTTGCCACCTTTCGAAGCATTGCGCGCGTTCGATGCTGTCGCTCGGCTCGGCGGCGTACGCAAAGCCGCCCAATATTTGTGCCGCGATCATGCCGTGGTCAGCCGTCACCTGCGAGCCATCGAGGACTGGACCGGCACCAAGCTGATTCAGCGCACGCCCGGCGGCGCGGTGCTGACGGAAGACGGCATGCGTTATCACAAGCAGGTGGCCTCAGCCATCGACCAGATCGCCGGCGCCACCATCGATCTCATGAAACGCGGCGACGATCATCGCCTGCACATTCGCTGCATGCCCGGCTTCGCATTGCACTGGCTGTCCGCCCGACTCGGCGAGTTCGAGCAGGCGAACCCGGGGATCGATATCGAAGTTCGGCCGTTGGATCGACTGCCGGACGTTCTTGCGCATCACACCGATGTTGAGATTCGGCTGGTCGCGCCGTATGCCGATCGCGTCGAGCTCGCCGCGGAGCTGCGCAGCTCGGAGATCGTTCATACGCCGATCCTGGCGGTGGCCAATCGCGAGTACCTGGCTCGCGCAAACCCGATCAACGAGCCCAAGGACCTGCTGTCACATCAGCTGCTGCACGAAGAAAACTTCAATCGCTGGCGCAATTGGCTGGCGGTGCATGGCATTCATGAGGATGTCGAGCTCAGCGGCACCCGCTTGTGGCAAGGCCACCTCACATTGGATGCGGCCCGTTATGGGCGAGGGATTGCGCTCACCAACTATGTGATTGCAGCGGATGATCTCGCCAGTGGGCGATTGGTTGATGTTGGCCAGGGGAAGGCTGGCTTTCAGCCTCAGGCGATGGGGATTTATTATTTTATCGCCCGGGAGAAGCGGTGGGATTCGCCGGTCATTCGCAAGTTCCGGCAGTGGATGGTGGCGACGATCAAGAAGCAGCATCCGCATTTGAAGGCTGGGTCCGTTTAGGAACGGAGGTCGCCTTGGTGGCTGGCGAAGGCTGGTGGGTCCTATGTTCCTCCGGCGCCGCGCACCGCCCTTGTCCGCGCTATCGCGCGGACCGTATGCGTTACGTCCCTGTAGCTGCTGCTGGGGCCGACATCCCTGTCGGACCCAA